>JAQBQB010000010.1 GCA_028287235.1 Gemmatimonadota bacterium | reverse complement strand
GCGGCGCGGCTGCGGGCGCCGGGGCGCCGGCGGCACGTTGGGCGCGCGGCACGTTCGGCGCCGGCATCGACGCGGCCATGGAACGTGCGCCGCTCGCGCTCACCGCGCGTACTCCCGACCACTCGTCGTCGAGCTGGCGACGCAACGTGCAGCGCGTGACGTTGCCCACGGGAATGACGGTCTCCCAGTTGGGCGACGTCGTGCGCCGGATCAGCACTTCATAGCTCGTTGCGCCGGGCGAGGCGTCCCAGCTCATCGTCCACGCCTGGCCGCCTGACGACGGCGCGGCCGTGGCCTCCGCGGCTCTCCCCTGGCGCGCCGCGCGCGAGTTCGCCGGAGTCGGCGGCGCGCTCGCCAGCGACGCAACAGTCATCGCGTTCACCCGCGCGACGTTGGCGACGTAACCAAAGTTCACGTGCGCGAAGTCGTCGGTCGGAAGATGCTGGCGGTTGTAGTTCTCGAGCCGCTCCGTGAAGCGAAGCCCCGCGTCACCGAGCGTGACGTACGGCTCGTGATCGCCGCCGCGGCCGATGCGGTCGAGCCGCCACACCGGCAGCACCTCGAAGTTCGGCAGATACGTGCGGCTCAGCGCCCAGGTGAAGCGGCCGAGCTCGCGGCTCGGCGAGTTGTCGGGATCGGCGGCGAAGATGCGCATCGTCGTGGAGTCGGTCGTGCCGTCTTCGGCGACGACGTTGCCCACGATGTCGTCGGTCATGCCGGCGATCACCTTGTAGCCCTGCTCGTGCAACCGCTGCGCGAGCTGCGTCGATCCATTGAGCCCCTGTTCCTCGGCGCCGACGGCCACGAAGAGGATCGAGGAGCTCAGGCCTTTGGGATAGCGCTTCGAGAAGACGCGCGCCAATTCAACGATGGCCGAAGTTCCGGAGCCGTCGTCGTCGGCGCCGGGCGCGTTGGACGTCGAGTCGAATGAGCCACCGCCGGCGGGCACGCTGCAGACGCACGAGTCGTAGTGCCCGCTCATGACGACGACGTGCGTCGTGTCGCGCCCCGGCAGCCACGCGAGGACGTCGACGACGTTCGCGCTGCGCACGATCGTGTCGCGTCCCATGGCGCGGCGGAACTCGTTGATCTTGCCGTAATACTCGACCTTGAGGCAGCCGCCGCAGTCGCGGCTGTACTGCTCGAGCTCCGAGTGAATCCATCGCCGCGCGGCGCCGATGCCGCGCGCGGTGGACATCGTGTCGGAGAACGTGTTTCGCGTGCCGAACGACACGAGCATGGAATCGGTGTGGCGGATGTGCGCCGCGTCGATATCGCCAAGGGCCGCGGTGATGGCTGGATCGCGCACGAGGCCGATCGTCGGGTCGAGGTCGCGCGGCAGCTGCATGCTCGACACGGTGGCCGGCGGGCCGGAGACGGTCGGCTGGTCCATCGTGGCAACCTGCGTCCGCGCGCCGCACGACTCGGCGAACGCCGCGGCGGCCAATACCAAACAGGATTTAGTCAGCATTTGAGTCTAATTGTGTATGCGTATCAGAACATCGACATCGCAAGGAACGACCGCAGCGAGTCGTTGGTCGAGCGCAGTCGTGTGGAAAGCAGCCGCACACAGGCCCAGAGCACCTTGTGCGCCAGCTCGCGGTTGAAGTCGAGCAGCATCTCGAAATCCGCGCGTGTGATCGTCAGCACCGTAGTGCCGCCGTTGGAGATCGCGTGAGTCGAACGTTCGCTCCGATCGAACACTGCCATCTCGCCGAACAGCGCGCCCGCTTTGAGAATGGCGAGCGCCTCCTCGCCGCTTCCCGGCACGTCGCGGCTGATGCGCACCTCGCCTTCGACGATCAGGTAGAGCCGGTTCCCGTGCTCGCCCTCGTGGAAGACGTACTCGCCCGACACGAACTTCTCTTCCTTGCACACGTCGGCGACCTGGGCCAGCTCATCGCCGTCCAGATCCTTGAAGATCGCCACCTTCTGCAGCAGCTCGGCGACTTCCGCCATGGCGCGCGCCTCGGTTCGAGTGAAGTCTGGCGAAGCTACGGGCGCCCCCACGCGCTGGCAAGCGCTCCGGCGCCTACCTAGCTTTGGCCCATGGCCGCACGCGCGAGATTTCGCGCTCTTCCGAACATCCTGTCGCTCTCGCGCATCGTCCTCGCCGCGGCGTTCGTCGCGTTCAAGAGCGCCGATGCCCGGTTGGGGCTGGTTGCCGTCGCCGGCGCCACGGATTTTCTCGACGGCTACGTCGCGCGTCGCGGCAAGTGGACGTCGCGATGGGGCGCGTTGATCGACCCGATAGCCGACCGCGTGTTCGCGCTCGTCGCCGTATCGGCGTTCCTCTTCGACGGATCGCTCTCGACGGTCGGCTATTTCGTGATGATCTCGCGCGACCTCATGACGGCCGTCGGGTTCCTCGTCGCGCGCATGGTGTCGTGGCTCAAGCCCGTGGAGTTCAAGGCGCGCTTCTCCGGAAAGCTGGTGACCGTGCTGCAGCTCGTGACCTTCGCCGCCTTACTCAAATTTCGAACATGGGTCGCTCCGCTGCTCTGGCTCGTGGGCCTCGCGTCGCTCTACTCGGTCGTCGACTACACCTACGCGCTCTGGCGCGCCCGCGCTCGATGACGCGTCTCGTCGCGTGCGCGCTCGTGCTGGTGTTCGGCGTGCCTCGCCTGGCACGTACGCAGCAGCAGATCCTCGCGCCGCCGCGCTACATGGAGTACCGCGCCGACGCGATCGTGGCGCGCGGCACGACGCTTCAGGGGGGACTGGGCCCGGTCTTTCCGCTCGGCACGTACGTTCGCCTCAGCGTGGACGGCGCGGTGGGCTCGACCTGGCGCGACGGATCGGCGCACGCGAGCGGACGCGTGGACGCGATCTCGCGCTTCCTGCTCGATCCCTTTCGCGAAGTGCCGGTGGCCGTGTCGCTCGGCGGCGGCGTGAGCGTGCCCTACGTGGACGGCGACAGGCGTGTCCGTCCGTACGCCACCGTCGTCATCGACGTCGAGGGGCGCATTCGCGGACGATTCACGCCGGCGATGCAGGTGGGGCTGGGAGGCGGGGCGCGGGTTGGGTTCGTGCTGCGGACGTCGCCGCCGCGGTGGCGGTAGGGCTTCGCGGCGGCTCAGCGAGCACAAACGAAAACGCCCCCATGACAAAAGGGGCGTCGTTGTATCTGCCAGCGGTGCGTTACGCTGCTGCCGTGTCGTCGCGCTTCTTCGGCGGCTGGGAAAAACGTTCACCCAGCTTTCGGAGCTCATCGACTTGCTCGGCGCTCAGCTCGGGATAGCGATCCTTGAAGTACGCCATCGTTTCGCTGAACCATTCCTGCTGGTGCTCGGGATCGGATCCGACGACACCACACCGCATGATATGCTGGAACAACTCATCGCGAGCTTCCTCGAACGGCGAGGGCATCGCGGGGGCTTTCGTGGGACGTTTCTGCTGTTTGGCCATGTATGGGGAGCGGGAGATAGGCATTGGTAGGAAAGACACAGTAATCTAACGTATTCCTCCCCCGTTTTGCAGTCTCGAACCCCCCATTTCCGCTCATTCCGTGCGGGCCATTCCCGCCGCGCCGACGAACTCCAGGATCATGTTGGCGAGCGTATCGGGGGCCTCCTCGGGCACCAACCGGCCGGTGCCCGGAAGGCGCACCAGGCGGCTTCCCGGGATGGTGTCCGCCAGGCGGTCACCGAGCTTGGGGCTCACGAACGGGTCCTGGTCCCCCCAAACGATCAGGGAAGGGCGGTCGATCTGCCCCAGATCCACCTCGGCCATGTCCTCGTCGTCGACGGCCCGGGCCAGCGCCAGCAAGTGATTCAGCCCTTCCTGCCCTACGTAGGGTGCCAGGTATCGCGCCAGGAGCGGGTCGGGCATGTTCGCCTTGTCGGCCACGCTTCGATCGAGCAGCTCGCGCATCAGCGGAGCGGCGCCGAGCACGCCGCGCGAGATTTTGAGCGCGAAGCGGGCGGTGTTCCGCTGCATCGACTTGATGTCGTCGGCCGGCACGTCGTCGAAGGCGATCGCGTTGATCAGCACGAGCCGCTCGACGCGCTCGGGCCGGTTGAAGGCGAGGTGCATCGCGACCGCGCCGCCCAGGTCGATGCCGACGACAGTGGCCTTCGTGAGTCGCAGCGCAGTCAGCGCACGGTCGAGGTAGTCGGACTGCGCCGCGATGCCGTACTGGGCGTCGAACGGGCGATCCGACTCGCCGTAGCCGAATAGGTCGATCGCGAACGCCGTACGGTTCGCCATGGCCAGCGCCGGTCCGACTTCGCGCCAGAGAAAGCTGCAGGTCCCGAAGCCGTGCACGAACAGGATCGGCGCCCCGCCATGGCCGTAGCGCTCGACGTGCATCGAGCCGGGGCCCACGGGAATGCGTAGAAGATCGGCGTCCAAGGGAATTCGTGTGAGGGTGACGAGCTGCGACCTATCATTGGCAACCTAGGGACCATCATAGCATCTTTCGACATCGCCCGGTCAGCCGGCGGGCTCTACAACCGATCACCGACACCGAAGGATATGGCCAACAAGCGAGCGGACACCGGACGCGGGCAGAAGCCCGGCGTGAAGCCCGGCGTCGTCAAGGCGTCGAAGAAGGGATCGACGAGCAACAAGGCGTTCTACGTCATCATCGTCGCGATCGCCGTCATCGGCATCACCGCGCTGACCTATGCGTCGACCCGGCCCAACGTCACGGCGACGGCGAGCCGAATCGACAGCACCCTGCCGAAGGTCACCTCCAACGGCTACGTGCTCGGCAGCCCGAACGCGCCGCTCGAGGTCACGGAGTTCGGCGACTTCGAGTGTCCGCAGTGCGGCCGCTTCGCCACGCTCACCGAGCCCGACATCCGGGCGCGGCTGGTCAACACCGGTACGATTCGCATTCGCTACATCGACTACCCGCTGCCCATGCACGCGAACACCTGGAACGCGTCGCGCGCCGCCGCGTGCGCCGACGAACAAGGCAAGTTCTGGGAGATGCACGACGCGATCTTCGCGAACCAGGACCGGTGGGACGGCACGGCGACGACCAATCCCGACAAGGTGCTGAAGCAGATCGCCACGCAGGTGCCGGGACTCAAGGCCGACCAGTTCAACCAGTGCGTCGATACCAAGAAGACTCAAGCCAAGATCCAGGCGCACTACGCGCTCGCCACGGCGCGCAAGGTGAGCGGGACGCCGACGTTCATTTTCGGCGACAAGGAGGTCTCGGCGTTCGTGACGTACGATCAGTTCAAGCAGATGACCGACGACGCGCTGGCCGCGATGGGCAAGACCGTTCCCGCCGGCGGCGACACGGCGAAAGGCGCCAAGCTGGCGAAGCCCGGCGCGAAGTAGCGCGCCATGACGAAGCGCATGTGGATGGCGCTGGTCAGCCTCGCGGGGCTGTTCCTCGGCGCCTATCTCACGCTGTACAAGTTCGGCTTCATCGGGCGGCTCGCCTGCAACGTGAGCTCGTGCGAGCAGGTGCAGACGAGCCGCTGGTCGGTGTTCCTCGGTCTGCCGGTGGCGACGTGGGGCGCGGGGTTTTACGCGCTGATGCTCGTGCTGGCGGTCGCCGGCCTCCAGCCGCGCTTCGCCGACTCGCGGCGGCTGTCGCTGCTCATGGTGCTGCTCTGCGGCTGGGGCGTGGTCTTTACGGCGTGGCTGAACTATCTCGAGGCGTTCGTTATCCACGCCTGGTGCGAGTGGTGTATCGGCTCGGCCACCATCGTGCTGATTCTCTTCGTGCTCGCGGTGCTCGACTGGCGCGACACTCCGGGTGACACGCTCGACGACGAGCCTACTACGCTCGCTTGACGGTGCGACCGTCGCCGCGACCCTGCGCGGCCTCGTTGAGCCTGAGCTTTGGCTTGTCCTCGGTGTCGCCCGCGGCGTCCGCCGCACCGCCTCCCTCGACCGCGCGGCGGCGGTAAGGCACCAGGTCCTGTCCAAGCACCACGAGCGTTCGCGTCGCCACCGTGCTGGCGAGCGGCTCGGGAATGGCCATCTCCCGGATGTAGGTGTCGATCGCCCGGTCGAATGTGAGATCTTCGGCCAGTGTGTCGACGAACATCAGCGCGTTGTCGACGTGGGCACGAATGGTCGCTTCCTCGGCGCGGGCCTGCGCGAGCCGAAGCCGGCGCTCAGCGGCGGGCTCGAGCTTGCGGCGGAAGATGCGCTCGGGGAAGAGGCGGCGAAGAAAAGCAAACATAGGAAGCGGAGGCAGAGGTTGCCCCGGTAGGGGGCACAACGCGTACCAATACAGCAGGGTATAGGGTTTAGGGTGTAGGGTCTAGGGAAGGTATGCGGCGCGCCGTGGGCGCGCCGCTCGGTATGGGGATGCCGAGGGGTCTTCTCATCAAGCCGCGCCGCAGGCGCGGCGTACCTTCCCTAAACCCTATACCCAATACCCTAAACCCTGCTGTCTCTAGGTCTCTGTCGCCTCGTACTGCTCTTTGAGGCTGTTGACGACGTTCGGATCCGCGAGCGTCGTCGTATCGCCTAATGCACGACCTTCCGCAATATCCCTGAGTAGCCGGCGCATGATCTTCCCCGATCGCGTCTTCGGAAGATCGGCCGAGAACAGGATGTCGTCGGGCTTGGCGATGGCGCCGATCTTTTCCGCGACGAAGGCCCGAAGCTCCTCGCGCAGCTCGGCGCTCTGGTGGAAGCCCTCGCGCAGCGTGACGAACGCCGCCAGCGCCTGACCCTTCAACTCGTGCGACTTGCCGACGACCGCCGCTTCGGCGACCGCAGGGTGCTCGACGAGCGCCGACTCCACTTCCATCGTGCCGATACGGTGGCCGGCGACGTTCAACACGTCGTCGACGCGACCGAGGATCCAGAAGTAGCCGTCGTCGTCGCGCTTGGCGCCGTCGCCGGGGAAATACAGATCGGGGCGGCCGGGCCACTTCGAGAAGTACGTCTGCACGTATCGCTCGTCGTCGCCCCAGATCGTGCGCGCCATCGACGGCCACGGCTTGGTGAGCGCGAGCAGTCCGCCGCCCACCGTGATCTCCTCCGCGTTCGAGTCGAGCAGCGTCGCGGCAAAGCCCGGGAAGGGACGCGTGGCGCTGCCCGGTTTCGTCGCCGTGATGCCGGGCAACGGCGTGATCGCGATGGCGCCGGTCTCCGTCTGCCACCAGGTGTCGACGATAGGACAGCGGTTGCCGCCGATCTTTTCGCGATACCACATCCATGCTTCGGGGTTGATCGGCTCGCCCACGGAGCCGAGCAGACGGAGGCGCGAGAGGTCGTGCTTCGCCGGCCACTGGTCGCCCCATTTCATGAACGCGCGGATCGCCGTGGGCGCCGTGTACAGAATTGTCACGCCATAGCGCTCGCAGATGTCCCAGAAGCGATCCTTCTCCGGCCAGTCGGGCGCGCCTTCGTACATCACGCACGTGGCGCCGTTGGCGAGCGGGCCGTAGACGAGATACGAGTGGCCCGTCACCCAGCCCACGTCGGCCGTGCACCAGTACACGTCGTCGTCCTTCAGGTCGAACACGAGCTTCGTCGTGGTCGCGACGCCCACCAGGTAGCCGCCGGTCGTGTGCACGATGCCCTTCGGCTTTCCCGTGGTGCCCGACGTGTAGAGGATGTAGAGCACGTCCTCGGCATCCATCTTCTCCGGCTCGCACTTGGGCGACGCGTTGTGCATGAGCCGGTGCCACCATTGGTCGCGTCCCTCTTTCATCTCGGCGAATGCCGCATCGCCCTCGGCGCCCGGGCGCCGGCGCACCACCACGACGTGCTCGATCGTGGGACAGTCCTCGAGCGCCTTGTCGCAATTCCGCTTGAGCGGCACGATGGCGCCGCGGCGGTAGCCGCCGTCGGCGGTGACGAGCACTTTCGCCTGCGCGTCGTTGATGCGATCGCGGAGCGACTCCGACGAAAAGCCGCCGAACACCACGGAGTGAATCGCGCCGATGCGCGTGCAGGCAAGCATCGCGATCGCGACTTCGGGGACGAGCGGCATGTAGATCGCCACGCGGTCGCCGCGCTTCACGCCGAGCTTTTTCAGCACGTTCGCGAACTTCTGGACTTCGACGTACAAGTCCCAGTAAGTGAGCGTGCGCTTGTCGCCCGGCTCGCCCTCCCAGATCAGCGCCGCCTTGTTGCGCCGCGCCGTCGCGACGTGCCGGTCGATGCAGTTGACCGAGACGTTGAGCTTTCCCCCCGTGAACCACTGCGCGTGAGGCGGCGTCCAGTCGAGCACCGTGCTCCACTTCTCGAACCACTGCAGCTCGTTCGCCTGCTCCGTCCAAAACGCGTCCGGATCCTGGGCGGCGGCCGCGTAGATGCCGGGGTCGGAGACGAACGCCTGTTTCCGGAATTCTTCCGGCGGCGGGAACTTGCGGTTCTCGGTGAGCAGGGCGTCGATGTTTTCAGACATGTGGTTCGTGGTGTGTTTTGTCATCCTGAGTCACTGGACTCCACCGAAGATCGCGGAGCCGCGCGACCGGTGACGTCGTTCTAGTCACTCGAGCATGCGTCCCGCCATCCCCGTTCATTTTCGCAGCCCAAAATCCGTGACCGCCGTGGTTCTCGGCGTATCGAGATGCAACAGCCGCGCGAGCAGATCATGCAAGGATCGGTTCTCGCGTGCACTGAGCCGCTCACCGCGGCGAAAGTCCGGACCGGCCGCGAGGAAGACGCCCGTCATCTCCGGCGTGTTCGGATCGTAGCCGTGTTCGCCCAGCGTGTATATGGCGCGCGGGTTCTCCGTCACGTATTCGTAGCCGGGATCGGCGAGCAGAAACAGGTCGCCGAACCGCGGATTCTGATTCGTCTGCCACTCGGCCGGAAACTCTCCCGGGCGAAAGACACGGGTGTGTGGAATCGCGCCGCGATAGAACGCGGCGAGCGAGTCGAAGTTCACCCGTGGACCGGCCGGATCCTGCCAGATCGAGAAGGTCGCATGCTCGTCGTCGAGCAAGGCGCCCTTCCGCGGCAGGAGCGTGTCCAGCGCGATGTCGTGCTCGCGCGGGACGGAGACCAATCCGTGGTCCGACACGACGATCAAATCGATGCGCAGCGACGGCAGCTTCGCCAGCGAGTCGCGCAGCGCCGCCAGCGTGCGATCGGCGACTCGAACCGCACTGTACTCCTGCGGCGACTCGGGCCCAAAGCGATGGCCCGCGGAGTCCACCACGCGCGAATACATCATGACGAGATGCGGGCGCGCGGCCTCAGGTTGCCGCAGCCAGCGCATGATCTCGCCGAGCTTGGCGCCATCGGACGCGGTCGTATCGTACGGATGCCAATAAGTGGGACGGCGTCCGCCGATCTCCGCTTCGCTTCCCGTCCAGAAGTACGCGGCCGTGCGAATCCCCGCGCGCCCGGCCGTCGCCCAGATCGGCTCCCCGCCGAAAAAGGAGCCGTCGGTGGCGGAGGTTCGCCGAAACCACACGCCGCGCGCCGGATCGAAGAACTGATTGATCGCAATGCCGTGCTGCCCGGGTGTGAGCCCGGTTGCCATGGAGTAGTGGTTGGGAAAAGTCTTCGAGGGAAACTCGGGCTGAAAGGGCGCCCGCACGCCGTCGGCCATGAGCGCGCGAAATGCCGGTAGCGTGTCGCGGTCGAGAAACCGGTCGCCGAGCGCGTCGAACGAGACGACGACCACCGTGGGGAGCACGGCCGGCGCCTGCGTCGCGCGCGGGCTGCCAGAGCAGCCGAGGAGCGCGAGTAGCGCGAGACCGAGTGCCGCACAGAGACTTCGAGAATGCATGTCGTGAATGATCAGGGCTTCACGCCGCCACCTGTTCGGCGAGTTCGACGACCGGGGGTGCTCGGTGAGGCGCGATGGCTCAAAATACCGTTTGGGCCCTTCTCCCAACAGAGACTTATCTTTGTCGCATGCCTTCCGCTTTTCCGGCGGTCGACGTCTCTGGCGTCAGCCGGACCTTTGGCCGCCGACGCGCCGTCGACGGCGTCGATCTCACGCTGCACGCCGGCGACTGCCTGGCGCTGTTCGGTCCGAACGGCGCCGGAAAGACGACGTTGATGCGCGTCGTGGCCGGTCTCCTCACGCCGACCACGGGGTCGGTGCACGTGGGCGGCCGTTCGCTGCGCGGCGACGCGGCGGCGCGTGCGCAGGTGGGACTCATCTCGCACCAGAGCATGCTCTATCGCGCGCTCACGGCGCGGGAGAACGTGGAGTTCGCGGCGAAGCTGTACGGTGTGCCGGATCCGCGCGCCGCCGCGATGCGCGCGCTCGAGCGGATCCGCATCGCCGACCGCGCCGACTCGCCGGTGCGCGCGTTGAGCCGCGGGTTGCAGCAGCGCGTGTCGATCGCGCGGGCCATCGTGCACGAGCCGAGCGTCGTGCTGCTCGACGAGCCGTACACCGGCCTCGACGCGGCGGGCGGCGCGGCGCTCACGGACATGTTGCATCTCCTCCGCGCCGCCGGCGCGTCCATGATTCTGGTGACGCACAACGTCGAGGAGGGATTGGCGGTGGCGTCGCATGCCGCGGTGATGATCGCCGGCCGCATCGTCCGCCGCGACACGTGCGCCTTGGTGGACGCACGCACCTACGCCGGCGAGTACCGCGCGCTGGTGGTGGCATGAACGAGCTGCGCGCGCCGGGAACGCTGAGCGCTGCGTGGCTGCTCGCGCGCAAGGACCTGGCGATCGAGTTCCGCACACGCACGGCGTTCTTTTCAGCGCTGGTCTTCGCGATCCTCGCACTCTGCATCTTCTACTTCGCGTGGGACCAGTCGATCGTGGCGCCGTCGGAGCTCGCGCCAGGCGTGCTCTGGGTGGTGCTCACCTTTTCGGCGCTTCTCGGGCTGCAGCGATCCTTCGGGCTCGAGGAGCACGATCGGGGCATCGACGCACTGCTCGTGTCGCCCGTGAGCCGGGAGTCGATCTATCTCGGCAAGGCGATCGGGAATCTGCTGTTCCTGTCGGCGATTCAGGCCGTCACGATCCCCGCGCTGGCGCTATTCTACAATCTGCCGGTGGGACGGCCGTTGCTCGTCGTCACGGGCATCGTGCTGCTGGCGATGATCGGCATCGTGGCGGTGGGCACGTTGTTCAGCGCCATGGCGGTGAACACGCGCATGGCCGAGCTGTTGCTGCCGATGCTGAGCCTTCCGTTTTTCGTGCCGATCCTGATGAGCGCCGCGCAGATCGCGACGCGCACGCTCGCCGGGCGGCCGATGTCGGAGAGCGCGCCGTACCTCAAGATTCTCATCGCGTTCGACGTCGTGTTCGTCGTCGCGTGCACTCTTGCATTTCCCTTTACGCTCGAAGAATGACGGCACCATTTCGCGGCACCACGCCGCAGCAGCGCGATCCTCAGGCCCTCGTGGCGAAGCCGATCTTCGATTGGTTCTTCGCCTTCGCCGTCGTCGCGGTGATCGTGCTCTACGTTCGCGCGCTCGCCTTCACGCCGCCCGACGCGCTACAGGGGCTGGCGCAGAAGATCTACTACGTGCACATCGCCGCCTGGCTCGGCGCGTACACGGCGATCGGCATCACGGCGCTCATGTCGATCGTCTACCTGTGGCTGCACGACGAGCGGGCCGACCGGTTGGGTGAAGCGAGCGCCGAGGTGGGTTTGGTGTTTCTCACCGTGGGGCTGACGACGGGCACGATCTGGGCGCACCGCATCTGGGGCGCGTGGTGGGTGTGGTGGGACATGCGGCTCACGCTCACGCTGTTCCTCTGGTTCATCGTGGCGGCGTACCTCGTCCTTCGCGGCGGTATCGAAGATCCGGGCATGCGTGGACGCTACTCGGCGGTGCTCGCCGTGCTGGCCGCACTATTGATTCCGTTCATCCATCTGAGCGTCTATCTGTTCAGCGCGCGATTGCATCCCATGCCCGTGGCGCTGCAACCCGGCCGGCCCAAGATGTCGCCGGAGATGCTGACGACCTTTCTCGGCAGCTTCGTGGCGTTCATCATTCTGTGCATCGCGCTGATTCGTGCGCGGTATCGGCTCGGCGTGCTGCGCGACATTGCGTCGGCGGCCGAGATAGACGGAGACGCCCGATGATCGACACGCACGCGGAAATGGTCGCCGGGTATGTCGTGGCGACGGTGATATACATCGGGTACGTGGTGTCGTTGTGGTTGCGGGCGCGGCGGGTGCGCGGTGTCATTCTGAGCGCAGCGAAGAATCGCTCGGCGTCGGAGAGAGATCCTTCGCTGCGCTCAGGATGACACAAGCGCGCAGGATGACAGAAGCGCTCGGGAGGACAGAAGCGCTCGGGAGGACAGAAGCGCTCGGAATGACAACCGGTATGGTCTATCTCGTCGGCGCTGGGCCCGGGGATCCGGGGCTGCTGACGCTGCGCGGCGGCGAGCTGCTCGTGACCTGCGACGCGATCGTCTACGACGCGTTGGCCAATCCGGCGTTGCTGGCGTTGGCGTCGGTGCACGAGCGCGCGACGCCCGTCGAGCTGCACGACGTGGGCAAGCGCGGCGGCGCGTCCGAATCGGCGCGACAGGACGAGATCAACGCGCTGCTGGTGCGGCTGGGGAAAGAGGGAAAGCGCGTCGTCCGGCTCAAGGGCGGTGATCCGCTCGTCTTCGGCCGAGGGAGCGAAGAGGCGCAGGCGCTCGCCGAGGCCGGCGTGCCGTTCGAGATCGTGCCCGGCGTGACGGCCGGCATCGCGGCGGCGGCGTACGCGGGAATTCCGGTCACGCATCGCGGCATCGCGACGTCTGTCACCTTCGTCACCGGCCACGAGGATCCGGCCAAAGACACGACCACGGTGGACTGGTCGGCGCTCGCGCGGGCGGGCGGCACGATCGTGCTGTACATGGGGGTGAAGACGCTGCCGCGCATCGCCGCGGCCCTCGTCGGCGGCGGGATGTCGCCCGAGACGCCCGCGGCGGCCGTGCAGTGGGGAACGCATCCGCATCAGAGAACTGTGACGGGCACGCTGTCCACGCTCGCCGACGTCATGGAGCGCGAAGGGATCAGCGCGCCGGTGATCACGATCATCGGCCCTGTGGTCGCGCTTCGCGAAGAGATCGGGTGGTTCGACCGGCGTCCATTATTCGGCAAGCGCATCGTGGTGACGCGCGCGCGCTCGCAGGCCGCGTCGCTGAGCGAGCGGCTGCGCGCCGCCGGCGCCGAGGTGATCGAGATGCCGGCAACGCAGATCGAAGTCGCCGATCCGGGCCCGCTGCGCAGCGCCATCGCCCGCCGCGACGAGTATGGCTGGATCATGTTCACGAGCCAGAACGCCGTGCGGATCTTCTGGGACGCGCTCCGCGCCGAGTCGCTCGACGCGCGCGCGCTGGCCCGCGTGAAGATCGGCGCGGTGGGGCCGGCCACCGCGGCGGCGCTGCTCGACTGCGGGATCGCCGTGGACGTGTCGCCCGACCGCTTCGTGGCCGAAGCATTGCTCGACGCGCTGCGCGACCGGCGCGACGTACGCGGAGTGCGCGTCCTCTACGCCGCGGCACAGGGCGCGCGCGAGACGTTGCAGGACGGCCTCGAGGAGCTCGGCGCGGTGGTCGACCGCGTGGAGCTCTATCGCTCCGTGCCCGACGGCGCGGGGTCGGAGGAGCTTCGCGCGCGCCTGCTCGACGGCGGCGCCGATCTCGTCACCTTCACGTCGGCGTCGTCGGTCAAGGCGTTCGTCGCGGCGGTGGGCGACGACGCGGCGGTGCGCGTGCGCGCGGCGTCGATCGGACCGATCACCAGCGCCGCAGCGCGGGAGCATGGGCTCGAGGTTGCCATCGAAGCGACCGAGTCCACCATTCCGGGTCTGGTCGCGGCCATCACGGCGCAGTTCGCATGAATACGCAAACGCTCATCATCGCGACGCGCGCGTCGGAGCTCGCGCTCCGGCAGGCGCGCATGGTTCAGCAGGCGCTCCTCGAGCGCGGCGTGGCGTCGGAGCTCAAGACCTATCGCACCATGGGCGACAAGCGCCTCGATGAGCCGCTCAGCTCCATTGGCGCGAAAGGGTTGTTTACGAAGGAGCTCGAGCTGGATCTGGTGAAGGGCAAGGTCCAGTGTTGCGTGCACTCGCTCAAAGACTTGCCGACGGAGATGCCGGCCGGCCTCGAGCTCGTCGCGCTGCTCCCGCGCGAGGATCCGCGCGACATTCTCATCGTCAACAACATCGTGGGCGCCGAATCGCTCGATGCGCTGCCGCCGGGATCGCGCGTCGGCACGTCGAGCCTTCGTCGGCGCGCGCAGCTGCTCGCGGCGCGTGCCGATCTCGACGTAGTAGAGCTGCGCGGCAACGTGCCGACGCGTATCAGGAAGGTGGACGAAGGCCACGTGCACGCCGCGATCCTCGCCGCGGCCGGTCTGCACCGGCTCGGCGTATCGCAGCGCATCACCTCCTACCTCGACGCGCCCGCCTGGCTGCCCGCCGCCGGCCAGGGGGCGATCGCCATTCAGATCCGCGCCGACGACGGTGCGTCACGCGCCCTGTTCGCGCCGCTGGGCGACGCCGACACGATGATCGACGTCAGCGCCGAGCGCGCGTTCCTCGCCGCGCTCGAGGGCGGGTGTCAGGTGCCCATCGGCGCGCTCGCCATGCGCACGGGCGAGTCGCGGACGTTGTACGGATTCATCTCCGACGTGAAGGGCAAGGCCGTGGTCCGTGGCGAGCTCGCGATCGACGTCACCCAACCGGAGCTGAGCGGCGTTCGTTTGGCCAACGAGCTGCGGCATCGGGGGGCGATCGAGATTCTCGAGGGCCTGCGTCGCGCCGACCATTTGCCGTCTCCACAGCCGGAATGATGTCATCCTGAGAAGGATGTCATCCTGAGCCGGAACCATGTCATCCTGAGCCGGAACCATGTCATCCTGAGCGAAGCGAAGGATCTCGTGTAGCGCTGGAAACACGACGCACCGAGGACGATCGAACGGATTCTCCATCAATCATAGATACAAAAGAACGACGGCTCGGTATGCGCCCGAACGACGAGACGAATCGCATCGTCCCACGCGGCGTGGCGTACGGGGCGTTGGCGAAGCGTCGCGAGGGCGGCGGTGAGATGCTCGATCGCCTTCGTTCGCGCCGATTCGGCCCGGCCAGCGAAGTCCGCCTCGTTGACGTGGCCCTCGCCGCCCCCGTGGGCGAGCGAATAGACGTCGCGATACGCCTCACCGACATAGAAGTGGATCAGCGGATCGTGCTGTCCACTCTTCAGCGCCGCCTCGCCGTGCTCGATGACGCGGTCGTAGCCCGCGCGGCCGTCGGCGCAGCCTGGCTTCGTCGACCACGCGTTGTACAGCAGCTCGATGAACGCCAGTCGCCCCGCCGGGCCTAGCGAATCGGCGCGGTACGCGTCCCACAGGCCGGCGCGGGTGTACGCCAGCTGCGACGAGTGCGAGTCGTCGGTGTACGGGACGCCGGCGGCCACGAGGCGCCGGCGCGTCGCGGTCGCCGCGTGTGACGCCGTGTCGGCGTCGAGCTGGCCGGCGTAAGCGTCGAGCGCCAGGTCGGTCGCAAGGAGCGTGGCGGCGCGGCGCGGGGCTGACACCGTGCGAAGCGAGTCGCGCGTCATGATCACGGCGCGCGCCATGATCGAGTCGATCGCGGAGACGTGCAGCGAATCCGTATCCCGCCGCGCGCGCGCGCGGGCGAGGACCTTGCGAAGATCGGACACGATCGGCTCGACCCCGGACAACGCAAGTGCAGAATCGGCACGCTGATCTTGCAGCTCGCGGTCGCCATGACGAGGAAAGTGTGAACGCGTATACCCGCCCGTCTCGAGTCGCTCGTCGTTCGGACCGAGGCCGCTGTTCGGCGCGTAGGCCGCGACGATGACGCGCCGGCGGTTCTTCTTCACCAGACCGCTGCTGTCGTCGCGATAGTCCGTCGCCGGCTCGACGCCGAGCACGACGTGCGTGTCGCCGGCGCTCCAGCTCTTCGTCCGCCGCCACGCACCCGTACCGACACCGGCGATCTCCGTGCTCTCTTTTCCTGGGCCGAGCCGCATGGTGAGCGTCGTGTCGAGCGAGTCGGCGAAGTGCCAGGCGGCGGCCGAGTCGTCGATCTGTCGCACGAGCCACACCGCACGCAGTGCGCACGCGCGGCGCTCGTAGTGCGCGGTGTCTGTGGGAAAGACTTCGCCGGTGGGCGCGTCGGGGATGTAGAACACGGCGTAGCGCGTCACCGGTTGCCCGAGCACCGAGACCGACGTTCTGGCGGTTCTGCAGATCGACTCCGTGGGCGATCCGGCGGGTGCGTCGAACGACACCGAATCGGGCCCGTGCGTTCCGAGCCACGTTCCGAGCGAGGTGAGCGTGTCGATCGGCGCGACGACGAGATCGAGGCCGTCGGGACCGTGCGGCTGCGCCGCGCAGCCGGCGCTCGCGACGCACGCCACCATTACCGCGATCCGGGGGAGCGAGAGTCGCATGACGGCCGCATATTGCGCGAATCATGCCCTGCTCGGCGCGGTGGCGCAGTGCGCACTGACGCGCGGCCACTGGCGGTGCGACGTCCGTCGCTAGTTTTCGAGGATGCCGTCCTTCCCGTCCTACCGGCCCCGCCGGCTTCGCCGCACCGCGGCCCTCCGCCGCCTCGTTCGCGAGACCTGGCTTCAGCCCTCGCAACTCGTGCTTCCGCTCTTCGTCCGATCGGGCACGGCCATTCGCCAGCCGGTCGACTCGATGCCCGGTGTCGATCAGACATCCGTCGACGAGCTGCTGCGCGACGCGCGCGAAGCCGCATCGCTCGGCGTGAGCGGCGTGCTGCTGTTCGGCATCCCGGATCGGAAGGACGCGACGGGATCTGAAGCGTGGAACGACGACGCGCCGGTGCAGCAGGCCATCCGCGCGCTCAAGCGCGAGCTGCCCGACCTCGTCGTGATCACCGACGTCTGTCTCTGCGAGTACACGGAGCACGGTCACTGCGGCGTGATTCGCGACGGCGCGGTGGACAACGACGCCACGCTCGAGCTGCTGGCGCGCGAAGCGGTGTCGCATGCGCGCGCCGGCGCGGACATCATCGCGCCAAGCGACATGATGGACGGCCGCGTTGCCGCCATCCGCGCCGCGCTGGACAACGAGGGGTTTTCCGAGATACCGATTCTCGCATACGCCGCGAAGTTCGCCGGCCCGTTCTACGGCCCCTTTCGCGAAGCGGCCGAGTCGACGCCGCAATTCGGCGATCGTCGCGCGTATCAGATGGACGCCGCGAACGCCGACGAAGCGCTGCGCGAGGTCTTTCTCGACATCGAGGAGGGCGCCGACATGGTGATGGTGAAGCCCGCCGGACCGTTTCTCGACATCATTCATCGCGTGAAGGCCGAGACGGGCTACCCGGTGGCCGCGTATCAGGTGAGCGGCGAATACGCGATGATCCAGGCCGCCGGCGAGCGCGGCTGGATCGATCGCGAGCGGGTGATGATGGATTCGCTGCTCTCCATTCGGCGCGCGGGGGCCGACGTCATCATCACGTATTTTGCGCGCGAGGCGGCGCGGTTGTTGGCACGGCACTGATGCGGGCAGATGACGACTCGCGCGCGCGTCCGTTTGTGTCCGCGTTGGTGCAGTTACCAATTAACTTTCCTCGGCGCGTTCCTGTGTTTCGGCAACCTAGACTCAAGCACCAATGATGAAGTATCGATTATTCCCCGGCACCGACGTTCGCGTGAGCGAGGTCGGCTTCGGGACGTGGACCATTTCGACGGGGTGGTGGGGGGAAAAGACCGACGACCAGGCGGTCGCGATGCTCCGCAGCGCGCTCGACGATCACGGCGTCACCTTCTTCGACGCCGCCGACGCATATGGCAACGGCCGGTCGGAGCGCCAGATCGCCGAAGCCTTTCGTGGACGCCGCAAGGATATCGTCATCGGGACGAAAGTCGGCTACGACATCTACGACGATGCTGCGCAGCGCGCGCGTCGCGGACAGTCGGAGCTGCCGATGCGCACCGATCCGGCGTTCATCCGCTTCGCCGTCGACAAGTGTCTCGAGCGGTTGGAGACGGACTACATCGACGTGCTCCAGCTGCACAACGCCAAGATGGAGCACGTCCGCGATCCGCTCCTCTGGGAGACGATGCGCACGCTCCAGCGCGAAGGGAAGATTCGCGCGTGGGGCGCGGCCTTCGGTCCGGCGATCGGCTGGTTGTACGAGGCCGTGGAGCTCGTGGAGCGCGAGCCGGACATCAATACGATCCAGATGATCTGGAACGTTCTCGAGCAGCACCCGGGCACCGCGATGCTCGACGCCGCCAAGGCGCACGCGCCGAACTGCGTCTTCAACATTCGGGTGACGCACGCCTCGGGAATGCTGGAAGGGAAGTACACTGAAGACACGGTGTTCCCCGAGAACGATCATCGCCGCCACCGTCCGCGCTCGTGGCTCGTCAACGGCGTGCAGAAAGTGCGCACCCTCGACTTCCTCGCGCGCGAGATGACCCTCGGCCAGGCCGCTCTCAAGTGGCTGCTCGCCGAGCCGCGCGTCGTCACGACGCTGCCAAACATCTACGACGACGCCCAGCTCGCCGAGTTCGCCGCCGCGAGCGGACTCGGCGACCTCTCCGACGCCGACATGCACCGCGTGGCCGAGCTGAACGAGACCAACTTTGGAGTGACGGAAGAGCCGATGAACTACAAGGGCACCATGTCCCGCGTCTCCCCTCTCGCCACGCACTCCTCATGATCAATCTCTGGCGCGACATCTCGCCGGGCCGCACTCCGCCCGAAGAGGTCACCGCGGTAATCGAGATCCCGTCGGGCAGCCGCAACAAGTACGAGCTCGACAAGATCACCGGGCTGATGAAGCTCGACCGCGTGCTCTTTTCAGCGGTGCACTATCCCGGCGACTACGGCTTCATTCCGCGCACGCTACACGAGGACAACGATCCGCTCGACGTGCTCGTGCTGGTGAAAGAGCAGACGTTTTCCGGCTGCATGATCGACGTGCGTCCCATCGGAGTGCTGCGCATGCTCGACCGCGGCGAGCCGGACGACAAGATCCTCGCGGTGCCGCTCCACGATCCGTACTCCGACGAGTTCTTCGACATCGCCGACATTCCGCGGCACGTGTTGAAGGAGGTCGAGTACTTCTTCTCGACGTACAAGGATCTCGAGGGGAAGCGGGTGCAGATCACGGGCTGGGAGAAGAGCGAGATCGCGATGCGCGTGATCAACGAGTCGATCGCCCGGTACGACGCGACGTATCTACGGGAAGGCCCGTAGCCAAAGGCCTTGGCTCGCTTTGCAACAAAAAGTACTTGACGGAAATGCCCTCGCGGGATATTCTCACATATCCTTGCGGGGGTTTTCATGCTTGGCGATGTGCTTTTTCCACCGGCGGATCACCGGCGGACGACCGTCTCACTGCTCGGCTGGTGGGAGTCGAAGCGGCTCACGTACAACCTCGCCGTCGGTTCGGCAGGAGTGGTCACGCTGGTCGTGATCCGCGGCATCTCGTGGCTGCCGCCCGGCCTGCCCATGCTGTTCGACTGGCGGCCGATCGTCGCGTACGGCTTGCTCGCGAACGTCTGCTACACGTTCGGCTGGGCGCTCGAGGTCGCGGCGCAGCGCGCCTGGGGCGCTCGCTGCCCGCCCTTCGGACCGGCGCTCTTTCGGCAGGGACTCGCGTTTTCCGTGGGGCTCACGCTGCTGCCGATTCTGATCGTATCGATCGGCTGGCTGGCGCGCGTCGCGTCGATCGTCGTGCGCTAGCCGCGACTAATCGTCGTCGTCGTCATCGTCATCGTCGTACACCGGGTCTTCCCGCCGGCGCACAACGATGTTGACGTCGGACATGAACGCCATGCCGGTCAGCCGGATCACGGGCGTGTTCGGCGACGCGGGCGCACCGTCGGGCCCCAGCTCGTCGGCGCGGCTGTGGATGTTCGACATGATGGCGTGCGCGTCGTTGATGACGCGCATGTTCGGCGGCACCACCAGCTTGAACGACGCCATGATCACGCGCATATGGATGTCGATGATGCCCGGCGGCAGCGACGCGTGGGTGAGGTCGATCTTCGCGTCCGTCATGATCCCCACGACCTCGAGCTTCCGCGGCACCGCCCACCGCCCCACGCGGCGCATGGAGCTCATGATCGAGAGAATGCGGCCGTTCTGCATGTCGTAGCCCGCCGGCAGCGACGGGTTCGACCGCGCCAGCTTCACGCGGCTATACTCGTCCGGCGGTGCCGCCGCGCGCTTCAAGTCGGCCGTGATCGTCTCGAGCTCGGTCACGCTCGCCGCCTTGTACACCCGCTCGATACGCCGCTCGAGCTCTTCCAGCGTCAGGTCGTCGCTCGCGAAATAGTTCGACAGCTCCTCGATCTTCGCTTCGCGCGCGCGGGAGAGGGACGAGAGAGGGGCGTCGGACATGAAGTTGAAGATAGTGCGTGGGGCTGGTGGCTGCGCTCCTACAGCGAGGGCGCAGCCCGAACCGGTCAGACGTCGCGAGACGCCGTCACGCCACCGGCCTCACCGCCCCATGATCCGCCGGCTCCGTCGCACGCGGCATGAACAACTTCTCGTACAGCAACGCCGCCGCGATCGCACCGATCATCGGTCCCAGCCAGTACGCGGCCTGACCCTCGAAGATGTGCGTCACCACCGCCGGACCGAACGACCGCGCGGGGTTCATCGAGCCGCCGGTGAGCGGGCCGATGCCGAGGATGCCGGCCGTCACCGTCAGACCGATGGCGAAGCCGCCGACCTTCGGAGCGCGCGGGTCGACCGCGGTGCCAAAGACGACGAAGACGAGGAAGAACGTCGCGATGGCCTCGAGGCTGATCGCCTGAATCAGCGTCACGTCGGCCGAGAGCGATTGGCCGCCCAGGCGCGTCATCGCGACGATGTTCGGCGGAAACAACCCCTTGAGCGCGTACGCCGCGACGATCGCGCCGGTGAACTGCGCGATCCAGTACACCACGGCCATCATCGGCTCGATGCGCCGGGTGACGAGAAAGCCCATCGTGACGGCCGGGTTCAAGTGGCCCGACACGCGCATGGTCGCCGTGACCATGAGGGCGAGGATCAACCCGTGCGCGAACGCGATGTTCACGACCGCGGCCTGCACGGCGAGCATCGGACTCGTGATGATCGCCCCCCCGCCGATGAACACGAGCGCGAACGTGCCGATGAACTCGGCGGCGAAATGACGCCAGGAATCTCTCATCAGGGTCTAGGGTTGAGGTTTGAGGTCTAGAGGAGGTGCGCGGCCGCATGGGTGGATGCGGTAGAACCTATCACATCCAAGCGCCGAAGGCGCGTACCTCCCCTAAACCCTGTACCCGAAAACCTATACCCTTTTGTCGCCCCTATCCCGCCCGTTTGAGTACGAGCGCTGCGTTGATTCCGCCGAATCCGAACGAGTTGTTCACCGCGTATTCGACCGACGAGCTCCGTCCCGTGCCCGGGATGTAGTCGAGATCGCAGCCGTCGTCCGGATCGCTCAGGTTCAACGTGGGCGGCAGCCACCCGCGCTCGAGCGACAGCGCGCAGATCGCCGTCTCCATCGCCCCCGACGCGCCGAGGGCGTGGCCGTAGTACGCCTTCGTGCTGCTCACCTGGAGCTTGGAGGCATGGTCGCCGAACACGCTGTGGATGGCGCGCGTCTCCGTGGGATCGTTGAGGGGCGTGCTGCTGCCGTGCGCGTTGACGTACCCCACGTCGTGCGGCGCGACGTGCGCGTCCTTGAGCGCGCCGCGAATGGCGCGCGCGGCCTGCGAGCCGTCGGGCCGCGGCGCGGTCATGTGATGCGCGTCGTTACAGAACGCGTATCCACAGATCTCGGCATAGATGTGCGCGCCGCGCGACTTCGCGCGCTCGTACTCCTCGAGCACCACCACCGCCGACCCTTCGCCCATCACGAAGCCGTCGCGCGTGCGGTCGAACGGGCGCGACGCGGCGCCCGGATCGTCGTTCCGCGTCGACATCGCACGGATGATCGCGAACGCACCGAAGCAGAGTTGGCTCAACGGCGCCTCGGCGCCGCCGCAGATCATGACGTCGGCGTAGTCGTCGCGAACCTCCCGGAAGCCCTGGCCGATCGCCATCGTGCCCGACGCGCAGCTCATTGCGTTCGTGCTGTTCGGCCCCTGCACGCCGAGCTCGATCGCCACGTTGCAGCTCGCCGCGCCGCCAAAAACGTTCGTCGCCAGCGTCACCGCGACGTTCTTGATCCCCTCGTTCTTGAAGACGAGAAACTGCTCCTCGGCGAAGCCGACGCCCCCGAGCGCGGTGCCCATCGTGGAGCCGATTCGCTCGCGATCTTCGGCTTCGAGATTCAGTCCGGCGTCCTCCACGGCGAGCTTCGCCGACGTCACGACGAATTGGCCGAATCGGTCGAGTCGCTTGACGCGCTTGGCCTCGAGAAAGTCCGACGGATCGTAGTCGATCTCCGCCGCGATCTGGCTGCGGTAGATCGAGGGATCGAAGCGCGTGATGCCGCGCACCGCTGAGCGGCCGGCCTGCAGCCCCGCCCACATCGCTTCGCCGGTGATCCCGATCGGCGTGACTACGCCGATGCCCGTCACGACAACCCTGCGCCGCTCAGCCACTCTATACCTCGATGCGTGATGCGTTCGTCGACTTACGTTCGGCTGCGTGCGCCAGCCCGGCAAGGGTGCGCGACGCGATTCCGTGCACGAAAACGGGGCCGATCACGCCCCGCGCCGCCACGTCACCAATCAGCGGCCACGGCGGACCGTTCCACACGTGCACGATTCGGACGAGCGTTCCGCCGCTGACGGCCTCGAAGCTCCATTCCACGTCCATGCCCGTCGTGACGCCGCGAATGTGGCGAAAGCGAATCGCCGGCTGCGCGCTCGATCCCGGCTCGGGCCGGGTGACGGTCATCAACGACACCCAGTAGGTGGGCCAGTCGATCAATCCGAACGGCCGGTTGGCGGACATCTCGACCACGCCGCCGCCTGCTCCGTTGCGCGTCTCGAAGCGCACGAAGCGGTAGTGCGAGAGGTGCGCCGGCCACCGCTCGACGTCGGCCGCGAGTTCGAAGATCACCGGCAGCGGCGCGCGGACGAGATGCTCGTCCACGGTCGTCATTCGCCGGTCGGTCGGCATCGGGCCGAGGGATGTGGGCTCGCTCACGCGGCCATCCTTGGCGACCATCGTGCCGTGATGCGAAAGCCAAGGCGTCGGCGAACCACGGGCACGGTGCCCGTCGCGGCGCGAATGAGCCCGTCCAGCTCGGCCGCCGTGAACCCGCGCATGACCGACACTACGCCGTCGTGGCGCGTGACGCGGTGAAAGCGAAGGGGAAAGGACACCAGCCAGAAGGCCATCGCGGCGACGACGCTCCGCCGCAGATCGCTCACGATCACCGCCCGCCGCGCGACGCGATCCATCTCGGCCAGCAACCGCACGGCGTCGGCGCTCTCGAAGTGGTGCAGCAGCTGGGAGCACATGACGACGTCGATGCTGTGGTCGCGAAAGGGCAGCGCGAGCGCGTTCGCCGCGACGGCGTGATGCAGGCGCCGCTTCGCCGCCCCAAGCAGCGACGGCGCCTCGTCGACGCCGATCGTCGTGAGCGCGATGCCTGCGCGCGCGGCGGCGCGTTCCGCGGCTCCCGGAATGTCCGCGAGCCCGGTGCCGACGTCGAGCAGCGTACCGCTCGCGCCGATCCCGGCGACAGCGTCGCCCACCGCGAGCAGACCGGCGCGCAGCCCGCCGAGGACGCGATTCGATCGTGTCACGTCGGCGATCGACCGCTCGCGCACGGCGGGATCGACGCCCGGGTCGTCGAGGATCTCGACGCCGCGCCGGCGCGCGGGGGTCAGCACGCGGCGCTCACCGCTCGAGCTGGGCGTAGCCGCCGCGATAATACAGCAGCGGCCGCCCACCCTCGCGCGGCTCGGCGCGCTCGACTCTGGCGAGGAAGATCGTGTGGTCGCCCGCGTCGTGATGCTGCGACACCTCGCACTCGAGGTGCGCTACCGCTTCGTTCAGGAGCACGACGCCACACTCGCCGCGCGAGTACGCGATGCCGTCGAATCGCTCGGCATCCTCGGTGGCGAACCGGCGCGAAAAGCCCTCCTGCTCCGATGAGAGAATGCTCACGCCGAAGCGCGGATGCTGCAATAGCAGCTCGTGCATCGACGCCGCATGATCGATGCAGACGAGCACCATCGGCGGCTCGAGGCTGAGCGAGCAGAACGCGCTCACGGTCATGCCATGGTCCGTTCCGGCATCGTCGCGGGCGGTCACGATGGTGACGCCGGAGGCGAAGCGGCCCAACACCGAACGGAAGGTCTCGGAGTCAATCATCCCAAAAGATAAGGGTATAGGGTGAAGGGTTTGGGGTTTAGGGAAGGTGTGCCCAACGGCAGGGGCTAGGGTTTCGGGTATAGGGTTTAGGGAAGGTGTGCGGGCGCGCCGTGGGCGCGCCCGCTTTTTGTTAGGACTCGGCTCAGTCCATCCATTGAGTCGCGCCGCAGCGCGACGTTCCTTCCCTATCCCCTAGACCCCAGACCCTGAACCCTGCTGTGCGGGCCCAAACACTCTCCATAAATACCCGAGCCGTATCACCTCGGCCGCCGGTACGAAGTCTCCCGTAACTCCGATGAGCAGGTCGGCCAGATCCTTCCGCGCCGACAGGCTCCTCGCCGCTCGGTTGATGAGCGGAACACTTCCGACGACGGCGCCGATCACGCGCTCCACGATCCACTTGCCACGGAACTCCGCGCGCCGCGCGGCGTCGTAGCGGGCCAGTGCGTGGTCCGCGTCGCGGGCGGTACGGGCCGACAGCGCGTGCTGCGCCGACGCGGCGAGCATCTCGCCGCCGCGCAGCGCCGAGTATATCCCTTCTCCTGTGAAGGGGTCGAAGAAGTCCGCCGCGTCGCCGACGAGCGCGACGCCCGGCGCCCACGCCCGCCGCGTGTGCGACGCGAAGGGACCGGTGGCGATCACCGGCGAGACGCGTTCGGCGCGCGCGAAGCGAGGCGCGAGATGCGGGCGCGACGCGAGCCAGCGATCGAGGAACGCGGCGCGGTCGCCGCCGATCTCGCGCG
This sequence comes from Gemmatimonadota bacterium, assembly GCA_028287235.1. Taxonomy (GTDB): domain Bacteria; phylum Gemmatimonadota; class Gemmatimonadetes; order Gemmatimonadales; family Gemmatimonadaceae; genus JAQBQB01. The sequence goes on along the minus strand of JAQBQB010000010.1, from coordinate 501,474 downwards.
CGCGCGAGGCGGGCACCACGAGCGCGACGGTGGTCTGCCCGTTCCCCACGTCGGCGATGCCGACGTAGCCGTCGCGTTCGACGTGCATCTCGCCGTGCTCGCCGACGTCGCCGACGTTGGCGTAGTGTGTGACGAGCGCCAACCGGCGCGGCCAGCGCAGGGCACGAGCGAGACCGAGGCGTTTGGCAACTACCGAGCGCAGTCCGTCGGCGGCGACGACGAGGCGCGCGCGTATCTCAGCCGGCTTCCCGTCGACGAGCGTCGCCACGCCGCACACGCGATTCGTGTCGTCGCGCAGCACGTCCGTGATGCGTACGCCCTCGGTCACGCGCGCGCCGGCAGCCCGTGCGCGGTCGAGGAGAATCTGGTCGAGCACTTCGCGGCGCACCGACAGCCCGCGGTCACGAAAGCCCTTGAAGCCGTGCGCGGCGACGAAATCGCCGGCGATCACGGCGCCGTTCGGAGCGCGGACGTGAATCCCGGCCAGCGCCGCGGCACCCGACTGTTCCACGGGCGCGAGGGCGCCCATGGCGTCGAGGATGCGCGACGCTTCTGGACTCAGGTATTCGGCGCACGGCTTCGGCCGTGGAAAGCGCGCGCGGTCCACGATGTGGACCTCGATTCCCGCGCGCGCGAGTGCGTAGGCGACCGACGAGCCGGCCGGCCCTCCACCTACGACGAGCACGTCTGCATCGGCCATTCGAAAACTCTATCGAGTGAGCAACGCGGCGAGAAGTCCGCCGGCTGCGTTGCTGAGAAAGTTGACCACGTCGTTGTCCAGCCAGCCCAATCCTCGCAGCGGTCGCGTCGCGGAGCCGCAATCGTGGGTGGTTCGCTCCGTCTCGCTTCCGCACGCCTCGCACCACCGCCGCGCCTGCATTGTGGCCCCGAGCACCGAGTCGGCCAACGCGCCGAAGATCCCGCCGAGCAGCACGTAGCGGGCAATGTGCGGAGGCCAGCCCAACGCGATCGCGGCGGCGGCGACGAAGGCGGCGCCCGACACGGCCGCCATCGTCCCGACGACCGACACCGCTCCCGAGGTTCCGGGCGGAACGCGGCGCCCGCCGAAGATGGAGCGAGGTTCGCCGCCGCGCAGCGTTCCGACTTCGGTCGCCCAGGTATCGGCGGCCGACGCAGCGAGCGAGCCGGCGCCCAGGGCCATCCAGTGCACGTCCGGTCGGGCGACCATCGCCAACGCCGCGCCGGCGAAGACCGCGCCGTTCGCGAGTACCTGGACCGCGTCGCGCTCGCCGCCCTTGGCGAGAAGGGAGGCCGTCCGCAGCTCCTTTTCGTCGCGCCCGACGCGCGACAGTATGGTCGACGAGACGAAATAGATGATCAGCAGCGCCCCCCAACTCCATCCGGCCGCAATCGCGACGCCACCGACGAGCGTCGCGGCAATCGCGCCACCCGTGGTAAGCGAGCGCGTGCGCCGCGCTAAGAAAGCAATGCACGCCGCGAGGGCCAGTCCAAGCACCGCCCGAAACATCACGGTGCGCCGCCTTGAAGGGGCATCCGTGCGCGGCTACCTTCGCAGTCTGTCCCCTTCGCAATCCAAATGCTTGCCACTGTTGATGCTCTCCTCCCGCTGAGTTTGCTCGAGGCGGTCCGTAATGTCGATACACCCAGCGATCAGTTCGACGCTGAGTACGTCGACGAGCTGCGCAACAAGCGGCTCGGGTTGAGCGACACGATCTACGCGCAGATCAAGCGGCATACGGAAGCCGTGCGACGGGGGCAGCGGACCGGCCAGGACGAGGCGATCGCCCTGTCGAAGCTGATCGGCCGCCGTCCCGACGCGGAAGCGATCTTTCGCGCGGCCGGTCGCCACATGGCTCGCCAGTCGTACCGCACCATCTCGCCGGTGACGCGCAAGATGATGCGCCTGCTGCCGTCCGCCATGGCTCGGCCGCTCGCCTTTCGCCACGCGAAGAAGATCGGCTCGCGCTATCTCAATGGCAACGTACGGCGCGTCGGCAGCTTTCTGCTGTTCGACGTGCCGCGGTCCATCACGCTCGGCACCGCTCCCGGCAGCGTGGGGTGCACCTTTTACGAATCGTCGTTGCGCGAGCTGCTGCTGCTCTTGATCGGCAGCATCGGCGCCGTCGAGCATGTCCGCTGCGCGGGGCGCAGCGAGGGCACCTGCGAGTGGCGCGCCGACTGGCGCTCGTTCGACCGCACGGCCGGACTAGACTAAGCACATGCTGACACCCGAAACACTTCCCGACGTCCAGCGCGCGTTGGACGACGCCGGCGTCGACGGTTGGCTGTTGTACGACTTTCGCGGCCTCAATCCCATCGGCGGCGAGATGATGGGCCTCGAGAGGATGACGACGCGCCGCGCGTTCGCGTTCGTGCCGGCGTCCGGCACGCCGGTGGCGCTCACCCATGCAATCGAGCAGGGGCCGTGGCAGCAGTGGCCGGCTGGGTGGACGAAGGAGATCTATTCGTCGTGGCGCAGTCTCGAGTCGCTGCTTGCCAAGCACGTCGGCGGCAAGCGTGTCGCCATGGAGTATTCGAAGGGCGACGCCGTGCCCTATCTCGACCGCGTGCCTGCCGGCGTGATCGAGATGGTGCGCGACGCCGGCGCCGCGGTCGTATCGTCGGGCGAGCTGGTGACGCGCTTTTATGCCGCGTGGAACGCCGATCACATCGCGTCGCACCAGCGGGCGGCGGAGCAGATCGCGTCGATCGCGCGCGAGGCGATGGAAGTCGCCGGCGAGCGCGCCAGGAGCACGGAGCCGTTGGCCGAGCACGAGCTGATGGGGTGGATCCTCGACCGGTTCAAGCAGTCCGGCCTCACCACGGACCACGGCCCCAACGTCTCGGCCGGCGCGAACGCGGCGAACCCGCACTACGAGCCCTCGTCCGACGCGCCGCGGCTCATCCGCGCCGGCGACATCCTGCTCATCGACCTGTGGGCGCGCGAGGAGCAGGGCGGCGTCTACGCCGACCAGACCTGGATGGCGTCCATCGGGAAGCCAAGCGCCGAGGCGTTAGAGATCTGGAATGCCGTGCGCGACGCGCGGGATGCCGCGATCGACCTGGTGCAGGCGCGCGCCAAGACGACCACGCCGCTGCGCGGTGCCGACGTGGACGACGCGGCGCGGCAGGTGATCGATTCGCGCGGGTTCGGCGAGTATTTCACGCATCGCACCGGCCATTCGATCGACCCGCGCGATTTGCACGGGTCGGGTCCGCACCTCGACAATCTCGAGACTCGCGACGACCGGCTGCTCGTGCCCGGCGTGGCGTTCTCGATCGAGCCGGGGATCTATGTGGCAGGGAAGATCGGGATGCGGAGCGAGGTGAATGTGTATGTGCTCGACGGCGAAGCCGTCGTCACGCCGCGCGAGTATCAGAAGGATCTGTTGATCGTTTGACCCGTGCCATCCCGTCCACGCCGAGCGATCCTTCGCTTCGCTCAGGATGACAGGGTGTGAGCCGTGTCATCCTGAGCGAGCGCAGCGAGTCGAAGGATCTCTGTCCACGCGGAGCGATCCTTCGCTTCGCTCAGGATGACAGGGTGTGAGCCGTGTCATCCTGAGCGAGCGTAGCGAGTCGAAGGATCTCCGTCCACGCCGAGCGGTCCTTCGCTTCGCTCAGGATGACAGGTTGTGAGCCGTGTCATCCTGAGCGAGCGTAGCGAGTCGAAGGATCGCTGTCCACGCCGAGCGATCCTTCGCTTCGCTCAGGATGACAGGTTGTTCAGAGTGGTCGTGACGCCACGGCGATCGTCGTCACCCCCAAATCCGCCGCCTCCGAGCGCAAGGCGCGGAGCAGCTCAGCGTCATTCAGCCAGAGCTCCCAGCTGTTCGGAAGATTGGCGTGGAGCGCGTGCGACGCCGGGTCACGCGTGATCTCGACGCCGGCTTCGGCCGCCGCGCGGCGTGCGGCGTCGAGGCTGAGCGTCGTGGCCGGCTGGTTCGGGCGCCAGAGATAGCCGAACAGCGGGAAGAGCGCGACCACCCGCGCCGCGCCGACATCGGACACCCGCTGCGCGAGGTTGCGCCGTACCCATGTCGGCGAGGCGATGGGACCCGGCGCGGACGTCGGACCATGTTCGTCGTACAGCATGATCGTGACGAAGTCCGCCGCGGCCAGATATGCGCGCGTCGGATACGCGGTCGTGTCGGCGGCGGGGAGCGCGACGACGATCGTCGACGCACCGCGCCGGCGCGCGCTGTCGCCCGCCGCTCGTATGAAGCGCAGCGCCAGCGGGATGTCGTCACGCGACTGTCCCTCGAGATCGAAGACCACGCCTTGATAGCCGCCCGCCGCCACGAAATCTCCGATGCGTCCCGCCGTCAACGCGAGCGCGGCATGGTCGGCGGCGACGCGCCGCACCGTCTCCGGATGAAAGCGCTGCCCGTGGAGACTCGTGACCAGCGCGAGGCGGCGCGCCGCGGAGGGAAAGCGCGCCGCGTCGTCGGGGTGGAGTCGAATCGGCAGACCCGTTATGCTGTCCAACTGGATCCACCCGCTGACGACGGCGTCGATGCGCGGCGCGACCGCGCTGAGCGCCGTGTCGCCTCGTGTGTCCCCCGGTGCCGAGAACACCCAGGTGGTCGTCGAAACGGGTGTTGCGGCCGCGGTGGCAGCCGCCGACCCACAGGCGGCGAGTCGCGACGCCGCGCAGAGCGCCAGGGCGAGGTTGGCGCGTCGTTTGCCCCCCGGGATAGTCATCATCGCTCTCTAACCATTGCCAGAATCGTGACCGGACTCCTCGCGCGTCGCATTTCCGCTGCTCTGCTTGCTACGTCCGTGCTAGCTGCGTGCTCGAAGGATGCTCCCGCTGGAAGCCCCGCGAAGACGCGCCTGTCCGCGAAGGCCAAGACCGACGATTCCGCGGCCGGCACCGTCGATCTCGGCGGCACCGCCTACAAGGCGGGGCCGCTGGGCGCGGTCGGATCGATCGCCGGCACGATCAAGCTCGACGGAGCGCCGCGAAAGGACAGCGTCCCCGTGACGGTCGACCAGCCGGTGTGCGGCAAGATGGCGGAAGGTCCAGTGGTGGCGAGCGACAAGGGTCTCTCGAACTCGGTCGTGTGGATTGCCGACATGAAGACGGGCAAGCCGCTGCCGGTCTCGAAGCGCATCGACCTCTCCAGCGAGGATTGCGTGGTCGATCCGCGCGTGCAGGCGGCGGTCGTCGGCACCACGGTGAACGTCACGAACGACGACAAGCTGCTCCACAAGCTCGTGTTCATGCCGGTCGGCACGAACGACACGCTGACGAAGATGCCGTTCTTCAACGCCGGCCAGGTCGTGGCGAGCGAGCGGCTGGCGAAGAAGTCCGGGATCGTGGAAGTGCGGTGCGCGCTACATCCGTGGACGCACGCATACATCGCGGTGTTCGATCACCCGTACTTCGCGGTAACGGGGAGCGACGGGAGCTTCAAGATCGATTCGCTCCCGCCCGGGACGTACAAGGTGATGGTGTGGCACGAGGGGGCGGGCAAGCCGGTAGAGCAACAAGTCGTGGTGGCGGGCGGCGGCGCAGCGAAGCTAGACGTCGCGATGAAGATTGGGCCGGGCTCGTAGTAAGCGAGCTCATAGCTGTAGGCTCGCTGGCTCATGGCTCGCTGCTGGGGCTCGTCTTACAGGTCGCGATGCCGACCGAGCCACACGATAGGTGAAGGCGAGCCCCAGCAGCGAGCCGTGAGCTTACGAGCTACGAGCTACGAGCCAGCAATGCGTACAGCCCGTTCTCCTCGAGCAGCTCGGCATGCGTCCCAGTCTCCACGATCCGTCCGCGATCCAGCACGACTACCCGGTCCGCCCGCCGAACAGTGCTCAACCGGTGCGCGATGATCAGCGTCGAGCGGCCGCGCAGCAGATCTTCCATTGCCGCCTCGATCGCGCGCTCGCTCTCGGTGTCGAGGCTCGACGTTGCTTCGTCGAGCACCACCACCGCGGGGTTCTTGAGAAAGACCCGTGCGATCGCGAGGCGTTGGCGTTGGCCGCCTGAAAGCTTGACGCCGCGCTCGCCCACTTTCGTGTCGAGGCCGTGCGGCAGACGCTCGATGAATTCCATTGCGTGCGCGGCGCGGGCGGCGGCGACGATCTCAGCCTCGCTGGGCGGCGGCCCGGCTTCATCGGGCCGTGCGTACGCGATGTTCTCGCGGATCGTTCCGCTGAACAGCGCCGGCTCCTGCGGCACCATGCCGACGGCCCCGCGAAGGTCGGCGAATGAGAGATCTCGAATGTCGGTGCCGTCGAGCGTCACGCGGCCGGAGGTCACGTCCCAGAAGCGCGGCAAGAGCGACGCGACCGTGGTCTTGCCCGCGCCCGACGGGCCGACGAGCGCCACGACTTCGCCCGGGCCGATGTGCAGGTCGATCTCGGTCAGCGCGTCGGGCAGGTCGGGCGAATAGGCGAAGCTCACACCTTCGAACGCGACCTCGCCGCGCACCGGCTTGGCGAGCGGATGCGGATGCTCGGGCTCGGCCACGGCGGGGTGCGTCTCCAACAGCTCGAAGACGCGCGACGCGGCGCCGAGTGCTTCCTGGTAGCTGCCGAACAGCGACGCGAGCGCGCCGACGGCCGCGGCGATCGTGATCGCGTACAACAGGAACGACACGAGCTCGCCGGGCGTGAGCGCGCCGTCGAGCACGAGCTGGCCGCCTTCCCAGAGCACCGCGACCACGCCGCCGAACGCGACGAAGCCGACGACGCCGAAGAACAGCGCGCGGATCTTGGCGCGTGCCACCGCGGCCGTGACGACGTCGGCGAGCTGCGCGCGATAGCGGCGCGTCTCCTCCGCCTCACGGTGGAAGCTCTGCACGGTTCGGATCTGCGAGAACGCTTCGTCGGCGCCGGCCATCGCTTCGGCGACGCGGTCCTGCACGCCGGAGCTCGCGCGCTTGAGACGCCGGCCGAACACGAACGCCGCGGTAACGACGATCGGCACGACGGCGAGCGTGGTCGCGGTGAGACGCGGGTGTGTAAGCGTGAGCAGGATGATGCCGCCGGCGAGAAACAGGATCTGGCGCGACATCTCCGAGATCCAGGTACTCATCAGCGACTGCAACACGGCGAGATCGGCCGAGAGACGACTCGTGAGCTCGCCGGTCCGGCGGTCGGTGAAGAAGCCGGGCGACAGCCGCACCAGGTGCGCAAAGACGTCTTCGCGCAACGAGGCGATGACGCGCTCCGTCGTCGACGTCAGCAGGAAGACCTGCACGAAGTTCATCACGCCCTGGAGCGCGAACAGCGCGATCAGTCCGAGCGCGATCCGGTCGAGCAGCGCGCGGTCGTGCTGCTGGAACGCGGCGTCGAGCAGATGTCGTACGACCTGCGGAAAGATCAGCCCGACGGCGGCGGCGACGACCAGGCACACGGCGGCGACGGCGAGCCTGGCGCGATACGGTCGCAGGCGCGGAAGAAGTCGACCCAGCGGTTTTGGGGAACGGAGCTTTCTCGGCTCCGCCGAAGCTTGCGTCATGCGAGCAGCCCGCGGTCGACGACCATCGCGGCGAAGATGAGCGCGAGATAGAGCAGCGAGAACTTGTACAGGTGCCACGCCGGCTTCGTCCAGTCGCTCGCTCGCGCGACACGCACGACTTCATACACGAACTTGGCGCCGAGGAGCGTGGCGAGCACGAGGTAGACCGGTCCGAGCACGCCGAACACGTAGGGGAGCAGCGTGAGCGGAATTAGTATCAAAGTGTACCAAAACATCTGATGCTTCGTTTCGCGCTCGCCCCAAACCAACGGCGCCATCGGAACGCCGGCGCGGCCGTAGTCTTTCTGCTTGAGCAGCGCGAGCGCCCAGAAGTGCGGCGGCGTCCAGTAGAACACGATCAGGAAGAGATAGATGGCGAAGAGGTCGACGCGGTTCGTCACCGCCGCCCAGCCGACGAGCGGGGGGAACGCGCCCGCCGCGCCGCCGATCACGATGTTCTGCGGTGTGCTCCGTTTGAGCCACCGCGTGTAGACGAAGACGTAGAAGTAAAAGCCCGCGAGCGCGAGAGCCGCGGTGAGAACGTTCGCGGCCTGCGCGAGGAGCCACGTCGCGGTGGTCGACAGCAGAATGCCGAACGCCAGCACCTCGCGCGGCTGCATGCGTCCGCTCGGAATGGGACGCAGGCGCGTGCGCGACATCCGGTCGTCGATGTCGCGGTCCATGTACATGTTCACGGCGTTCGCGCCGCCGGCCATCAGGTATCCGCCGACGAACACGGCGACGACGAGCTGCCAGCTGGGATGTCCCGCGACGAACATCGGCACGATGGTCGTGACGAGCAGCAGCGAGATGATCCGCGGCTTGGTGAGTGCGACGAGGTCGCGCACGAACGAGCGCGCGCGGGACTCGACGACGATGGCTTCGCTCACAGGTCGGCTCCCCGCGCCACGATGACGGCCATGGTGTGTTTGAGGGGGAGTGGAGAGATGGGGGACAGGGCAGGCGAGCGGAGCGGTGCTACGTCGTCCGGAACGGAGGGCGCGGTAACCGTGTCATGGGAGACGATCGCCGCCGCGCCTGTATCCTCCTCCGACGCGACCGCCGCGATCACCGCATGCTTCTCCGGAGCGAGCGTAATGATTCCCGCGTTGTCGTTCTGCGCAAGCATCGCGATTCCCGCATTGTCATCCTGAGGGAGCGTAGCGACCGAAGGATCTCCGTCGTCGCGAAGCGATACTTCGCTGCGCTCAGGATGACGATCGGCGTCGACATGCACGTCCTGCGCGAGCGTGGCGTTTTCCGCGTTGTCAACCCGCGCGAGCGTCGTGACATCCGCATTGTCATCCTGAGGGAGGGTAGCGACCGAAGGATCTCCGTCGTCGCGAAGCGATCCTTCGCTGCGCTGAGGATGACGATCGGCGTCGACATGCTCGTTCTGCGGGAGCGTGGTGACTTCCGCGGTGTCAACCGGTGCGAGCGTAGCGATTCCCGCGTTGTGAACCGGCGCGAGCATCGCGATTCCCGCGTTGTCATCCTGAGGGAGCGTAGCGACCGAAGGATCGCCGTCCTCGCGACGCGATCCTTCGCTGCGCTCAGGATGACAAGCAGCGTCGACATGCACGACTGGCGTGACACCGCCCGCACCCACTCGTCCGTCTTCGCTCGCTCCTCTCCCAACTCGCCGCGCCAAATACGCCAGCGCGAAACAGCTCAACCAGATCCCCACCCCCGTTGCCTCGTGCAACGACCGCAGCACGGGCGGGAGATGAAACAGAACCATCGACGACGCCACGGCGAGCTGCAGGATCACCATCCCGAACGCGATCGTCGCCGCACGCACCACGACCGGCGCCTCCTCGCTTCGCCGCTTACGCAGCATCATCATCATGCCCAACAGGTGCAGCACCAGCAGCATGGCGAGCGTGCGATGAGTCATCTGCACCATCACCGCCGCCGTGTCGACGCTCGCATTCCGTCCACACGACGGCACCGTGGTGCACGCGACCGCCGCGCCCGGAATTTTCGCCGTCAAGCCGCCGAGCGCGACGGCGAAGATCGCCAGCATCGCCGCGGCGAACGCGGACCGTGCGGCGCGCGCGGTGCCGTGCTGCTTTCGCGCGCCATCGCCGCCGAGTGCGCCGGCGCGAATCGCCGTCGCCGCCACCAGCGCGAGGAGCGTCATCGCGTTCAGCCAATGCAGCACCGTTGCCCAGGGCGCGTTGCCCATCTTGACCGTGACGCCGCCGAGGATCGCCGCCGAGAACACCGCGCCGACCGCGCCGATCGCGGTACGAAGCACGCCACCCGGCCCCGACACCCCCTCGTCCCGGCGATGACGGAACGCCACGAACGCCATCGAGCACACCGTGAGCACCAGAATCGACGCGAGATACCGGTGGCTCACCTCGACGATCAGGTCGGGACGGCTGAACGGCGGAATCCAATAGCCGTAGCACTTCGGCCAATGGTCGCCGCACCCCATCCCCGATCCGGAGATGCGCACGATGGCGCCGAAGACGAGATGCAGACACGCGACGACGAGCGCCGCGATCGAAAGCCGGCGAACGGACCGCATCAGAGCTGGCCCGCGACGACGGCGCTCGTGACCCGCGCCACGTGCATCGCCCGCCAGGTGAATACCAATACGGCGGCGAGAGCGATGCCCGGCAGGACAGCCCAGGCAATCTCGGCGGCGCGGCGCGCGCCCGACGTCGGTGCGCCACCGGCAACACGCGCCGGAGAAACGGTCGCGGAACGAATGATCGCCAACTGGGCGACCGTGCAACACGCGACGGCGATCCAGAAGATCACGTCAGCGAGCAGAAAAGACATTGGGAAATCGGCTAGGGGAGCAACAATAAAAGCTACAGGATGGGAGGCTCAAGTGCAGGGTTTCCACACCAGGGTTTAGGGTCTCGGGGTTAGGGTCTAGGGGAGGTACGTCGCGCCTGCGGCGCGACTTGATGGGAAGACCTGTCGGCATCCCCATACCGAAGCGGCGCGCCCACGGCGCGCCGCACACCTTCCCTCAACCCTATACCCAAGACCCTATACCCTTCTGTCCATACACCCTGGACCCAACCCCTCGAACTCTCCACCTTCCGCGATGCCCGAAACCCCCCGCACTCGCTCCCCGGCGCTTCCTCGCCAACTCGGCCTCTGGAGCGCCGTAGCCGTCGTCGTCGGCTCGACGATTGGCTCCGGAATCTTCCGCACGCCGGCCGGCGTCGCCAACAGACTCCCCGGCCCGGTGCCGTTGATGAGCGTCTGGGTGGTGGGCGGTCTGCTCGCGCTCTGCGGCGCGCTCACGCTGGCCGAGGTCGCCGGGGCGTTTCCCGACACGGGCGGCATCTTCGTCTTCATTCAAAAGGCGTTCGGACGACTGCCGGCGTTCCTCTTCGGCTGGTCCGAGCTCACGATCATCCGCGCCGCCTCGCTCGGCGCCATCGCGACGACCTTCGCCGAGTACTTCATGCGCGTGCTCGGCCGCGATCCGAGCATCGCGCCGAACGACTCCTACGTGCACTACGTCGCCGCGCTGGCGATCCTCGTCACGGCAACGTTCAACTACGTCGGAATGCGAACGGGGTCGTTCGTGCAGAACATCACGACGGTCGCCAAGTACTTCGGCCTGTTGTTCATCGTCGTGCTGGCCATCGCGATTGGGCTGCCGCGGACCGGGGGACATTTCACTCCCGCCGCGCCGCCGGGGAGCTTTTCCATCGCGCCGTTCGGATTGGCACTCGTGTCCGTGCTCTGGGCGTACGACGGCTGGGCGGATCTCACCTTCGTCTCCGGCGAGGTGAAAGACCCGCGGCGCAACGTGCCGCGCGCGCTCATCCTCGGCACGCTCGGCGTGATCGGGATCTACCTGCTGGCGAACATTGCGTATCTGTCGGTGATGAGCGTCGACGAGATTCGCGTATCCAAGCTCGTCGCCGCCGACGTGGCGCTCCGGCTCGTGGGCGCGGGCGGCGTGACCTTCGTGTCGCTCACCGTGATGCTCTCGACGTTCGGCACGCTCAACGGCTCGATTCTCACGTCGCCGCGCATCTTCTTCGCGATGGCTGACGAGGGAATGCTCTTCAAGAAGTTCGCATCGGTGCATCCCCGCTTCCAGACGCCCTATCTGTCGATCGCGCTCGTCGCGATCCTCGGCGTGATCTTCGTGCTGCTGCGGACCTTCGAGCAGCTCGCCGATACGTTCGTCACGGCGATCCTTCCCTTCTACGCCCTCGGCGTTGCGTCGATCTTCGTCTTCCGCAAACGCGCCGACGCCGAGTATGCGCCGCCGTTCCGCACGCCGCTGTATCCGCTCACGCCAATCCTGTTCGTGCTGGCGACGCTGTATCTACTGACCAACGCGTTGATCGACCCTAGCAGCCGTTGGCCCACGCTCGCCGTGTTTGGCGTGATCCTGCTCGGGATCCCGGTCTACTTTGTGACGGTCGGGACCAAAGCGCGCCGTCGGATGGAATCGCATTAATCGCGAGCGCTGCGAGCGACATACTCCTGGATACTGTTCTCTGCTCTGAGCGCTCGGAACAGAGAGCAGCATCCTAGAGCGTCAAACCCGCGACGATCGCGATCGATCTCCGCGATGTCGACGGCCTCAACGATCAGAAGATCTTGAGATTGATGTATTTCCGAGGATTCGCCTTGATGTCGGCCAACAGCGAATCGGCGCGGATCATGAGATGCCGCATGTCGGAATAGAGCAGCGAGTCCTTCATGAACTTCCCGATCGTCCCGTCGCCATTCTGCGCTTGGGCGAGCAGGGCGCGGAGCTGCATGTTCGTGGAATCGAGCGCCGCGGAAAGGCGGGCCGCGTTCTCGGTAGTTTGACGAACATTCGCGAGCGACGCGGCGATCTGGGACGAGTCGGCGAGGCGGCTCACGCGGTCGGCGGACTTGCTGATGTTGTTCGCCGCGTCGGCGAACGAGTTCATCGTGCGCGTCGCGTTGCGATTCTGTTCGGCGACCACCGCCTGCAACTGCGCCGACAGTGCCGCCGTGGCGGCAATCGTCTTGTGGATGTCCGTGAGCGTGCCGGCGTCGACGACCTGCTTGCGCAACGCAGCGGTGAGCGCCGAGACGTCGCGCCCGATCGAGTCGACGTGGTCCATGATCTCGTTCACGTCGGCGCTCGGCGGGCCGGGCGGCACGGTGTCGCCGGGGGCATAGGACACCGGGGGCACGGGAATCGGCGGCGTCAGCGCGACCGCGACGTCGCCGAAGATCCCGACCGCTTTGACCGTCGCCTTCGAGCCCTTGGGGATTTGATACTTGTCGCCGACGCTCAGCATGACGTCGAGGTAGCCGTCGCGCCGGAGCGTTACGTCGCCCACGTAGCCCACGCTCACGCCGGCGAGCAGCACCGGCTGGCCCTGCTTGAGGTTCTGTCCCCACTGGAAGCGGGTGTACAGCGGATATCCCGACTTCAGCCCACCGCGCGCGAGCCACAGCGTCCCGAGAACGAGGACGATGACCGATACCGTGATGAAAATTCCGACCGTGACTTCGTCGCGACGTTTCATTATTGGAGCAAGGGAGCCAGGATGGCGGCCGTCAACGCATCGAGCACCAGAATCGTGACGGAGGCGATCACCACCGCGCGCGCCGTGGACCGGCCTACGCCTTCGGCTCCGGCCTCGGTAATGTAACCCTCATAGGAGCAAACCAGCGCGATCGCCATTCCGAACATCATCGCCTTGAGCAGGCTGTATACCACCTGGAAGGTGCCGAATCCGAGGCGCAGCCCGGTGATGAAGTCGGCTGCCGTCACGTCGGTCACGCGCACCGACACGAGGTATCCGCTCATGACGCCCACGGCGTCGGCCAGCACGACGAGCGCCGGGAGCATGACCGTGGCGGCCAGGAGCCGCGGCACGATGAGAAACGCGATCGGATCGTAGGCGAGCGTCTCGAGCGCGTCGATCTGCTCGGTGACGCGCATCGTTCCGATCTCGGCGGTCATGCGGCCGCCCACCCGGCCGGTGAGCACCAGTCCCGTGAGCAGCGGTCCGAGCTCGAGAATGATCATGAGGCGTGTGGCGAGCCCGATGATCGAGAGCTGCACGCCCGGCAAGAGCTGGTAGCGCGTCTGCAGCGCGATGACGCCGCCGATGAACGCCGCCACGATCACCGTGAGCGGGATCGAATCGACGCCGATGTTCTTCATCTGGCGGATCGTCTCCGGCGCGTACGTCGCCGGATCGCCGAAGGCGCGGCCGATGTCGCGGAAGAAATACGTCCGCAGCCCGATGTCGCGGAAGATGCCCATCGTCCCGCGGGCGATGCGCCGAAAGAACCGGATCGAAGTGCGTTGGACGACCGGATACGTCTCGGTTTGCCGAGACACCGGGGGATTGCTCACGTGCGAACCCGGGCGAGCAATACGAGCCCGAACATCCCGAACAGGATGCCTGGTATCCAGGCCGCCAAGTCGGGCGTGATCACGCCTTTGCTCCCTACCGCCTTGGTCAGCTGAATCATGAGCAGAAAGATCATCGTGGTGGCAAGGCTCACCGCGATGCCGTATGCCGAGCCGCCGCGCTGGGTGCTCGTGGCGAGCGGGGCGCCGAACAGGGCAATGATGATGCAGGTGACCGGCACGGCGATCTTGAGCGCGCGCTCGACGCGCGACACGTTGGCGTCGCCCCCCGACCGCTCGATCGCGTTGATGAATCGCGTGATGTCCTTGTACCGCATGTTGTGCGGATCGGGCGGCTTCGCCATCATCTCGGCCGGCCGCTCCGTGAGATGCACGTCGCGCGCGGACGCGAACGAGATCGTGAACGTGGGCCCGGTGTCCGTGATGATGTTGAGGTCTCCGCGCTTCAGCGTCCATGGCGAACCGTAGGCCGCGTTGCGCGCGTCGTACGTCGCCGTGTCCGCCGTGAGAAGATACGTCGGATAGCTCGCGCCGGATCCCTTCCGCTCGATCTGCAGCCAGTGCATCTGCCCGGAGTCGGTCCGCAGCTCGAAGGCCTTGTAGACGCGGCCATACTCGCCCGAGTAGGCGAAGTTGAAGCGGCTCGTGCCCACCTGCGCCTTGTCCTCCTGGAGCAGCGCGCTGCGCCGCGAGTTCGTGATCGGCGAAATCTCCCCGAGCACGAGGTCGAGGCCGCAGGCGAAGACCGCGCCGACGAAGATCGGCAGGATCAGCCGATAGAAGCTGATCCCCGACGCCTTGGCCGCCGTGACCTCGGCGTGGCGCGTGAACGCGCCGATGGAGAACACCGTCGCGAACAGCACTGCGGCGGGGAGCACCATGAACATCGAGTCGGGAATGAAATAGATGTAGCTGAGGACGAGATCCCGGCTCGAGATGTGGCGATTGAGATATTTCTCGATGTTCTCGGTGAGATCGGTGACCACGAGGAGGAGCGGAAAGCCCAATCCCGTGACGATGAAGATCTTCCAGAACTCGCTGAAGACGTACCGGTCGAGCGGACGAAGGATGCGCATCAGATGGGAGTGTGACCGGCGCTGCCGCGGCCAACGCGGCGACCGAGCCGTGCGAACCGGGCGCGCACGCCTTCGAGGAGCTCCGCCACGCCGCCGCCGCGGCCGGTGCCGCCCTCGCGGCCCATGCGCGTCATGAGGAGCAGCCCGGCGATGAAGAAGACGATGTTGTCGGCCCACATCGCCCAGAAGGGCGAGATGATGTTCTTGTTCGCCAGCGACTCGCCGCCGATCAGGCCGATGTAGTAGATGGCGAAGATCAGAAAGCTCGCGCCAATCACCAGGCCCACGCCGCCGCGCGGAAAGCGCACCGCCAAGGGGGCACCGACGAGCACGAACACGATGCACGCGAAGGCGAGCGAGAACTTCTTTTGAATCTCCACGCCGGCGCGGTTGCGGCGGTACCGGGCTTCGTCGAGACGGAGATGCGCATCGCTGAGCTCCATCGCCGTGCCCACGTTCACGCCGCCGTTCGCCACCGCTGGGATGCTCGCGCTCACCGGCGGCGGAGTCGCGCCCGGCGGCGTTGCGCCGGGAGGAGTTGCGACGGCCACTCCAGGAGTGATCGTCGGCGTAGTAGCGTTGGCCGGGTTGGCTGGAGTGGCCGGAGTGGCTGGTTTCGCCGCGGCGGCAGCGACGCGCACCGAATCTGCGAGCGCCCGTTCCTTGATCGCCTGCACGCCCGCGGGGAGCCCGTTCGCGTAGTACGCATTTGGCGGAAGCTTGTCAGCCTGCACCTTCGTCGACTTGCCATTGACGGAGACCCAGATCGACTCCGGTTGCTGCCGCCGCTTCGGCACCTCGGCGGCGTTGGCCGTTTGCACGTGGAAATACTTGGTGATCAAGCTGCAATAGGCCGCGCCAATTCCGCCCGCTTTGGTCAGTATGGGCAGCCCGGGCTGCGGCACGTGGTCGCCGCGCGCGTCGCGCATCCGCCACACGGCCATCAGGCTGTCGGTGTGTGCGCGTTGGACCGACGCATTCGCGATCTCATACTGCCGCTGCATCTCGCACACCGACATCTCGCGGTCGCCTTTGGACGCGGTGTCGGCGTTGATCGACTGAAACTGATTGCCCACGTCGCGGACCTTGAGCAGATCCTCCTTGTAATAGACGCGGCTGACTTGCCCCGGCTGGTTCGTCGGCGCGAGCAGCATCCAGCCCTTGAAGAGGTGGAGCGAGAGGTCGCGCATGTTCGGCGTGAGCGCGAGCATGCCGCTGTCCGCGTAGATCGTGCGCCGGCGGTTGTTGTCGTTGACGTCGTAGATCGTGACGTCCTTCATCAGACCGGTCTCTTCGTCGATCTGGCCGGCCCGCAGATAGTACTGGCTTTCCTTGACCGTGTTGATAACCTGCGGCCTCAGCGCGAACGTCGGCTTGGTGCGCAGGATCGCCACCTGGAGCGTGGCCAGCTCGTGATTCGCGCGCGGCAGCACCTGGTCGTTGAACCAGAGCATGAAGATCGCGAGCACGGTGGCGGCGGCGACAGCCGGCACCATCAGGCCGCGCGTCGAGACGCCGCCGGCTTTGAGCGCGGTGATCTCGTTCTCCGACGCCAAGCGGCTGAACGCGTAGAGGACGGCCACGAGCATGGCCATGGGCAGGGTCATGGCCAGCGTGAACGGGATCGAGAGCAGCAGAAACTCGGTGATCACGTTCCAGGAAAGGCCCTTGCCAACCAGGTCCCCGAAGCGCCGCGCGATGTACTGCAACAGCAGTAGCGACGTGAGCGCCGACAGGGCGAACACGAAGGGTCCGACATGCTCCTTCAGGACGTACCGGGTGATTATTTTCACGGGCCTTGGTCGAGCTCTCCGCAGACTGCCAACTCTAAGCGCTCCACAGGGTTGTACGGCCCTGTACGGTCTGTATATTCCACCCGCCACCCGTTCCAAGACAAGGCTTGCCAGGGACCGTTGGCGGGTTCCTACCCCACCTTTAGGGTTTGGTGCGACCCGAATCTCCTGCGACGCGCCCCTGGGCGCCCTGGGCTCTCATCATTCCCGCGTTGCTGTGCGCCGCAAGGCTGCATGCACAAACACCGCCGCGGGATACGTCGTCGCGCCCCACGAGGCCGCTGGCAGACTCGGCGCGCCGCATCGTGATGCCGCGCCCCCCCGCCGACACCGACACGACACGGCGGGCCGGAAATATCGCCATTCCGGGTCTCGATCTACCCGTGCAATTCAACCTGCGCGTCGAGTCGAAGAGCGAGCGGGATCTCAACCTCCGCTGCAACTCGGTCGAGTTCGCGCAGATCAACACGCAGCTCAGCTCGGCGTCGGGCTGCCGGGCCAAGTTCCTCCTGCCGCCCAACTTCGACTTCAAGGGCACGCTCAAGAGCGCGGGCACGATCGGCGACCAGTTCCACGTCAACGTCGACTACGACATGAACCGGGAGTTCGACGCGTCGAACACCGTGTCGCTCTATTACGAAGGAAAGCCGGGCGCGCACCTTCAGCGGCTCGACGTGGGCAACATCAACTTCACGCCGCCCGCCTCTCGCTTTCTCACGTCGTCGCTTCCCAGCGGCAACTACGGCTTTCAATCGGCGTGGCAGTTCGGCGCGCTGAGCCTCAAGATGATCGCCGCGCGCCAGACGGGGAACGTGGTCCAGAGCCAGCAGTTCACCGTGGGCCGCCGCGCCGAGCAGCGTGCGGAGCGCGACGTGGAAGACTACCAGGTCGAGCCGCGGCGCTTCTTCTTCACCGTGGATCCGGCGCGCTTCGGACGCGCCTATCCAAATATTGATATACTAAATCGCTCACAGATGCTGCAGGCGCGGAACGTGTTGCCCGACACGCTGCGCCCCACGCTCGTGCGCCTCTACCGGCTGCAGTTCGGCACGCAGCCGCAAAATCCGAACGGCCCGCAGTTTCGACTGCAAGGCGACCCGGGCGGCGGACGGCAGACGTACGATCTGCTGCGTGAAGGTGTCGACTACTACATGGATCCGTCGCTGCTGTGGTTCGTGCTCGTGCGCGAGCTCAATCAGGACAACGAGCGGCTCGTCGTCGCGTACAACGTCAAGTTGAACGGCCGCGACACCGTGTGGACGACCACCGGCGGCACCCCCGACCTCCAGCTGGTGACGGGTCGCGAGCAGATCGCCAACCTGGTCATGGATCCGAACGTCGGCCCCACGTCGCCGGCCTTTCGGAATGAGATCCGCTCCGTCTACCGGCTCGCCGGCGAGGGACTCATCCGCTCGTCGGCGCAGGTACGTGTCGTGGCGGGCAGCGGCTCGCTCGAGCACCCGCTGGCGGGCGGCGACGCCACGTTCCTTCAGATGTTCGGCCTGTCGCAGGCGACGAACCCGGCGGAGTTCGACTACGACAACCGGGTCTGGCCGCGCGTGAGCGACGGCATCTTCAACCTCGGCGCCGGCGCTCCCGATGTGCGCAACGGCGGACCGCAGGCGCTCGACGCCTCGAAGATCATTCGCGACTACTTCGTGGTGCTGCCGTCGCTCCATCCGTTCGCCGCGCGCGACGCGGCCGGCGGCGGAGGACTCGTCGTCGCGGGGAATCCGACGAACGACGCGATCTATACCGTGCCCGGTCAATTCCTCAACTCGCCGCAACGCCCCACGACCATCTATCGTTTGCGCCTGCGCTATCAGAGCGTGGGCTCGGACGAGGGCAGCATCATCTCGTTGGGCGCAAGTCAGATGCGGCCCGGCTCCGAGCGCGTGCTGCTCGAGGGCCGCCCGCTCGTGCGCGACCTCGACTATCGGATCGACTACGATCTCGGGCGCATCGACTTCCTGCGGCCCGACACCCTGCTCCGAACGCAGCGCCGCGTCGAAGTGCGCTATGAAGACAATCCCGGATTCGCGCCCACCCCGACCACGCTCGCCGGCTTCGTCACCGAGCTTCCGCTGAGCCACGGCAGTCTCGCGCTGAGCGCGATCAACCAGTCGCAGAGCACGTCATTCACTCGTCCGCAGCTCGGCTTTCAGGGAAGCTCCACGCTCACCGCCGGCGTGACGGGACAGTTTCACTGGGACGTTCCCGCGCTCACGTCGCTCGTCAGCCGGTTGCCCTTCGGCGACACGAAGGCGCCGTCGCGCTTCGCGATTCAAGGAGAGATGGCGAGCAGCCATCCGCAGCTATTCGCCCGCAACCAGGGCACGGCATACGTCGAGTCGTTCGAGGGAGCGGGCGGCGTGCTGATCGCCCTTGGCGACATCGCGTGGGACTTCAGCAGCATGCCCGCGTACGGGCACACGCTGCGGTCGCAGTTCGGGTCGGCGTTCTTCGAGCAGAGTCGCGCCGCGACGTTGGTGTGGCAGACGAACGTGAAATCGTTCGGCGGCGATCGGCGAATCGTCACGCTCAAGAACATCGATCCGCTCGCGAGCTTCTCCGGCGGCGGCGTGCAGTTTCCCGAACAGCTGCTCTGGCTCTCGCTGCTGCCGCTCGACCAGCTCGGCGGCTACAAGCAGGGGCCGAGGCGGTACGACTGGACGCTGCCGACGCAGCCGGCGGGCCGGCGGTGGCGATCGATCCGCACCGTGCTTCGCCCCGCGGGCATCGATCTCACCGGCGACGAGCAGCTCGAGTTCTGGACGCTCGTCGACACGAGCGTTTCGGCGCGGAAGACGAACCCCACGATGATCTTCGACTTCGGTGACGTCTCCGAGAACTCGCTGCGCTTCTCACCGTCGACGCTCACGCTACAGCGCAATTCGAGCGGCACGGTCGACAGCCTGTTCACCGGCAAGCGCGTGCAGGGGTTCGATTCGCTCGACACGGAGCGCGACCGCTTCTCACGCAACTTCAACGCCGACGTGAACGACGGCGGTCTGCCGGGCGACGTCGCCGATACGCTCGTCGTGGTCGACGGCAGTCTGCCGGGAGCAGTGGTGCGCCGCGAGACCAAGGTGCGCCTCTGTCACGCGCTCGTGGGCGCGCTTGACGCGCTCGGCGATCCGCGGACCAACTGCACCGTGGGCAATCGACGGCTCGACGAAGAGGACATCGATCTCGACAACGCGCTCAACTTCAACAGCGCTCAGCGCGAGAACGAGCGCTTGCTTCGCTACGTGATCGACCTGAGCGATCCGGCCAAGTACCGTCGCGTGGGGGGCAGCTTCACCGACACCATCCTGGTGCGCGGCGCGCCGCAGGTGCGCACGCGCCGCTGGGTGCTCGTCAGCGTTCCGTTCAAGGCGCCGACCGATTCGCTCAACGACGTCAACCGCCGTCGCATTCGTGCGTTGCGCCTCACGGTGGTGTCGGGCGAGGCCGAGGATCCCGAAGAGACGACGCAGGTGCCGATCGCCGAGCTGCGCGTGACCGGCGCGCCCTGGCTCGTGCGCAGCAGCCAGACGCTGCGCGGCGTGGCGGGCATCCAGCCCGACGGCGGCTTCGTCATCGCATCGTCGATCGGCACGAACGACTCCAGCGCCACGCTCGTCTACCAACCGCCGCCGGGCGTGACCGACGAGGCCGACACCAAGCTGGCGCAATTCTCCACGGGCCTCACCCAGATCAATGAGCACTCGATGCGGATTCAGGCCGGCAACATGCCGGTCTACCATCGCGCCGAGACGTTCTTCCGTTTCCCCGCCGGCCCGCAGTACTACCTCGGCTATCAGCAGCTGCGCGTCTGGGGCCGCGGTCATGGCGACGGCTGGGGCCAGAACGGCGACCTGCAGATGTACGTGAAGGTCGGGCGCGACGAAAACAACTTCTATCTCTATCGCACGCCGGCGAGCAGCGGACAGACCGCTGCCGCGTGGACCGACGTCGCGTTGGACTTCAACCGGTTCGTCGCATTGCGCGCGCAGATTCAAAAGGAGTATCTCGCGGGCAAGAAAGAATCGATCGCCTGTACGGGTGTCGATTCGGCGATCATCGTCGCGTCGCCCCTGCCCGTGGGACAGGTGAGCCACCGCTTCGCCGCGTGCGACAACGGCTACATGGTCTACACCGTCGACCCGGCGGTGACGGCGCCCAATCTCGCCGCGGTGCAGGAGCTGGCGGTCGGCATCGTGCGCGTCGCCGCAACGGCGGGCGCGTCGAGCATTGCACCGGGCGACACCCTCGAGCTCTGGGTCGACGACATTCGGCTCGACCACCAAGTCAACACGGCGGGTTACGCCGGACAGATTTCGATGACGGCGAACGCCGGCGGGTTCGCCGACTTCCGCGTCAACGTCAGCAACCGCGATCCGAACTTCCGCCAGCTCGCCGAGCAGCCGACGTTCCTGTCCGAGCGGAACGTCGACATGGCGTCGACGGTGAACCTCGAGAAGCTGCTGCCGCGCGGCGTCGGGTTTTCGCTCCCGTTGACGATCACGAAAGTCTCATTGGCCAACGACCCGCTGTATCTGTCGCAGACGGACATTCCGGGGAAGGGAATTCCCGGACTTCGAACCCCGAAGACCGACTTGACGACGTACAGCCTGAGCGTTCGGCGCACGACGCCGGTGAGCTCGGCGTTCCTCGGACCGTTGATCAACAACCTCTCGGCCACCGGTACTTACGTGAGCGGCATCGACCGTACGGAGTACCAGGACGGCAACGCGCACAATTTCACCGTCGGTGTCGACTACCTCGTGACCGACGATAGCGCGCGCACCCTGCATCTGCCCGTCTGGTTCGACGGCGTGCTCGGCGCGCTGCCCGAGGTGTTGCAGGCCGGGCCGATCAGCACGTTGCGCGGGAGCGCGTTCCGCTGGAATCCGGCGCAGCTCCGGTTTACGAGCGGCGTGGTGCGCGCGTCGGACCGCCGGCTGTCGTTCATCCTGCCGGGCGGCGCGGCGACCGACCAGCCATCGGTGAGCGTGGCGGAGAGCCGGCTCTGGCGGAACGGCAGCGTGCTGGAGCTTCGGCCCACGAGCGGGCTCAATGCGCGCTGGGAGATTCAGTCGGTGCGCGACCTGCGCAACTACGGCGACACGAGTACGATGGCCGTGGTTGCGACGCACCAGCGCCGCGATCTGTTCGGCGCGAACGCCGGCTTCGAGCGCGACCGCTCGATGTTCACGAGCGTCGCCTTCTCGCCGGCGTTCTCGGCGTGGCTTCGCCCGCGCGGCGAGTTCGGCACGCAATTCAGCATGCTGCGCGATCCGAACGTCCGCTCGCTCGTGCCGCTGCCCGGAGTCGTGGGCGTGGACAGCGTGCTCGCCGCGCGCGACTCGCTGGCGACGGCGGCGTCGTTCACGCTGCCGCGGCGCATGACCGCGGCGCAGACCGCGAGCGTCGGCACCACCGTCGACATCGCGAGAGCGTTCACGCTCTACTCGCGCGACTCGAGCTTCGTACGGCGGATCGGAACGCTGTTCGCGCCAGTCGACGTGTCGTACACGCGCAGTCTGCTCTCGGCGCTCGACGCCGCCCCCGTCGGCGCGCCGCTCCTCTTTCAGTTCGGCCTCGGCGGACCGGGCTCGTTCCGCACGGTGAACGGCATCAGCGCGAGCACGGCGGGGCAGACCGGCGTGCTGGCCGCCTCGGGCGTGGTGCTGCTGCCGCTCGGAACGTCGTTCGTCAATCGCTACAGCCGCACCAATACGCTCAACTGGATCGGCCGGCCCGATGCGTCGCAGGCGGAGGTGAACGGCTCGCAGACGCAATTCCCCGACGCCACCCTCCGTTGGGCGTATCGGCCGGCGGTGGTGACGGGGGCGATATCCAATCTCGACGCGAACGTCGGCTACGTGCGCAGCGACGTCACGGTCTCGCTGCCGAGCCTGTTCACCGACACGCCCTCGGAGATCCGCCATACTCACATCGAGACCTTTCCGCTCGGTGGATCGGTGGTATGGGCCGGGCGCGGAAGCTTGAGCACCGGTGCGCGGTACAGCTTGAGCCGGCGCATCGACAGTCTTCCCGGAAGCACTGCGCTCACGCACGTGAACGAGTTCAGTATCGACGCCGGCCGGTCGTTCCATATTCCCGAGAGCTGGGGGCTGGGACTGCGCAGCGACCTTCGCACGCGCGCCAGCTTCCAATCGAGCCGCAATACGACGAACGTGTTGAGCGAGACCGGCGTGTTTCAAAGCCGGCTGCAGGACAACGGGCGGCAATCGTTCAATCTCACGGCGGATACCAACCTGAACGAGAATCTGACGTTCACGTTCCAGGGCTCGCAGATCGTGACGTTCGACAACAATCTGAGCCGGAAATTTGCGCAGACCGTGTTCTCGACGGTGTTGGAGCTGCGAGTGTTTGGTGGGCCGAAGCCGTGAGCTGCGGATCGCGGACGAACACGGACCGTGACCGTCCGTCAAAACCGGTTCTTGTCCGTGCTCTGCAGTTGTTCTTGTTGGCCGCCGTCTTTCATCAATAATCCTCTCGGAAGTTCCAGCTCATGCGTAAATCGACTCTCCTCCTGCTCGTCCTGCTCGCCGGCTGCGACCAAGTCAAAGACCGCTTCTCCGGTCCCAAGACCTCGTTCGACGGCCAGGCCGCGTTGGGCTTTGCCAAAGCGCAGCTCGACTTCGGACCGCGCGTGCCCGGAACACCCGCGCACGAGAAAGCGGGGGATTGGATCGTCGCCGAGATGAAGAAGCGCACCGACAGCGTGATCGTGCAGAGCTGGACGCAGACGACCGCGAAGGGCGTGAAGCTGCCGCTGCGGAACATCCTCGCGCGCTTCAATCCCACCGCGACGCAGCGCGTGCTGTACCTCACCCATTGGGACACCCGTCCCACCGCGGACGAGGATCCGAACCTCGGCGCGAAGACGCAGTCGTTTCCGGCGGCAAACGACGGCGCGTCGGGAGTCGGGATGTTCGTCGCCATGGCCGATGTCTTCAAGAAGACACCGCCGTCGGTCGGCGTCGACCTGCTGTTCGTCGACGGCGAGGACTGGGGCGGCTTCGATCCCGACACCACCGGTGCTTACCGCGACGCGCTGTTCGGGTCGCAGTATTTCGCCGACCATCTGCCGTCGCCCGACTACAAGCCGCTGTACGGCGCGCTGTTCGACATGATCGGCGACGCCGATTTACAGATCTATCAAGAGGCGAACTCGGTGCAGATGGCCCCCGAAGTCGTGAACCGCGTCTGGACCACCGCCGCGGAGCTGGGCTACGGCAAGTACTTCATCAACCAGGTCGGGCAGCAGATCACCGACGACCACCTGCCGCTCCTGAAGAAGGGCCTGCGCGTCATCGACATCATCGACATCCAGTTTGGCGTGCTGCCAAGAGTCCACGATGCGTTCACGCCGGTGAGCCCGAACTATCACCACACCACGCAGGACACCTTCGACAAGATTTCGGCGAAGAGCCTGCAGGTGGTGGGTGACGTGGCGGTGACGCTGGTGAAATGAGTGTCATCGTGAGGAGTGAATACGACGAAGGATCGCTCTCCATGGAAAGCGATCGTTTGCAACGAGTGTCATCCTGAGGAGTGAATACGACGAAGGATCGCTCTCCATGGAAAGCGATCCTTCGCTACGCTCAGGATGACACTACGCTACGCTAGGATGACACTGGCTTACGGCCGCGCTTTTCCGTTGCTCATCTCGTCGGCCATCTTCAGCGCGTTGTAGGCGTTCACGATTCCGCCCGACGCCGAGAGCGATCCGAACGGCACGCGCTGCTTGTCTTCGCCCGGCCGCACGACCATCTGATCGCTCAACTTGGTCACCGACTTCACGATGATGTCGTGAACGTCGGACGCGGTGAGGTTCGGATAGTAGTCCATCACCAGTGCCGCGAGTCCGCTCACGACGGGCGCGGCCATGCTCGTGCCGCTGTCGCGCTCGTACTTGTTGCCGGGAATAGTCGAGAGAATGTCGACGCCGGGGGCGAACACGTCCACTTGTTCGTGGCCGTAGTTGGAGAACGGCGCCGCGAGACTGTCGCCGCCCTTCCACGACGACGCACCCACTTCAATCCAGTTCCGCGGGCGGCCGCCGCCGATGTAGTACTGGTTCGGAAAGTTCTTTCCCTTGCTCAAGTCGGCGCCGTCGTTGCCCGCCGCGTGCACCATCAGCACGCCGTGCGAGTCCGCGTACTTCACCGCCTCGTCGACCGCCGCCTTGAACGGCGAGTAGGCCTTTCCGAAGCTCATGCTGATGATCTGCGCGCCGTTGTCCACCGCGTAGCGAATGGCGTTGGCCACGTCCTTGTCGCGCTCGTCGCCGTCGGGCACCGTGCGGATCATCATGAACTTGACCGCCGGCGCGATGCCGTCGATGCCGGTGCCGTTTCCGCGCACCGCGCCGATGATGCCCGCGACGTGCGTACCGTGTTTCGCGTCCTGCCCCATCACGTCGCCGTTGCCGTAGCGATGCTCGCTCGGATCGGCGTAGTTGTCGCCGACGACGGTGCGCGGATTGTAGTCCGGGTTGAGCGCGTACTTGAGTTGACCCTCGAGCGACGCGAGACCGTCCTCGATCACCGACGGCGTGGCGCCCTGCGCCGCGAGCTCGAGATAGACCTGCCGCGCCTGGGTCACCTGGGCCGACGACATCGGAACGGCGCGCACCCGCTCGGTGGTCAACGAATCGCTGCCGACCGCCTTCTGGAGCACCGGCAGGATCTGCTGCAACATCGTGTGAATCTCGCGGTAGTTCCCGACCGACCCTTCAATGGACTTGCGCTGCTTGTCGTAGTCGGCGTCGATCTGCGTGCAGCGCGCTGCGTCGCTGATCGCCGGCACACCGCTCGCGGCCGCTTTGCCGTGGCAGCGCGCGTATTCGCGCGTCACCTCGAAGGTGTCCCAGTGGACGTCCGCGCCGTCGCGTCCGCCGATGAAGTTCCAGCCGTGCACGTCATCGACGAAGCCGTTGTTGTCGTCGTCCTTGCCGTTGCCGCCGATCTCCTTCGGGTTCACCCAGAGGTTCGCTTTGAGGTCGACGTGCGACGTGTCGATGCCGTTGTCGATGATCGCCACGAGCACGGTGCGCCGCGGCGACTTACCGGCCAGCAGCTCCTTCATCGCGCGCTCGGCGCTGATGCCCGGCACGTGATCCGACGCTTCGTCGAGCAGCTGCCAGTTGCGTGGCGCCTCGGTGAGCGTGACGGCCGGCACTCGTCCGACCGATACGGCGGCGGCGGTGGGTTGCTCGCGGACCGGGGTCGGCGCGGGCACCGTGGTGGCGACCGTGGCCGGCGCGCCGCATGCGGCGATCGCGAACGACGCCGTCAGGAACAGGGAGGACAGCAACTTCATGGGCAGTCTCGTATGTGAGAGCAGCGTTAAGCATAACGCGGCTACTGGCTTCTGGCGTCGGGCCGTATCGCGGCGAGGTGTTCGGTTGTGGTTCGGCCGCCATCGGCGGGTCGCACTCTCTACCCCCGTGGAATCCGAAGGTTGACCAACGAACGCGGCCGTTAGGTGCCGTTCGTTGCCGTTCGCTCAGGTGGCGTGCAGCGCCGCGGTGATCGCGATGGAGATCCGGTTCCACTCGCCGGTCTCGCGCTCCAGCTGCTGGCGCCCCGTCTTCGTGAGCCGATAGAATTTCGCGCGCCGGTTGTTCTCCGAGACGCCCCACGACGCCGCGAGCCAGCCCGCCTCTTCCAGCCGATGCAACGCCGGGAACAGCGATCCGGGCTTCACCTGAAAGGTGCCGTTGGTGAGCTGCTCGACGCGCCGCGCAACGCCGAGTCCATGCAGCTCCTGAAGCGACAGGGCGCGCAGGATGAGCAGGTCGAGGGTGCCTTGGAGGAGCGACGTGGAGCGTGCGGCCATAGGTGGCTCACGTATAGAGTGTCGATAGGAAGATACTGAGACGCCCGGGATGCGAACAAGCTGCTCTCGGCCGAGCGCCAGCAGCGAGCCTTGAGCATCGAGCTCCGAACTACGAGCTCCGCGCAATCCAGCGATTTCACTCGCGTTCTATTGATGCCGCTTCCAAACGCCGCCGCCGTACCTTCGTTCCATGCCCCTCCAATCCGATCATAAAGCCCTCATCTTCATCGCCTCCGTCGCGGTCCTCGGTGCCGGCGTCCGAGTCCTTCGCGCGGCGGGCCGGGACGAAGCCCCCGCAGTCCAACCCGCGCTCGAGCGCCAGGCGCAGGCCGCCGACTCGTCGGCGCGCGCCGGTCGGGGAGGGAAGGGCCGTGGACGCCGAGCCTCGACGCGGCCAACGACGGATAGCACGCGCCGAGCAACCGCGCGCGACTCGGCGGCGAAGTCATCGCTCGCCACGATGGCCGACGGTCCGGGCCACATTCGCGGCAAGCTCGACCTCGACGTGGCCAGCGCACCGCAGCTCGACTCGTTGCCAGGAGTGAGCGCCGCGATGGCGAAACGCATCGTGGCCGACCGTCTCCAACACGGACCGTTTCTCAATCGCGACGGGCTGCGCCGTGTGAGCGGAGTAGGTCCCGCGTTCCTGGCGCGCATCGACTCGCTCGTCACCTTCTCCGGCACGTATCGCTTTCCCGAACCCGTCGACACGGTGATTCCGCGGCCGGCCACGAAACGCGGAAAGGCGTCTACGCGACCCGCGGCGCTGCGAAGAGGGGCGCCGCAACCAGCGCCGTGGCGCCACGCAACCGCGGATACGTTCCCGTGGAGTCGGGAATCAATGGCGTCGCGGCGGCGCGCGACGTGAGCGCCCGCGCCTCGA
Organism: Gemmatimonadota bacterium; assembly: GCA_028287235.1. Classification (GTDB taxonomy): domain Bacteria; phylum Gemmatimonadota; class Gemmatimonadetes; order Gemmatimonadales; family Gemmatimonadaceae; genus JAQBQB01. The sequence continues at coordinate 474,062 of JAQBQB010000010.1, read as the reverse complement.
TCACTTCGCGCATGATCGGCGCGAGGCGGTCCCACAGGTCCGTGATCTCGCCGCCGACGAAGATCTGCTCCGGGTTGATCGTGTTCACGATCATCGAAAGGCCGCGTCCGAGATAGCGCGCGGTTTCCTCGAGCGCCGCGAGCGCCGCCGCGTCGCCCGATCGTCCGCGCGCGATGACCTGATCGATGGTGATGCCCGACTCGTGCAACAGCTCGCGCGCGGCGGCGGGCGAGAACTCGCGGCCCAGGTAGCGTGAGACCGTCGCGAGGTTGGACGTGTACGCCTCGATGCAGCCGCGCGATCCGCACAGGCACACCGGTCCGCGTGGGTCGACCGCCACGTGGCCGAACTCGCCCGCCGAGCTGTCGTGTCCGCGCACGACTTCGCCGTTGACGACCACGCCGGCGCCGAAGCCGTCGGACACCGTGACGTAGACGAAGTCTCGCGGCGCGTCGCCGCCGCGCTGGCCGAGCCACATCTTTGCCAGCGCGCACGCGATTGGCGCGTTCTCGATGTGCACAGGAAAGCCCGTGGCGTCGGCGAGCGCGTCGCGCACGTCGATGTCTCGCCAGCCGAGCTGCGGCGCATTGAGCACTCGGCCGGTGCGTTGGTCCACCATGCCCGGCACCACGAGCCCAATGCCGTTGCACTTGCCGGCCGCGCGATGCGCCTTGAGCAGTTTGGGAATCATGCGGCCGAGCGTGGCGACGAAGGCGGCGGGATCGACCACGGTCTCGAACGTCTCGAGCGCGATGCTGTTCCCGTTGAAGTCGCACAGCATGACGTACGTGAGCGTGAAGCGGACGTCGATCGCCACGACGAGGCGGTCGTGGGTGCGCACGTACAGCATCATCGGCTTGCGGCCGCGCGGCGCGTCGATGGTCGCGCCTTCATAGATGGAGCCGTCCACGAGGAGCTCGCTGACGAGCGACGTGACCATCCCGCGGCCCACGTGCATTCGGCGGGCGATGTCGGCCCGCGAGATCGGCTGATGCTCGCGGACGAGGTTGAGCAGGATCTGGCGGTTGATCTCGCGCGGGGTGGAGCGGGTGGCCCGAACGAAGCTGCGAGTGTTGATCTTCCTCATGCGGCCGGTTCAACGTAAGACATTGTACCCCATCGGTTTACGGTTGAACGCCATCGGGTCGTACCTTCGCTCCGCCAACGGCCAATATACCCTGGGTGGACAAAAGGACTAACGCATTCCCGATATTGTTCGTAATTTGAACAAATGCAGACCCGCTGCAAGCCGATCCGCCGGGTGGATACGAAAATGAGCCCTGAATGAGACGCGGAACCTCTCAGCCCCTCGTCCTCCACGACGACCGGTTCTTCGACGCCAACCCGAGCGTACGGACGGCGGCGCGCGCGCTGTACGAAGAGACCCGCGACCTGCCGCTCGTGTGTCCGCATGGACACGTCGACGCCGCGCTGCTCGCCGCGGACGACGCGTTTCCCGAGCCGGCCGCGCTCCTCATCGTTCCGGACCACTACATCTTCCGCATGCTCTACTCGCGCGGCGTGCCGCTCGAGTCGCTCGGCGTGCCGTCTCGCGACGGCACGCCGGTGGAGCAGGATCCGCGCAGGATCTGGAAGCGCTTCGCCGAGCACTACTATCTGTTCCGCGGCACGCCTACCGGCGCCTGGTTCGACCATGAGCTGTACGACCTGTTCGGGGTGCGAGTAAAGCTCGACGCCGATACGGCCGACGTCGTCTACGATCAGATCGCCGAGCGGCTGGCGACGCCGGAGTTCCGCCCGCGCGCGCTGTACGAGCGGTTCAACATCGAAGTGCTCGCCACCACCGACAAGGCGAGCGATTCGCTCGACGCGCACCAGGCGCTCCGCGATTCCGGCTGGTCTGGGCGCGTCGTCCCGACCTTCCGGCCCGACGCGGTGTTCCGCATCGCCGCGCCGGACTGGCGCGCCGAGCTGAGCGCGCTCGCGGCGGCGCACGGCGGGCCGATTACAGATCTCTCATCATTCCTCGGCGCGCTGCAGGAACGGCGTCGCTTCTTCCGGTCGTTGGGCGCCACGGCGACCGATCACGCCGTCGTCGAGCCCTACACCGCGCGACTCTCCCCCTCCGACGCCGACGAGCTGTTTCGCCGCGCCTTGCGCGGCGACGCGACCGCGGCCGACCAGATGCGCTTCGAGGCGCACATGCTCATCGAGATGGCGCGCATGTCGGTCGACGACGGGCTGGTCATGCAGCTCCATGCCGGCGCGCTCCGCGACCACAACCGCGCGGTGGCCGAGCAGTTCGGCGCCGACAAGGGCGCGGACATTCCGGTGCAGACCGAGTTCACGCGCAACCTGACCGAACTGCTCAACGCGTACGGCAACGATCCGCGCTTCACGCTCGTGCTGTTCACCCTCGACGAGTCGACGTATGCGCGCGAGCTGGCGCCGCTGGCCGGACATTATCCGGCCCTTCGGCTCGGACCACCATGGTGGTTCCACGATTCCATCGAGGGGATGACGCGCTATCGTCATCAGGTCACCGAGACGGCCGGCATCTACAACACCGCCGGCTTCAACGATGACACGCGCGCGTTTTGCTCGATTCCCGCGCGCCACGACCTGTCGCGTCGCGTCGACGCGAATTTCCTCGGCGGGCTCGTGGCGCGCCACGTGATCGACCTCGACGACGCGCGCGTTATGGCGCGTGCCCTCGCGTACGAGCTGGCCCGTGAGACCTACCGCTTTCAGACGCCCGCACACTCGTTGGACAACGGCCGGCCGCGGCTCGTCTCGGGCGGAGTGTCGCGGTGAGTGCCGGGGTGCGTACCGCGCCGGCCGCGATCCGTATCGCCGAACGCGACAATGTGGCCGTGGCATTGCGGCCCATCGCGGCCGGTGAGCGGGTGGACGTCGACGGGCAGTCCGTCGTCGCGGGGCAGGACATCGGCCCCGGTCACAAGATCGCGCTCGCGAGCCTCGAGCCCGACGCGACGGTGACGAAGTACGGCCTCCCGATCGGCCACGCCAGCGCGCCCATCGCGGCCGGCGATTGGGTACACTCCCACAATCTCCGCACCAGCCTGTCGGGTGCACTCGACTATGAGTATCATCCCGCGACGACCGCTCCACGCGCGGTGACGGGCGCCGTGCCGACGTTCATGGGTTATCGCCGCGCCAACGGCCGCGTCGGCACGCGGAACGAGTTGTGGGTGCTGAACACGGTCGGCTGCGTCAACCACGCCGCCGAGCGGATCGCCAAGCAGGCGGCGGAGCGCTACGCCGGCAAGATCGACGGCATCTACGCCTTCGCGCATCCCTACGGATGCAGCCAGCTGGGCGATGATTTAAAGAATACTCAACGCGTGCTGGCCGGCCTGCTGCGCCATCCCAACGCCGGCGGCGTGTTGATCCTCGGACTCGGCTGCGAGAACAACCAGCTGAGCGAGTTGATGGCGTTGGCCGGCGACGTCGATCGAGAGCGTGTCGCGTTCTTCAATACCCAGGACGTCATCGACGAGCTCGAGGAAGGCACGGGCGCCGTTGCGAAGCTCATCGAGCGGATCGCCGGCGACCGGCGAACTGAGTGTCCAGTGTCGGACCTCGTGCTCGGCCACAAGTGCGGCGGGTCGGACGGGTTCAGCGGCATCAGCGCGAACTCGCTGCTCGGCCGCGTGGCCGACCGCATGACGTCGCTCGGCGGAAGCGTGCTGCTCACCGAGGTGCCGGAAATGTTCGGCGCCGAGCAAATGCTCATGAACCGCGCGGTGAGCGAGCCGGTATTCGAGGGAATCGTCGGGATGATCAACGATTTCAAGAACTACTTCCTCCGCCACAACCAGCCGGTGTACGAGAATCCGTCGCCCGGCAACAAGGCGGGCGGTCTCACGACGCTCGAGGAGAAATCGCTCGGTGCGATCCAGAAAGGCGGCCGGGCGCCCGTGAGCCGCGTGCTGCGCTACGGCGAGCCGCTGCGCGAGCCCGGTCTGTCGCTGCTCGAATCGCCGGGAAACGACGGCGTGTCGTCGACCGCGATGGTCGTCAGCGGCGCGACGCTGCTCCTCTTCACGACCGGCCGCGGCACTCCGCTCGGCTTTCCCGTGCCGACGATCAAGGTGTCGTCGAACAGCGCGATCGCCGAGAAGAAGCCGCACTGGATCGATTTCAACGCCGGTGCGCTGCTCGACGGCACGAAGACGATGGCGCAGCTCGAGGACGACCTGTTCGCGCTCGTCCTCGCCGTCGCGTCGGGTGAGCGGCTCGCGAACAACGAGACGAACGGCTACCGCGAGATCGCCATCTGGAAAGAGGGAGTGACGCTGTAGATGGAGCGCCCCACACTCTCGCGCGCGATCGCCGCGGTGCGGCTACCCGAGAAGGTCGTCCAGTTCGGCACCGGCGCGTTCCTGCGCGGCTTCGCCGAGTATTTCATCGACGAAGCGAACCGCGATGGACGGTTCAACGGGTCCGTCGTCGCCGTTGGATCGACAGGCAGCACGCGTGACGCGGCCCTGAACGAGCAGGAGGGACTCTACACGCTGGCGATTCGCGGCATGGCGAACGGCGAGACGTGCGAGGGCTATCGTATCGTGAGCTCGCTCAGTCGGGCGCTCTCGGCACGCGACGAGTGGGCGACGGTGCTCGCCCTCGCGGCCGACCCGGCGATCGAGCTCGTGATCTCGAACACGACCGAAGTTGGCATCGCGCTCGATCCGAGCGACGAGTACGACGCGTCGCCGCCGCGGTCGTTTCCCGGAAAGCTCACGCGCTTTCTCGTGGAGCGTGCGCGCGTGTTCGATTTCGACCAGCGGCGCGGAGTCGTCGTGCTGCCGTGTGAGCTGATCGACGACAACGGCACCAAGCTGCGCGAGGTCGTCAATGAGCTGGCCCACTTGTGGCAGCTCGATAGCCGCTTCACACGCTGGCTCGACCGCGCCGTGGTGTTCTGCAATACGCTCGTCGACCGGATCGTGCCCGGCGCACCGACGCCGGCCGAAGCCGAGCAGATCCAGGCGTCGCTCGGCTACCGAGACAGCCTGCTGATGGTATGTGAGCCGTACGCGCTCTTCGCGATCGAGGGCGACGACGAGCTGCGCGCGCGGCTGGGCTTTCCGGGCGAGGATCCGCGGATCATCGTGTCGCCCGACATCCGGCCGTATCGCGAACGAAAGGTCCGCGTGCTCAACGGCGCGCACACGATCGCGGCGTCCGCCGCGCTGCTCGCCGGTCTCGAGACGGTCGGCGACGCCGTGGCGGACGAACGCATTGGACGTTTCATTCGGCGCGCCATGTTCGACGAGATCGTGCCGAGTCTCGACGCGCCGAACGCCCCTGCGTTCGCCCGCGACGTGGTGGAGCGATTCGCCAACCCCTACCTCCGTCACGCGCTGATCGACATCACGCTCTATCACACGACGAAGATGCGCGTGCGGATCGTGCCGTCGATCGTCGGCTACTACGAGCGCACCGGCCGCACGCCGGTGACGCTCGCCTTCGGGTTTGCGGCATATGTCGCATTCATGCGCGGCGAGCGGCAGGCTGAGCGTCGCGCGGCAGGACGCGCGGTCCCCGACGACCCCGAGGGCGATCGCGTGCATGCGGCGTGGCAGAACGTCGACGTGCGCTCGGACGACGCCGTGACCGCGATGGCGCGCACCGTGGTGGCCGACAGCTCGCTCTGGGGCGCCGAGCTTGGCGCCGTTCCGGGGTTTGCCGACGCCGTGGCCGATGCGCTGGTGCGGATCGTTCGGCATGGTCTCACCGCGGCGCTCGATCAACAGCTCACCGAACCAGCCACCATCTGATGACGCCCTTCATCTCCTCCGCCAAAGTGATCGCGCGGCTTCGCGTGGTGCGCGTCGTTCCCGTCATCGTCATCGACGATGCCGACGACGCCGTTCCGCTCGCGCGCGCGCTTGCCGACGGCGGACTGGCGTGCGCCGAGATCACCTTTCGGACTCCGCGCGCGGCCGAGGCGCTGCGGCGCATCACGGCGGAGGTGCCCGACCTGTTCGCCGGCGCGGGCACCGTGCTGATACCGGCGCAGGCGGCCGCGGCGCGCGATGCAGGCGCGCAATTCGTCGTCGCACCGGGATTCAGTCCCGCTGTCGTGGACTACTGCCAGGCGCACGGCATCCCCGTCTATCCCGGTGTCGCCACGCCGACTGAAGTCGAAGCGGTGCTCGCGACGGGCATCACGACCATGAAGTTCTTTCCCGCCGAGCCGATGGGCGGCGTCGCCTTCTTGAAGGCGATCGCTGCCCCCTACGTCGACGTGCAGTTCATCCCAACGGGCGGCATCAACGCCGGCAACATCGGCAGCTACCTGGCCTTCCCGCGAGTGGTCGCCTGCGGTGGATCGTGGATGGCGCCCACCGACTGGATTGCCGCGAAGCAATTTGACCGCATTCGCGATGAGTCGCGCCGCGCGGCCGAGGCTGCACAGGGGAAGGCGACGGCGGTGACGGTATGACGCGTGTCGTCACGCTGGGCGAAGTCATGCTGCGCCTCAAGTCGCCGGGCTTCGAGCGTCTGTTTCAGTCGCCGGTGCTGGAGGCGACATTCGGCGGCGCGGAGGCGAACGTCGCCGCGTCGCTCGCGCAGTTCGGCGTGGACGCGCGCTTGGTCTCGGCGGTTCCGGCCAACAACGTCGGCGACGCGTGCATCGCAATGCTCGAGAGCTTCGGCGTCGATACGTCGATGGTGCGACGGCAGGGCGAGCGGCTGGGAATCTATTTTCTCGAAAACGGCGCCAACCAGCGTCCGTCGCGTGTGACGTACGACCGCGCCGGCTCTTCGATCTCGACCGCCAAGGCGAACGAGTTCGACTGGGCGGAAATCTTTGACGGCGCCGATTGGTTTCACGTCAGCGGCGTCACGCCGGCGATCAGCGCGTCGGCCGCCGAGCTGTCGATCGCCGCCGCGCGCGCCGCGCGAGAGCGGGGAATCTCCATCTCCCTTGATTACAACTATAGAAAGAATCTCTGGCGGTACGGGAAGACGGCGCCGGAGGTCATGCGCGAGCTCGTGAGCTTCGCGACGGTCGGCATCGCCAACGAAGAGGACTGTCAGAAAGCGCTCGGCATCGAGGTGGACGTCGACGTGAAGAGCGGCGAGCTGGCGCACGACAAGTACCGCGCGCTGGCGCAGCGCGTCCTCGACACCTTCCCGAATCTCCAGCGGCAGGTCATCACGCTGCGCGAGAGCCATAGCGCCGACCACAACGGGTGGAGCGCCGTGATGCACAACCGCCGCGACTTTCTCACCAGCAGGCATTACGAGATCACGGACATCGTCGATCGCGTGGGCGCGGGCGATTCCTTCGCGGCCGGCATCATCTACGGGTTGCGGGCCTATTCCGGCGACGATCAGCGGGCGCTCGAGTTCGCGACGGCGGCGTCCTGTCTCAAGCACTCCATACTCGGCGACATCAATCGCGTGAGTGTGCCGGAAGTCGAAGCGCTCATCTCGGGTGACGGCAGCGGCCGCGTGCAGCGGTAACTCAAGCGGGGAGGGGAGGGTTCCGATGGCGAACATCAAAGCGCCCGAACGCTCGACAATTCCGAATCCGACGGTCGCCGCGTCGGGCGCCACCGGCCTCGCGGCCAGCGGCGCGCTCGCGAAGATCGGCCACTACCGATGGACGATCTGCGCGCTGCTCTTCTTCGCGACGACGATCAGCTACGTCGACCGACAGGTCATCGGCATCCTCGGGCCGTCGCTCCAGCGTGATCTCGGGTGGAACGAGCAACAGTTCGGCGACGTCGTGTCCTGGCTGACGATCGGCTACGGCCTCGGCTTCCTGTTCGCCGGCCGCGTCATGGATCGCATCGGTACGCGCAAGGGATTTGCCGGAGCCATCGTTCTCTGGAGCTTCTCGGCGATGGCGCACGCGCTCGCCGCCACCACGGCGGGGTTCAGCGCCGCGCGATTCGCACTCGGCGTGGGCGAGTCGGGGAATTTTCCCGCGGCAATCAAGACGGTGGCCGAATGGTTTCCGTCTCGCGAGCGCGCGCTGGCGACGGGAATCTTCAATGCCGGCTCGAACGTTGGCGCCATCGTTACCCCGCTGATGGTGCCGTGGATCGCGTTGAACTGGGGATGGCGCGCCGCGTTCATCACCACCGGCGCGCTCGGCTTCCTCTGGTTGATCGCGTGGCTGCTGATCTATCGGCCGCCGCAGCAGCATCCGAAATGCGGCGCGGCCGAGCTCGCGCACATCTGCAGCGATCCCGTGGAGCCGACGTTTCCTGTGAAGTGGACGCAGCTGCTGCGCTACCGGCAGACCTGGGCCTTCGCGCTCGGGAAGCTGATGACCGATCCGATCTGGTGGTTCTATTTGTATTGGCTTCCGAAATTCCTCGATGCCCGCTACGGCATCAAGCTGGCGCAGGTGGCTGGGCCGCTCATCGCGATCTATCTCGTGGCCGACGTGGGGTCGGTGTTCGGCGGCTGGTTGTCGGGCGCGTTCATCAAGCGCGGTTTCTCGGTGAACGCCGCGCGTAAGACGACGATGCTCATTGCGGCGCTCGCCATCGTGCCGACGATGGTCGCGCCGTCGGCGACGAACATGTGGCTCGCCGTGGCGATCGTGAGCGTCGCGGCCGCGGCGCACCAGTGGTGGTCGGCGAACATCTTCACGCTGGCGAGCGACATGTTTCCGCAATTCGCGGTCGGGTCCGTCGTCGGCATCGGCGGATTCTTCGGCGCGTTTGGCGGCGTGCTCTTTCAGCGCGCCACCGGGTGGGTGTTGCAGCGCAACGGCAGCAACTACACGCCGATCTTCGTCGTCTGCGGGCTGGCGTACGTGGCGGCGCTGCTCGTCATCCATCTGCTCGCGCCGCGGCTGCAGCGCGTGACGATCGGACCGGAGACCGCGGCGTGAGGCGCTTGCCGGCCGTCGGCCTCTGGCTGTTCGCGTCCGCGGCGCTGGCGCAGACGCCGAATCCGATGGACTCCATCTCGAAGCTGCCGGCCTATCGACCGTCGCACGATACGTTGCCGCTGCTCACCGTGGCGCGCATCGCGAAGTACGCGCCGGCGCAGCGGCGCGAATGGACGTCGTACCTCCAGCGCTCGCACGATCGATACACGCGCGACACCGCGGCGATGGGCCGAGAGCTGCGTGCCGCAAAACGCGCCGCCATGACGCGGGCTCCGTACACGCACGACTTCTCCGTCAAACCGTACATGACCGCGGCCTGGTTCGCGGCCGACTCGGCGCGCCGTCTGGCTGAGAACATTCTCAGCTTTCAGGCCCCGAACGGCGGCTGGTCGAAGCACGTCGACTTCGCGGATCACCCGCGCCGGGTGGGCGAGAGCTATTTCGCCGAGGATACGACGTGGAACTGGATCTCGACGATCGACAACGACGCGACGACGGAGCAGATCCACTTCCTCGATCGCGCCGACCGAGCGCGCCGAGACGAACGGTACGAGCGATCGGTCGCGCGCGCGATCGACTACCTCTTGGCATCGCAGTATCCGAACGGCTGTCTGCCGCAGGTCTATCCGCTCGAGGGCAGCTATCACGACGCCGCGACCTTCAACGACGACGCGACGGTGAACGTGCTGCGTGTCTTTCGCGAGGTGGCGGCGGGGGAATTCCCATACGTCGCATCGGCGCAGCGGCGCCGCGCGGCGGAAGCGGAGACGCGCGGCCTCGACTGCATCCTGGCGTCGCAGGTGCGCGTGCACGACACACTCACCGCGTGGGGACAACAACACGACCCGCTCACGCTCGCGCCGACGAGCGCGCGCAGCTACGAGTTGACGTCGCTCACCGCGCTCGAGAGCGCAAGCATCGTCGATTTCCTGATGTCCATTCCGTCTCCGACGCCGCGAGTCGTGCGCGCGGTCTACGCGGCAACGGATTGGCTCGCCTCTGCACCGCGGCTCAACGGATACACCTACGTGAACTATGTCCTCGCGCGGCACGACGGGGCGGCGCCCCTCTGGGGCCGGCTGTACGAGATCGGCACGAACCGCGTGATCATGGCCAATCGAAACGGCGTCACGCTCGACGATTGGAATGGGCTCACCGATCGCCGGTCCGGCTATGGATGGTACACGACCAAGCCGGCGGCGACGCTTGCCGCGTTCGAGAGTTGGTCGCGGTCACACCCGAGAACGCGATGACGAGCCGCCGCGATTTCCTGCGCGCCGCCGGAACGGGTGCGGCTCTCATCTCTCCGCTCGGAGCGATCGCCTGCAGGATAGCCAAACCGGCTACTGCGCCGCGGTCCGACGGCGGCGCGTGGGATCGGGTGCCCGACATCCTCCGGCGGATCGTGCCCCCCAGCTTTCCGCCGCGCGACTTCGACATCGTACAGTACGGAGCCATGCCCGGCGGCAGCGCCGATTGTACTGAGGCCATTCGCCGCGCGATCGATGCGTGCACCCGGGCGGGCGGCGGCCGCGTGGTCGTGCCAGCCGGGCGATTCCTCACCGGACCGATCCATCTGCGCAGCAAGGTGAACCTTCACGTCGCGCGCGGCGCCACGCTCGCGTTCAGCCAGGATCCGCGACACTATCTACCCGCGGTGCTGACGCGCTTCGAGGGCACGGAGCTGATGAACTATTCGCCGTTCATCTACGCCATCGATCAGGAGGACGTCGCGATCAGCGGTGAAGGCACGCTCGACGGACAGTCGGACAGCACGCACTGGTGGCCGTGGAAGGGAAGCGCGGAATTCGGCTGGAAGAAAGGCGAACCGAATTACAACGCGTCGCGCCAGCGATTGCTCGCCATGGCCGAACAAGGTGTGCCCGTCGCGCAGCGCGTGTTCGGCGAGGGCGACTATTTCCGCCCCCAATTCATCCAGCCATATCGCTGCCGGAACGTGCTGATCGAGGGCGTGACGATCGTGAACTCGCCGATGTGGGAGATTCACCCCGTCCTCTGCCGGAACGTCACCGTGCGCGGCGTGACGATCCGCAGTCACGGCCCGAACAACGACGGCTGCGATCCGGAATCGTGCGCCGACGTGCTCATCGACCGCTGCGTATTCGACACGGGCGATGATTGCATCGCGATCAAGTCGGGGCGCAACGCCGACGGCCGGCGGATCGGCGTGCCGAGCGAGAACATCATCGTCCGCAACTGCGAGATGCGCGACGGGCACGGTGGCGTCACCGTGGGCAGCGAGATCTCGGGCGGGTGCTGGAACGTGTTCGCGTACGATTGTCGCATGGACAGTCCGCGCCTCGATCGTGCGTTGCGCCTCAAGAACAACGCGATGCGCGGCGGTGTCCTCCGTGACATCTACATGCGCGACGTCACCGTGGGGCAGGTCGCGGACTCGGTGCTGTCGATCGACTTCTCGTACGAAGAGGGCGAGGACGGACCGTTCACGCCGATCGCGCGGAACATCGAGATGCGGCGCGTCACGAGCCGGAAGAGCGCGTACGGGCTGTTCCTGAAGGGATTTGCGAACGCGCCGATTGAAAACGTGCGGGTCATCGATTGTCACTTCGAGAACGTCGCGAAAGGGAATGTCACCGAGCACGTTCGCGGGCTCGATCTGAGCGGCACGACGATCAACGGGGTGCCGGCGCGGTGAACCAGCTACGCAACTCCCTCGCATTGCTCGGCATGACCGCGGCCGCCGCCTCGGCACAATCGGAGCCGTGGTCGGTGCGCGTCGCCGAGTCGGTGATGCGTCGAAGTCCGCTCGTTTACGAGAAGTGGGACTACACCGCCGGTCTCGTCCTGCTCGGTCTCGAGCGCGTCGGTGCGGCAACGCACGATCCGAAATACCCGGCATACGTCAAGCGGAGCATCGATTCGCTCGTTCGCGCCGACGGCACGATCCTCACCTACGCCGCGAGCGAGTACAACCTCGATCAGATCAACGAGGGCCGGGCGCTCTTCGCGCTTGCCGACCGCACGCGCGACACTCGCTACGCGCGCGCCGCCGATATGTTGCGCGATCAGTTGCGCACACAACCGCGCACGGCCGACGGCGGATTCTGGCACAAGAAGATCTATCCCCAGCAGATGTGGCTCGACGGCCTGTACATGGCCGAGCCGTTCTACGCCGAGTATGCGAGCCGTCACGGCGACACCACCGCGATGAACGACGTTGTCCGACAGTTCCTGCTCGTCGCACGCCACCTGCGCGATCCGAAGACCGGTCTCTATTACCACGCTTGGGACTCGGTACGCCGCCAGCCGTGGGCCGACTCGGCAACCGGCCTGTCAAAGAACTTCTGGGATCGCGCGGTCGGCTGGTACCTGATGGCGGCCGTCGACGTCCTCGACTACCTGCCGAAGACGCATCGCGATCGCGCAGAGCTGCTCGGAGTCGTACGACAGTTGGCCGACGCGGTGGCGCGCGTGCAGGACCCGATATCCGGCGCGTGGTGGCAGGTGCTCGATCAGCCGAACCGCGCCGGCAATTATCTCGAAGCGTCGGGCTCGGCGATGTTCGTGTATGCGTTCGCCAAGGGCGCACGGATGGGCTATCTCGCGCCAGACTTTCGCCGCCGCGCCGAGCGCGGATTCGACGGGATGCTCGCCAACTTCGTCAGCGTCGGCGCCGACGGTCTCGTCTCGATCAACGGTATCTGCAAGGTCGCCGGGCTGGGGGGCGATCCACCGCGCGACGGCTCCTACGAGTACTACGTGAGCGAGCCCGTCGTGTCGAATGACTATAAGGGAGTCGGCGCCTTCATTCTCGCCGCCACGGAGCTCAAACGATGAGCGTGCTCGATCAATTCTCCCTCGCCGGCAAGCGCGCGTTCGTCACGGGCGCGAGCCGCGGCCTCGGGCGTGCGATGGCGGAAGCGCTCGCCGAGGCTGGCGCGGACGTCGTGTGTGCGAGCTCCAAGAGCGGCGGTGCCGACGAGACGGCGGACGCAGTGCGCGCGCTCGGGCGAAAGGCGTGGACGGTGAGCGCCGATCTCGCCGGCCGCTCCTCGGTGGCGGCGATGGCGGCCGAAGTGGATCGTGTCGCCGGCGCGATCGACATACTCGTCAACAACGGTGGCTCGATCGCTCGCCACGCCGCCGTCGACTTTCCCATCGCCGAATGGGACCGCGTTCTCCGCACGAACCTCGACGCGGTCTGGCTGTTGAGCCAGCACTTCGGCCGGGGCATGGTCGAGCGCCGCGCGGGAAAGATCGTGAACGTGGCATCGCTGCTTTCGTTCAGCGGCGGCGTCACCGTGCCCGCCTACACGGCGAGCAAACACGCGGTCGCCGGCCTCACCAAGGCGCTCGCCAACGAGTGGGCCGCGCACAACGTGCAGGTCAACGCCATTGCGCCCGGCTATTTCGCCACCGACAACACCCAGCGTCTGCGCGACGACTCGCATCGCTACGCCGAGATCAGCGGACGCATCCCCGCCGGCCGTTGGGGCACTCCGGCCGATCTCGCCGGGGCCGTTGTGTTTCTCGCCTCCGCCGCCAGCAACTACGTGAACGGGCATGTCCTCGTCGTCGACGGCGGATGGATGGCTCGCTAGCACCCGCACCGCCATGCGCCACCTTTCAGGAGCTGCAATGAACTCTGCACTCACGCGAACACTGCCGCTGGCGTTCGCCGTCGCGGCGCTGAGCAACCGCGCCGCGGCTCAAACGATCCCATCGTACATCGTGCGCGCCGAGAACACGTTGAACATTTCTCGCGCCGACGAGACGATCGCGTTGCGCTGGTCCGACGTCCGCGCCCGGCTCGCCGGCGCCACGCCGGCGCAGATTCGCGTGCGCGACGTCGCATCGGGCCGTGAGATCCCCGCGCAGGCCGTCGACAACGACGGCGACGGCACGACCGACGAGTTGATCTTTCAGGGCTCGTTTTCGCCCGCCGAAATTAAGCGGTTCACGATCGAAGCCGCGAGTCCGCTGCCCTCCGCCAAGCCGGCGCCCACGCGCGTCTATGCCACGCACACCGATCCGCGCGACGACGTCGCGTGGGAGAGTGACCGGATCGCGTATCGCATCTACGGCCAGGGACTCTGGAAGGTCGATTCGCTGCTCAGTAGCGGCATCGATGTCTGGGTCAAGCGCGTGCGCGATCCGATCGTCGACAAGTGGTATGCGAAGGGGCACGACCTCTACCACCGCGACACCGGAGAAGGCGCCGATTTCTACGACGTCGGACAATCGCTCGGCGCCGGCGGCACCGGCATCTGGAAGAACGACCAGCTCTATCGCGCGTACAACTTCAAATCGTGGAAGATTCTCGCGAACGGACCTGTGCGCGCGATCTTCGAGCTGCAGTACCAGCCGTGGGACGCGAGCGGACTGCGTGTGAGCGAGACGAAGCGCATCGCGATCGACGCGGGCCAGAACCTCAATCACGTCGTCAGCGTGTTCCGCGCGGAGACTGCTGTGACGGACATTCCGTGGGTGACGGGCCTCGTCAAGCGAAAGGGCGTCGTCGGCTCCGAGAGCAAGGCGCAGCCGTGGGCCTGGCTATCGATGTGGGGACCGGTGAACCCGAAGGACGGCGGTCACGGTGATCTCGGAACGGCCGTGATGGTGCCGCGCGACATCATCACCGATTGGAAGGAGACGGACGACCACTATCTCGCCATCGCCAGAGCGAAATCGGGCCAACCGGTGAGCTACTGGATCGGCGCCGGTTGGACGGACAGCGGTGACTTCCGCGACGTCCGCGACTGGTGGAGCTACCTCGATCAGTGGTCGTCACGTCTGTCCGCGCCGATCAAGATCACCGTCGAGGAGGCGGCCCGATGAGACGAATCGTTGTCGTATCCGTGCTCGCGATCGCGTCGGTGGCCGGCGCGCAGGACACCCGGACCGTCGTCGAGCCGCACATCCCCGCGCCGTGCGCGACGCTCACCGCCACGCTCGTTCCCGTCGCCGATACGACGCTCGCCGACGCCGACGAGCGCAAGCTGGACACGAGGCGCATTCAGCAGGCGATCGACGGCTGCGCCGTGGGCCACGCGGTCGTGCTGAAGGCCAACGGACTTGCGCGCGCCTTTCTCGCCGGTCCAATCCAGCTCAAGCGCGGCGTCACGGTCGTCGTCGACACGAACGCGATCCTTTTCGCCTCGCGCGATCCGCGCGAGTACGATCTCGAGCCGGGTCGCTGCGGCACCGTGGACGAAAAAGGTCACGCGTGCAAACCGCTGTTCACCGCGGAACGCGCGAACGGCGCGGGCGTCATGGGTCCGGGCACGATCGACGGCCGTGGCTGGGCCAAGCTCCTCGGCAAGGATGTCTCCTGGTGGGATCTCGCCCAGGAGGCGAAGGTCAAGAATCAAAATCAGAGCTGCCCGCGCCTCATGCAGCTCAATCGTTCGGACGACTTCACGCTGTATCGCATCACGCTCAAGAACTCGCCCAACTTCCACGTGGTCTTCGACCGCGGCAATGGATTCACGGCATGGGGTGTCGTCATCAACACCGCCGACAAGCGCGCTCGCAACACCGACGGCATCGATCCGGCGAGTGCCACCAACGTCACGATCACGCACAGCTACATCAACACGGGTGACGACGACGTCGCGATCAAGGCCGGAAACACCGGTCCGAGCTCGAACATCACCATCTCGCACAATCATTTCTATCGCGGCCATGGCATCTCGATCGGAAGCGAGACGGACGGGGGAGCGCACGCGATTCGAGTGTTCGATCTCTCGATCGACGGGGCGGACAACGGATTGCGAATCAAGTCGAACGCGAGCCGGGGCGGGCTCGTGCAGGACATCGAGTACAAGGACGTCTGCATTCGCAACACGAAAAACGTCATCGAGATGGACACCCACTACACCGCGTCGGCGCAGACGACGGGCAAGCTCATTCCGGAGTTCCGCGACATCCGCTTGAAGGGCGTCCGCGTCATGGACGGCGGTAACGTCATCCTCGACGGCTACGACGCCGCGCGTCCGCTTCGCATGTCGTGGGACGACGTCTACTTCGATACGCCGAACGCGATCAAGGTGAAGGCGTCGTTCGCCACGATCGCCAGGGGTCCGGGCCCGTCGAACCTCGCCATCACCGGCGAGCGGGTCGCAGTCACCGGTGCGACGAGCGATGCGCCGCGCCTCGAGTGCGAGCGCAAGTTCGTTCCGTTCCCGGGCAGCGCGGCGGCCGTGCCTGTGGGCGGCGGCGATTACGCGGCGGTCGTCGACGCCCGGTTCACCGGCACCGACGGCGCCGTCGTCGCCGGCTCGCCCACCTATCGCACCATCGGCGGCGCGCTGACCGCGCTTCCCGCGAACGGCGCCGCGCGCGCCATCGTGTTCATTCGCAACGGCCGCTACCGCGAGAAGCTCACCGTGGACCGTCCGCGCGTCACGCTGCTGGGCGAGAGTCGCGACGGCGCCGTGATGACCTACGATGCGGCATCGGACACTCCAACGCCCACCGGCGGCGCATACGGCACGCGCGGGAGCTATACGCTGCGAATCGTGGCGCCCGATTTTCGCGCCGAGAACATGGCGATCGAAAACGCCTTCGACTATCCGGCGAATGCGGCGAAGCCCGACAGCGACCGGTCGAAATTCAAGAATCCACAGGCGGTCGCGCTCATGACGGACCTCGGCAGCGACCGCGCCGTGTTCGCGAACGTGAAGCTCACCGGCTACCAGGACACCCTCTTCCCGAACTCCGGCCGCAGCTATTTCTACAAGTGTGAAGTGTGGGGCCATGTCGATTTCATTTTCGGTGCGGGGCAGGCCGTGTTCGACGACTGCGACATCATCTCACGCGACCGCGGGAGCCAGACGAACAACGGATACATCACGGCGCCGAGCACGAAGGCGGACCACCAATTCGGGTTCCTCTTCGTGCACAGCCGCCTGAAGAAAGAGCGGAGCGACATGGCGCCCAACTCCGTGGCGCTCGGCCGTCCGTGGCATCCCTTCGCGGACGGCGGCGTGAATAGCGCGGTCGCATTCGTCGATTGCTGGATGGACGATCACATCGGCGCGCGCGGGTGGGATCGCATGTCGTCGGTTGATTCGACCGGTACTCGGACGTGGTACGAGCCGTCGAACGCGCGCTTCTACGAGTTTGGTACCACGGGTCCGGGTGCCGTGGCGAGCGCCGCGCGCCGCGTTCTCAGCGCGAACGACGCGCAGCGTTACACACCGTCGAACGTGCTGGATGGTTGGCTTCCGACGTTCCCGCCACGCTGAGGTCCGCATGCGCCTCGCCTCCTCGGCCCTTCTCGCGGCCGCGCTCCTCACTCCGATCGTTCAGACGCCGACGATCGACGTCCATCTCATCGGCGACTCCACGATGGCGGACAAGCCGACGCCCGAGACGAATCCCGAGCGCGGGTGGGGCCAGCTGCTCCCGCGCTTCTTCGACGAACACGTCGTCGTGCACAACCATGCCGTGAACGGCCGCAGCACCAAGAGCTTCATCGCCGAAGGAAAGTGGAGCGCGGTGCTGAGCCAATTGAAGCGGGGCGATTACGTATTCATTCAGTTCGGCCACAACGACGAAAAGCTCGAGGACTCGCTTCGATACGCCGCGCCGAATACCACCTACCGCCACAACCTCGAGCGGTTCGTGGGCGAGGCGCGCGGCAAGGGCGCGATTCCGATTCTCTTCACCCCCATCGTGCGAAGAAAATTCAACGATCGCGGTGAGCTCGAGGACACGCACGGCGCGTATCCGGGAGTCGTGCGCGAGGTGGCGAAAGCGTTGAGCGTTCCGTTGATCGACCTCGGGCTTTCTACCGCCGAGTTGGTCCGCGGCGCGGGCGTGGAGCGGTCGAAGACGTTGTATGTGTGGGTCGCGCCGGGTTCGTCGGCGATGTATCCGACCGGCCGGCAGGACGACACGCACCTCTCTGTTGCGGGCGCGACGGCAGTCGCGAGGCTCGCGGCGAACGCGCTGCGCGCAAGCGGCATCGCGCTTGGCAAGTACGTCAGGGACGTGCCGCAGTCGTCGTCGATTCCGTTGTGGAACGGCCGCGCCCCAGGCGCGCTCGGCGACAGCATCATCGACCGGCCGTCGATGGCGCGCTTCCCCGCGCTGCCGGGCAGGTCGAACGGAACGTCGGTCGTGATCTTTCCGGGCGGTGGGTACGAGCACCTGGCGCTCGAGAAGGAAGGATCCGACGTTGCCCGCTGGCTGAACGGCCTCGGTGTTTCGGCGTTCGTCGTCACCTACCGGCTCGCACCGCGATATCACGATCCGGTCATGTTGCGCGACGCGCAGCGCGCGATCCGCGTCGTGCGCGCCAACGCGGCGGCGTGGGGACTCGACGCGAATCGTATCGGAGCGATGGGGTTCTCCGCCGGAGGGCACATGGCGTCCACGGCGGCTACGCACTTCGACGGGGGCGCAGCCACGGACACCGACCGCGTCGAGCGAGTCAGCTCGCGACCTGACTTTCTCGTGCTGCTCTATCCGGTGGTCACGATGGCCGAGTCATCCGCCCATCGCGGGTCGCGCCGGAACCTGCTTGGCGACCAGCCGTCGCTCGAGCGAGTGCGCGCAATGTCGAACGAGACGCAGGTGACCGCCGCGAGTCCGGCCACGTTCATCGTGGCAACCACCGACGACGCCACGGTGCCTGTGGAGAATTCGGTGATGTTCTATCAGGCGCTGGTCGCCGCCAAGGTGCCCACCGAGCTGCACATCTTCGAGACAGGACGACACGGCTTCGGGCTGGCACCCGGCAATCCGACATTGTCAGCTTGGCTGACAATCTGCGAGAGCTGGATGCGCCGGCATTCGTTCCTCGGATGACTTCGAGTGCCGCACGATACATCTTTAGCTGCGGCGAACCGCGCTGAAGTATCGTACGTCAATCGGAGCACGATTCATGACGGCTAGCACGAGTTCAGGGACGACGACAGGCAAGCTCCGCGTGCTCGTCACCGACGAGATCGACCCGCAAGGCGTCGAGCTGCTCCGTGCAGAGCCGTCGTTCATCATCGACGAGCGGCCGACCAGGCCATGGCGCGACCTGCTGCCCGAGATCGGCCAGTACGACGCCGTCGTGGGCCGCAGCGCCACCCAGATGCCCGCCGAATTTCTTCGCGCCGCGAAACGGTTGCGTGTGATCGGCCGCGCCGGCGTGGGCACCGACAACATCGACCTGCGCGAAGCCACGGCGCTCGGCATCGCGGTGATCAACGCCCCGAGTGGAAACACCGTGTCGGTCGCCGAATTGTTCTTCGGTGTGACGCTGTCGCTCGTGCGAAATCTTCCGCGCGCGTTCAGCTCGATGCGCGCCGGTCGGTGGGATCGTAGCGACCTGATTGGCACGGAGCTGCAGGGACGCACGCTCGGCATCGTCGGCCTCGGACGCATCGGCGGCGAGATTTCGATGCGCGCGAACGCCTTCCGCATGCGCGTCGTCGCGTACGATCCTTACGTGCAACGCGAGCGGTTCGACGTGCTCCGCGTAGAGTGCGCCCGAACGCTCGGCGAGCTGCTGCAGCAGGTGAGCATCGTCACGGTCCACACGCCGCTCACCGACGAAACGCGCGGCATCATCGGCGCGCGCGAGCTCGCACAACTGCCGCGAGGCGCGATCGTCGTCAACATGGCGCGTGGCGGCATCGTCAACGAAGCCGATCTCTCGGCGGCATTGGCGAGTGGCCACATCGGCGGCGCCGCGCTCGACGTCTACTCCAAGGAGCCACTGGCCGCCGACTCTCCGCTGCGCACGATGGACAATGTCGTGCTCACGCCCCACCTCGGCGCCTCCACGGCGGAGGGGCAACGCAACGTCGCCGTCGATGTCTGCATCGACGTGCGCGAGGCGCTGCTCAGCGGCGCGTTCTCAGGCGCGGTGAACCTGGCCGGCGTGGAGCGCGAGCGGTGGCAGGAGCTGCAGGGCGCGCTCGTGCTGGCACGCCAGTCCGCGGCCATCGCCCGCGCGCTGCTCTGCGATCGCGGCGCGCCGAGCGTGGAGCAGGTGACGGTACACGTGGGCAAGGAGTTCTCCGGTGCCGACGGTCTCGTGACGTCCGCCGCCGCCGAAGGCATGCTCGCCGCGATCACCGGCGACGATCGCATCAACCTCATCAACGCGCGCGCTCGCGCCACGGAGCGTGGTGTGGCGCTCGCCACCGTGCCGCTGCCGTCGCCCGACGACGCGCACGCCGTGCGCGTGAGCATGCGCGGCAACGGGGAGTCGATCACCGTGGGCGGCGTTGCCGTGCCGAACGCCGCGCCGCGGCTCACGCGCATCGGTGACTTCAAGGTGGACGTCGCGCCGCGCCGCACGCTGCTCGTCCTCACCAACGCCGACGTTCCCGGCGTCATCGGCCGCGTCGGCACCGTGCTCGGCGACGCGGGGTTGAACATCGCCGAGTATCACCAGGCGCGCATGACGCAGGGCGGCAACGCACTGGCCGCGATCTCGCTCGACGCCAACGTCACCGAGGCCGTGCGCGACAAGCTCATGAGCTTGCGCGACGTTCGTTCGGCCACGGCGATCAACTTCGGCGATGCGCCCGGCGACCCTCCGAGCGAGACCAGCGCGTGAACGTCAGTCGGGATCTCGACGTTCGCAATGCGTATGCGCGCGACGCGTCGGGGCTCGAGCTGATTCCTGACGCCGTCGCGCGACCGACCACAATTGAGGAGGCGGTCGATCTCGTTCGCAGCGCCGTGGCCGACCGCACGCCGATCACGGCGGCCGGTGCGCAGACGAGCACCACCGCCGCGTCGATCGTCGACCGCGGCGTGCTGCTGTCCATGGCCGCGATGGCCAAGACGCTCGACGTCGACCCCGTGAGTCTCGTGGCGCGCGTGCAGCCCGGCGTCACGGTGGGCGCGCTGAACGCGCAGCTGGCGGAGATGGGCCTGCGCTTCGCGCCCGACCCCACGAGCGAGCACGACGCGACGATCGGCGGCGCGATCGCCTGCAATGCCTCGGGCGCGCGCTCGCTGCGCTACGGTCCGACGCGAGCGCACGTGCGCTCCGTGCACCTGATCAACGGCTCCGGTCAGCTCGTGCATCTGCGCCGGCCGCAGCTCGAGAAGAACACCGTCGGCTTCTTCGCCGCGCAGGATCCCGTGGACTGGATCGTCGGCAGCGAGGGCACACTCGGCGTGATCGTCGAGGCGGAGCTCTCGCTCGTGCCCCTGCCGGCGCACGAGCTCGGGCTGGCGCTGCCGTTCACGGGCGAGCACGAGGCGCTCGCCTTCGTCGCCGCGGCTCGCGAGCGCGGCGACGCCGCGCCGGTTCAGCGTCCGCAGTGTTTAGAGTTCTTTGACGAATCCGCTCTCGCCATCGCTCGCGACGCAGTTGGCGGCTCGTGGATGCAGAGCGCGAAGGCACTCGTCTATCTCGAACAGGCCTTCGAGGCCGATGAAGAAACCGACGCCGTTCTCGACCGCTGGCTCTCGCTCGGCGAACAGTTCGGCGTGGATGCCGCCGACATCGCCGTCTACGCCGACGCCGCGGCGCTCCGCGACGCCCGCCGGTTTCGCCACGCCGTGCCCGCCCACATGAACGAGCGCGGCTCGGCGCGCCGGCCGCACGGCGGTCGCAAGGTGTCGACCGACTGGGCGGTGCCGTATCGCCGGCTCGCCGACGCGCTCGACAGCGCTCGCCGTTTGGCCGACGTGCACGGTGTCGAACAGGCGGTCACCTACGGGCACGCCGGCAACGGACATCCGCACCAGAACTTCATCGCCAACGACGCCGACGAGCTGCGGCAGATCAACGGCGTCGTCGACGAGACGATCGCGATGGTCCTCGGCATGGGCGGTACGGTCGCCGCCGAGCACGGGCTCGGAAAGCTCAAGCGCCACTGGCTCCGCGTGCAGCTCTCGCCTGCGCAGCTCGACGTAATGCAGGCGATCAAGAACGCGCTCGATCCACTCGGTCTGTTCGCGCCCGGCAACGTGCTGTGACCGGGCGGCCGCCGGCGTTCGCGACGGTGGTGCTCGACGTCGATTCGACCGTCTCGGGCATCGAGGGCATCGATTGGATCGCCGAGCGGCGCGGACCGGAGATGGGCCGCCGCAGCGCCGAACTGACCGACCGGGCAATGCGCGGTGAGCTTCCACTCGAGCAGGTCTACGGCGCGCGGCTCGCGCAGATCCGGCCCGGACGTGACGACCTCGAGGCCCTCGCTCGCGCCTATATCGACAGGATCGCGCCCGACTGTGTCGAGACTGTCGCGAAGCTGCGCCGTTCGGGCGCGCAGATCGTGCTGGTGAGCGGCGGCCTGCGGAACGCCATTCTTCCCCTGACGGAGCACCTCGGCCTCGGCGCCTCCGATCTCCATGCCGTCCACATCGAGCTCGACGCGAGCGGCGCCTATGCCGGGTTCGACGAGGCATCGCCGCTCAGCACGTCCGGGGGCAAAAGCGTAGTCATTACGAGCCTGTCTGCCGCCCGTCCGATTCTCATGGTGGGAGACGGGATAACGGATCTCGCCGCCAAAAGCGTGGTTGACCGCTTCGCGGCGTTCACCGGCTTCGTACGCCGGGAGTCGGTGGTCCGCGAGGCCGACCTCGAGATCGCCTCCTTTGCCGAATTGACGGCATTCGTGCTCGGATGACCCGTGCATCCGCGCGCGGTGGCCGGTAACTTTCTCGCTTCCCGCACCACCTCTCATGACCAGTCGTCGTTTCGAGGTATCACGAATGAAGTTCGGACCTGCCGTTGCAGCACTGCTGATTGTGGCGAGCGTAGGCGCTTCGGCTGGCGCCCAATCCAAGACGGCGAAGAAGGGCGCGCCCGCGCCGGCGCGGCTCCACTTCGTCGTCGCCCCCACCGGAAACGAAGCGCGCTACCGGGTGCAGGAGCAGCTGATCGGCGTCGACTTCCCCAACGAGGCAGTGGGCGTCACGCACGACATCACCGGCGGTCTCCTCGTCGAGCCGAACGGCACGGTCGTGACCGACAGCTCCCGCATCACCGTCACGCTGACGAACCTCAAGAGCGACAAGGACCGCCGCGACCTGTTCATCAAGAAGCGCACGCTCGAGACCGAGAAATTCCCGACCGTACAGCTCGTGCCCAGGACGTTCACCGGCCTCACCGCCAAGCCGGGTGCCGCTCCCTGCACCTTCGAAGTGATCGGCGATCTCACCGTGCGCGGCGTCACGCGGCCCACGACGTGGAAAGTGAGTGCACGGGCCGAGGGCGACGACATCGTGGGCACCGCGTCGACCGCGTTCACGTTTAAAGATTTCTCAATGGACCAGCCGAGCGTGGCGGTGGTCCTCAGCGTCGCCGATACGATCAAGCTCGAGTACGATTTCCGGTTCGCTCCCGTGCCGAAGACACCCTAGCCCGGCCAGCTCTTTTTCTCAGGGATCGCGGCGCGTCCTCGCCGCCGCGAGGGTGCCGGACATGGCTA
Source organism: Gemmatimonadota bacterium (assembly GCA_028287235.1). GTDB lineage: Bacteria > Gemmatimonadota > Gemmatimonadetes > Gemmatimonadales > Gemmatimonadaceae > JAQBQB01. The sequence continues at coordinate 450,836 of JAQBQB010000010.1, read as the reverse complement.
CCATCCCGGGTTCTGCGTCAGCTTCGGATTCAAATCCAGCGCCCGCTGCGGAATCGGCATGAGCTTGTACTTGTCGGGAATCGGTCCGCCGTTCGCCTTTGGAAATTTGCTCGTGCTCGATTTCGCATGCGACATGCTCGCCTCGATCCGCGCCTTGGACCACGTCCAGTTCCGTTGGCTGTCGAAGTAGCCGTTTGGCCCTTCGAGCGAGAGCTCCCACCGGCGCTCGTTGAACACCGAGTCGCGAAAGACGTCGTGGCTGAGGCCCGCGCTCATTGCAGGAATTCCGGCTCGTGCGCGCACCGCGTTCACCGCCGCGTATGCCTCCGGTGTCGGGCCGCCGCTCACCTCATTCGCCGACTCGGCGATCATCAGCAATACCTCGGCGTACCGTAGAATGATGTAGTTGGGTTCCTCGGCACCGGTGCCCGTCATGAGTGGGTCGAGGAACTTGCGCGGAAACGGCGTCTCGCTCGCGTACGGCTGCGACGCCGCGCCGGTCTCGTTCCATGTCACGGTCGTACCGCCCTTGTTCCACGACAGCACGAACGTCCCGTCGCGCCGCTTGTCGTCGGCGCGGAAGGTGTGGAACCAGATGCTCTCGGCCTCGAACGATCCGTTCGTCGACGCACCGAGGAACGGCGCGGTGGCGTTCGGCGCGACGTGCGAGCCGATGCGCCCGCCCAAACCCGAGGCGCGAATGTTCTCGATCGCGAAGATCACCTCGCTGTTCCGCTCGTTCACCGTGCCGCCGATGAAGTCGAACAGCGATTTGTAGTCGGCGACGAGTGAGTAGTCTCCGTCGGTCTGCACCTGCTTCGCCATCGCCAGCCCGCTCGCCCAGTCGGCCGCGCTCCCGACGCCGGTGCCGGCGCGCTGGAGGTACATCTTGGCCAACAGGGTCTTCGCCGCGCCGCGCGAGGCGCGGCCCACGTCGGCGCCGGTGTACGTTTTCGCCGGCGGTAGACCGGCGACGGCGTCCTTCAAATCCTGCTCGATCTGCGCGTATACCTCGGCCGCCGTGTTGCGCGGAATCGCCAGGCTGTCGAGGCCCACGGTCTCGTGCAGTTTGAGCGGTACGCCCCCGTACATGCGCACGAGGTTGAAGTAGTGCGTCGCTCGCAGAAACTTTGCCTCGGCCACGACTCGCGACCGCAACGTCGTATCCATGTCGATGGCCGGCACGTGGTCGAGCACCGAGTTCGCGCGGTTGATCGCATCGAACGCCGAGGCCCAGACCGACTGCACGTAGGCGTGGCTTACTGGAATCGCGTAGACATCCGGCTGGCTGCGCTCGTTGGTCGCCGACAAACGCGACGTCCACATTTCCGTGGGATGCTCCACCAGCATCACGAAGTTGCGGCCGTAGTAGTTGTCGCCGGTGCTGTTGATGAAATCGGCATAGACGCCGTTGATCGCCGCCAGCGCGTCGCCGGAATTCTTGTAGAAGTTCGTGGGACCGATGAAGTCGAACGGTTGCTCGGTCAGGAACTGCTTGTCGTTGCAGGCCAGCGCCACGGTGAGCACACCGAGCGCGGCGACCAGCTTCAGTCGTTTGTGCATGTTCCGGTTCCTCGCGCTCAGTAGGTCAGGTTGATGCCGAACGTGAACGTTCTCGATAGCGGATACTGCCCCACGTCGACGCCGCGGTTCACGTTGCCGATGCCGAGGCTGCTCACGTCGGGGTTGAAGCCGCTGTAGTGCGTCCAGGTGACCAGATTCGCGCCGGTCACGAACACCTTCGTGTTGGTGAGCCCGTAGCGCGCGACCAGGCGCTCGGGCACGAGCGCGTCGAGCGTCAGGCTGCGCAGCCGGAGGAACGAGCCGTCCTCGAGCAAATCGCTCGTGATGTCGGAGCCGATCGTGCCCGGCGTGTAGTTGATGCGCGGATACTTCGCGTTCGGATTCGTCGGCGTCCACGCGTCGAGGTAGCGGTCGGCGATGATGTTCGTCGCGGGGCTGCCCGCTTCGAGCCGCACGTTGTTCAGGTTCAGGATCTTGTTGCCGTACACGGCGTCCATCATGCCGCTCAAGTGGAAGCGTCCGAGGCTGAAGGTGTTCATGAACCCGGCGCTGAACTTCGGGTTCGGATCGCCGATGATCGTTCGGTCGTTGGCGTCGATCACGCCGTCCGGCCCGGTCGGTTTGCCGTTCGCGTCCAGCTTGCCGGCGAGGTCCAGGATCTTCACGTCCCCCGGCTTCCACGACGTGCCGGACACCGGTTTCACCGCCGCGGTGTACGCGGCCGCCGATGCGGAGTCGCGGAATAGTCCGTCGGTCTTGTAGCCGTAAAACACGCCGAGCGGTTGGCCCACCTGAATGAGCGAGCCGAGGAGCTTCAGATCGCTGTTCACGCTGTTGGCGAAGATCTGCTGCACACCGCCCAGATTGAGGACCGCGTTCTTGTTGTGCGAGTAGTTGACCGTCGAGGTCCAGCCGAGGCGATGCGACTTTCCGTCGAGCAGCGTGAGCGTGAGCCCGATCTCGTAGCCGTTGTTGCGCACCGACCCCACGTTTTGCAGCGCCGTGCCGAACCCGCTCTCGAACGGCAGGTTCACCGCGAGCAGCAGGTCGCTCGTCGTCTTCCGGTAAATGTCTCCGGTAAAGGTGACGCGCCCGCCATACAGGCCGAGGTCGGCGCCCACGTCGAGCTGCTTCGTCGTCTCCCACCCGAGGTTCGGGTTGCCCACCGATGCCGCGTAGTAGCCCGGCACGACCGTGCCGCCGAAGGTGTACGTCTGCGCCAGCAGGTGCGCCATCGATTGATACGGCCGGATCGACGGATTACCGGCCAGGCCGTACGACGCGCGAAACTTGAGCAGCTCCACCGCCGTGTACTTCGCCATGAACGGCTCGTCGCTCACGCGCCAGCCCACGGCGGCCGACGGGAAAAAGCCCCACTGGTGATCGGCACCGAAGCGCGACGATCCATCTTCGCGCCCCGTGACCGTGAACAGATACCGGTTCGCCAGGGTGTAGTTCACGCGGCCGAGGTACGAGGCCAGCGTCCACCGCGTATGCGACGAGCCCACGGTCGGCCCCCCGGTCTGCGTGCCCGCGCCGATCGACTCGAACACGTCGATGTCGTTCACGAAATTGCTGTTGCGGATCAGGTTCGTCTCGAGGTCGTTCTGCTGCCGCGAGTAGCCGGCCACGGCATCGACCAGGTGGTTCGGGCCGAACGCATGGTTGTACGCGAGCGTATTCTCATTGAGGAAACTCGTATTCGCCGTCTTACCGCGCGTCGCCTGGCCGTTGACCTGGGAGCCCTGCAGCGTCGTGCGCGGGTAGTACGTGTCGCGGCCCCGGTTGGAGAGATCGGCGCCCGCGCTCACCCGCAGCTTGAGACCCTCGAAGAGCTGATACTCGCCGTACGCATTCGCCAGCGCGCGCGTATCCGACAACCTGTCGGTGACGTCGTATGCCATCGACACCGGATTGGCGATGTTGCCCGCCTGCAACAGCGGCGACGGGCTGTTCTGCGACATCAGCGTGTAGACGCCGCTCGGCTGCCGTACCGGGAGAACGGGGTAGTAGTCGATGGCGCCGCCCACCGCGCCCGCGCCGGCGTTCAGCGAGCCGTCGGTCGGCACCGACGTGCTGTTCACCCGACTCAACGTCACCGTGCTGGCCACCCGAAACTTGTCGCCGATCGACTGGTCGAGGTTGCCGCGCAACGATGCGCGCTTGAAGCCGGAGTTGACGACCACGCCCTGCTGCTGGAACACCCCGCCCGAGAGCGCGTAGCGCGTGCTGTTGGCACCATTGCCGCCGCCGTTCACGCCGAGCTGGATGTTCTGGATCGGCGCGCTGCGGAAAATCAGCGACTGCCAATCGGTATTCGGCAGCGAGGCCGGGTCGCTGAAGATCACGCCGGTCTGATTCGCCGCCGACCAGTCGTTCGCGAAGTTCGCGAACTGCTGCGCGTTGAGCAGATGATAGCGGTGCTGCACACTCTGCGTTCCGGTATACGTGTCGAGCGTGAAGCGCGGCTTCGCGGAGTTGCCGTGCTTCGTCGTGATGATGATCACGCCGTTCGCGCCGCGCGCGCCGTAGATCGACGTGGCCGACGCGTCCTTCAGAATCTCGATCGACTCGATGTCGTTCGGGTTGAGCGACGCGAGCGGGTTCGAGGGAACGGTGGTCGTTGCGTCGCGTCCGCCGTCGCTGGGGTTCTGCGCGTCGGGATCGTTCTCGATCGGAAAGCCGTCGATGACGTAGAGCGGCTCGTTGTTGCCCGTCACCGACGAGCCGCCGCGCACGCGAATCGACAGCGCGCCGCCCGGCGCCGACGACGCCTGCGTCACCATCACGCCCGGCGCCGCGCCCTGCAACGCCTGCTCGAGCGACAGCACCGGCGTCTGCTCGACGTTGGGCGTGACGGTGGCGACCGCGCCGGTGAGATCGGACCGCCGCTGCGTACCGTATCCGACCACGACCATCTGATCGAGCGTGACCGAGACCGCACCGAGGGCGATGTTCACCGTCACGGTCTGCCCGGCGGCAACGGTCACCAGTTGATCGGTGGGAGCGTAGCCGATGCGCGACGCGCGCACCTGTCGCGACCCGGCGGGCACTTCGCCGATCGAGAATTTCCCGTCCGGCCCCGTGCGCGCGGCGAGCGGCGTGCCCACGACGGTGACGGCGACATTGGCGATTGGCGCCCCGGCGGTACGATCGGTGACGGTACCACTGATTCGTCCGCCGGCCGTCTGCGCGTTTGCCGCGCCGGCGAGAAGGCCAACGGCGGCGGCACAGCTGAGGACACGCTTCCACATCATTCGACGATCTCCCGCGGAGGATTTGTCGATGACCGATTTTGTTCTTATAAAGAACAAAAACACGGCCAGGGAATTCCGGAAAACGATCGGGCCCTGAATAATTTGTTCGGCAGACGAACTATCTCGGCTCTAAGGTGTGCTACAACACGATTTGGCGCCAGAGTCTCGTTTCGTAAAGAAGTCGTCCGGACGGGACGCTACTGAGCGCGGACCTGACACGGGTTCACGATGACTCGAGAGACGCCCGGAAAAGGCCGCTTCCAAGCCAAGCCCGCCGTCCCGGGACGATGCCGGCCCGTCAATCGTCTTGTATTGTTGACGCACCGGTCCGATCCTCTCCTCCGATCCTCTTCATAGATGGCCGCCCCAAACGCCTCCTCCCAGGAACGCATCGGTGACCTCCTCTTCCGCGAGGGGTTGATCACCGCGGAGCAGCTCGCCAAGGCGCTCCAGGAGCAGAAGCAAAACGGCACCCGGGTCGGCTATAACCTCATCAAGCTCGGCTTCATCCAGGAAGTCGAGCTGACCAAGGCGCTGGCCAAGCAGCACAAGATGCCCGCCGTCGACCTCTCGCGCTTCGAGGTCGATCCCAAGGTCGCCAAGATGATCCCGGCGGACCTCGCCCAGAAGAATCTCGTCATCCCCCTCAAGCGCGACGGCCGCACGCTCACCGTCGCCATGGCCGATCCGTCGAACCTCGGCGTGCTCGAGGACCTCAAGTTCATCACGCGCTACGACATCTTCCCCGTGATCGCCGGCGAGTTCACGCTGCGCGCGATCATCGAGAAGATCTACGGCGCGACCGAAGAAGCGCAGATGGCGTCCCTCATGGACACCATCAACGAGCTCGAGGCGGAGAGCGAGGGCGACGTCGAAGTCGTCGAAGAGACGGAAGAAGAGGTCTCGCAGGCCGCGCTCGCCGCGCAGATGGAAGACGCGCCGGTCGTGAAGCTCATCAACGCCATCCTCACCGACGCGGTGAAGCGCGGCGCGTCGGACATCCACTTCGAGTGCTTCGAGCACGAGATCCGCGTCCGCTACCGCATCGACGGCGCGCTCATGGAAGTGATGAAGCCGCCCATGAAGCTCAAGGCGGCGCTCATCTCGCGCTTCAAGATCATGTCGCAGCTGAACATCGCCGAACGCCGCGTGCCGCAGGACGGCCGCATCAAGCTCAAGATGGGCGCCAAGGTCATCGACTTCCGCGTGTCGACGCTGCCCACGTTGTTCGGCGAGAAGATCGTGCTGCGAATTCTCGACAAGGGCAACCTCACGTTCGACCTCGAGAAGTTCGGCATCGAGCCGCGCGCCGAGCGCGAGCTCATGGAGGCGGTGTCGAACCCGTACGGCATGGTGCTCGTCACCGGGCCCACTGGCTCGGGCAAGACGACCACGCTGTACTCCGCCCTTTCGAAGGTCAATCAGATCGACGTCAACATCATGACGGCCGAAGATCCCGTGGAGTACAACCTCTTCGGGATCAACCAGGTGCTCGTGCGCACCGAGATCGGCATGACCTTCGCCGCGGCGCTCAAGGCGTTCCTGCGACAGGATCCGAACATCATCATGGTGGGCGAGATTCGAGATCTCGAAACCGGCGGCATCGCCATCAAGGCGGCGCTCACCGGGCATATGGTGCTCTCCACGCTCCACACCAACTCCGCGCCGGAAACGGTGACGCGCCTGCTCGACATGGGCCTCGAGCCGTTCAACGTCGCGTCGGCGCTCAACCTGATCCTCGCGCAGCGGCTCCTGCGGCGCATCTGCAACAACTGCCGCACGGTCTACACGCCCAGCAAGGAAGAGCTCGACGCGGCCAAGGTCACGCCGGAGACGACGATGCGCCAGCTCCGCTTCACCGAAGGTGCGCTGCGCGACGCCAAAGCGAAGGCGACCAAGGAAGCGCTTCCATATCTCGAGACGCTGAGCCTCGACACCACGATCAGCGAGCTCGGATTCTTCAAGGGCCGGGGCTGCGAGCAGTGCAACGGCACGGGCCTCAAAGGCCGCCAGGGCGTGTACGAGGTGCTCGTCATGACACCGATGATTCGCAAGCTCGTGATGCAGAACGTCGGTGCCGCCGACATCCGCGACGGTGCCGTCGAGGAGGGCATGCTCACGCTGCGCATGGACGCGTGGCTCAAGGTCCTCAAGGGCATCACCACCACCGAGCAAATGATCCGCGAGACGAGCGCGTAGCTTGGTGTCGCTGCTGTGACACGCACCGTTCTCATCATCGACGACGACCCGTCGGCCGCGGGCTTCCTCAACACCGCGCTCACTCGCGCCGGGTGGACGGCGGACGTGGCGCGCACGGGCATGGCCGGCTTGCAGGCGTACGACGCCGCCCGGCCCGATCTCGTGCTGCTGGACTACGATCTCCCCGACGTGGGGGGCTTCGAGGTGCTGCACGCCCTTCGCGCCCGCGATCCCGACGCCACGGTGATCATGGTGACCGGGCTGGGCGACGTCTCCACCGCGGTGGAAGCGATGCGCCTCGGCGCCGAGAACTTTCTCGCGAAGCCCGTGAACCTGAGCCACTTCGAGGCGGCGGTCGAGCGCGCGCACGAGAAGGCCGTGCTCAAGCAACGGGCGCGCTATCATGAAGCCCGCGTCGCCGAGAGCGTGAGCGGCGTCTTCCTCGGCGACGATCCGGCGATGCGCGAAGTGAGCCGGCTCGTCGCGCGTGCGGCCGCGGGCAGCGCGCCGGTGCTGCTCCTGGGCGAGACCGGCACGGGCAAGGGGCTGATCGCCAAGCAAATTCACCGGCTGTCCGACCGCGCCGGCGCGGACTTCGTCGAGCTCAACTCGGCCGGGCTGAGCGCCACGTTCCTCGACTCCGAGCTGTTCGGCCACGAGCGCGGCGCATTCACCGACGCCCGCACCCAGAAAGCCGGGCTGTTCGAGATTGCTCATCGAGGAACGCTCTTTCTCGACGAGGTGGGCGACCTCGCACCGTCGCTCCAGCCGAAAGTGCTCAAGGTGATCGAGGAGCAGCGCTTTCGCCGCCTGGGCGGCGCGCGGGAGATCGTGGTCGACGCGAGGCTCATCGCCGCCACGCATCGCGACCTGGGCGCCGCGGTCGAGGCGGGGGAATTTCGTCAAGATCTCTTCTACCGGCTCGCCGTCTTTCCGATCACCTTGCCGGCGCTACGCGAGCGCGGCGCCGACACGATCGTCGCGCTCGCCACGCGCTTGGCCACCGCCCTCGCGGCGCGGATCGGCGAACGTACGGTGCGGTTTTCCGCCGAAGCGCTCGAGCTGCTCGTCGCGTACGCCTGGCCGGGCAACGTGCGCGAGCTGAGCAACGTCCTCGAGCGAATGCTCATGCTCCATCCGCGAATCGAGGAGGTGGGCGCCGAGCACTTGCCCGCCGAGCTCACCGGCGACCGGCGCGACCGGCACGAGCACGTGCCAAAGGACCTGTCGCTCGCGTCGGTCGAGCGCCGTCACATCGAGCGCGTGCTGGAACAGTGCGGCGGAAACGTGGCCGAGGCGGCCGAACGGCTCGCGATCGGCCGGGCGACGCTCTATAGAAAACTCAAATCATACGGACATTGAGTGATTCATAATGAGACGCGTGTCTCAAATTGAGAATGAGCGGTCGGGCCCGCGTCGGCCGGTTGAGGCTGCGGGGCGGGCGACGCGTCTCAAAATGAGACGAGCCACGCGCCGGACAAGTGGCATGCTGCATCATAAGAGATTGCAATAACACGAGTTAGAGAATCGTATGGGACGGCACCGATCTGGCCTTAGAGGATAGCGCCTACATCGCGCCTATACGGCGTTCGTCGCTTCCTCGTGCTGCGTGCCCGAATGAGCCAGACCGAATTCCTTGTTCCCCCGCTGCTCCTCAATACCATTTCCGACGCCGTATCGATCGTCGACGCCGCCGGACGCGTCGTCGAGTGGAACGACGCGGCGGCAACCGCCTACGGCTGGTCGGCTACCGAGATGATTGGGGAGTCGATCGAGCGCATCATCCCCGAGGCGCTGCGCGATGCCGAGCGGCATCTGCGCGGCCGGTTGCATGCCGGCGAGGCGCCCCGGATCTACGACGCGACGCGCACGGCGCGGAGCGGCCGCCAAATCATCGTCACCGTCACGGCCACGCGTCTGCCGCGGGACACGGACGAAAGCGCGCTGACGCTGCTCGTCGAGCGAGACCGGACGATGGAGCGCACGATGGAGAGCCAGCTCCTGCGCGCCAAGCAGTGGGAAGTGGTGGGCCAGCTCGGCGCGGGCGTTGCGCACGAGTTCAACAACAATCTCACCGCCATCTTCGGGCTTGCCAGTCTCATGATGGGCAAGATCGTGCCGGGGCATCCCATCGCTGCCGACATCGCGACGCTTCGCGACCACGCGCAGCAGTCGGCCCGTCTCGTTCGGCATCTGTTGAGCTTTACCGCGGCGGAGCGGGGCACTGGCGATTCGATCTCGGTCGACGACACGATTCGCCAGCTTGCGCCCATTCTGCGGCGGGTGTGCGGCGAGCGCGTACTCTTCTCCACCGATCTCTCCGCGCCGGCCGAGCGGCTCGCGGTCGATCCGCGGATCGTCGCCGTCACGCTGTTCGAGACGCTGAGCAACGCGCTCGGCGCCTGTTCCGGCCAGGCGACGCTGGTCGTCTCGACGAGTGTGGTCCTGATCGGCGGCGACACCTTCGGCGGCCAGCCCGCGCGCGCGGGCCGCTATGCGAGCATTCGCATTCGCGATACGGGCCGCGGGCTCACCCCCGAGGCGAGCATACGCGCGGTCGACCCGTACTTCACGACGCGCCACGAAGACGCGCATCTCGGGCTTGGCCTCACGATGGTGCGGCATCTCGTCGAAGGCGCCGGCGGCCTGCTCCTCGTGACGCCGAGCGAGACGATCGGCGCCGTGGTGGAGGTGCTGTTGCCATCCACGACGGCCGTGTCGCGGGCGACGGCGACGCCAGATGCGCCCGCCGTCGATCTCAGTGGCGAGGAGACGATCCTGCTCGTCGAAGACGACCCGATGGTGCGCAACATCGCGGCGCGCAGTCTACGCGAGCGCGGGTACGACGTGATCGAAGCGAAGAACGGCGCCGACGCGCTGCTCGCCGCCGAGCATCACGCGCGTCCCATCCACCTCGTGGTCACCGACGTGGTGATGCCGGACATGGACGGGCGCGAGCTGTTCGACTGCGTGCGGCGTTGGTATCCGAAGCTCGCGGTGCTCTTCATCTCCGGATACACGCGCGGCGCGATCTCGGCGCAGCAGATCGAGCAGGAGAATACGAGCTTCCTCGCCAAGCCGTTCGAGCTCGACGTGCTCGGCGCCGAAGTGCGAGCGCTGCTGGATGGACGGCAGTCGCGTCCCCGAGGGGCCGTTGCTGCCTCCTGAACCGGCCGCGCTGCGGCAACTGTTCGAAGGCTTTCCGGCGATCGTCTACGATGTGGCGACGGACTTGTCGGGGCCCGCGAGCTACGTCAACGCGGCAATCGAATGTCTTGGCTTCTCTCAAGAGGAGTGGTGCACGACACCCGGATTGTGGCCGGCGCGCCTGCATTCGGACGATCGCGATCGCGTGCTCCTGCGCGCCGCGGAATGTGTCACGTCGGGCGAGCCGTTCAACGAAGTGTACCGCATGCTGGCCGCGGATGGGTCGGTTCGTTGGTTTCGCGATTGCGGCCACGTCGTACGTTGCGACGGCGGGCGGCCCGCGCGGTGGCAAGGCGTAATGATCGACATCACCGACGCCGGCCACGAGATCGAAGCGTTGCGCACGAGCGAGGCGCAGCACCGCCAGCGCATCGATTTCGCGTCGGATGGCATCGTCGTGTTCGAACCGGGTGGCGCAATTCTCGTCGCGAACTCGCGCGCCTGCGCCCTGCTCGGATACGATGCCGAAGGGTGGGAGGGCGTGTGGATCACCGACGTGCTCGATGAAGAGGAGCTCGCGCAACGGCCGATTCGCTTCGACGAGCTCACGGCCGGTACGATGGTCGTCTCCGAGCGTCGCCTTCACCGGCGTGACGGCGGGTTCATCGCGGCGGAGCTGAGCAGCAGCCTGCTCCCCGACGGCAACATTCAGTCGATTTTTCGCGACATCTCGGAGCGCCGGAAAGCGGAGCTCGAGCGTGAGCGCCTGCTGGCCGACCTCGAGTTCGAGCGCCGCCGCCTGGTGGAGCTGTTCGATCAGACGCCCGCGTTCGTGGCGGTGCTCCGCGGACCCGAGCATGTGTTCGAGCGCGTGAACGGCGCGTTCGAGCGCCTCATCGGCCGGCGGGCACTGATTGGCGCGCGCGTCACCGATGCGCTGCCGGAGCTCGCGGAGCAAGGCTTCATCGCGTTGCTCGACAAGGTGTTTGCGACGGCGAAGCCGCACCTGGGCACCGGCGTGCGCGTCGCGCTCGAGGCCGTGCCCGGCGCGCCGCGCGAGGAGCGCTATCTCGATTTCGTGTATCAGCCGATCACAGAGGCAAACGGCTCGACGTCCGGCATTCTCGTGCATGGCGTGGACGTGACGGAGCGCATCCGCGCCGCGGTCGTGCACGAGGAGAACGAACGGCGGTTGCGCGCGCAGTTCGAGAACATTCCCATGCCCACCCATCTGTGGCGCCTGGAGGGCGACGGCGACACGTTCGTGCTCGCCGACTACAATGCCGCGGCCGTGCCGGCGAGCAACGGACTCATTCGCGGCGCGATCGGACTCACGGTGAGCGAAACATTTCCGGGCGTCGACGGCCTGCAGGACGACATGCTCCGCTCGCTGCGCGACCAGGTGGTCATTCGTCGCGACATCGAGCTCACGATGCGTTCCGTGGACGAGACACGGGCGTTCTCGTTGACGATCGGTCCCGTGCCGGCAGACCGGGTAATCGTCCACGCGCAGGATACGACCGAACAGCGCCGGCTCGAGCAGCAGTTCCTGCAGTCGCAGAAATTGGAAGCCGTGGGCCGGTTGGCGGGCGGTGTGGCGCACGACTTCAATAATCTGTTGACGGTCATTCGCGGCCATGCCGAATTCATGCGCCGAGCCGAGCCGGGGACACAGGCCTGGCACGACGATCTCACGGAGATCGTCAGTGCCGTGACGCGCGCGAGCACGTTGACGCGACAGCTCCTCGCCTACAGCCGCAAGCAGGTGTTGCAACCTCGGCTGCTCGATCTGAACGACGTCGTGGCAGGGATCGTGGCCATGCTGCAGCGGTTGATCGGCGAGGACATCGCGATCGATCTGCGGCTCGCCCCGGATCTTGGGACGGTCCGGGCCGACCGGGGGCAGATGGAGCAGGTGCTCGTGAACCTCGCGGTGAACAGCCGCGACGCCATGCCGATGGGCGGCCAGCTCACGATTCAGACCGAGAACGTCGAGCTCCCCATGCTCGCGCGCGCCGATGGGCTCGACGTGCCCGCCGGCATGTATGCGACGGTCGCGATCACCGACACCGGTCTCGGCATGGACGACACGACGCGCGCGCACGTATTCGAGCCGTTCTTCACGACCAAGGAACCTGGAAGAGGCACGGGACTCGGACTTTCCACCGTCTACGGCATCGTCACGCAGTCCGGCGGCGGTGTCGTGCTCGACAGCGAGCGTGGCCGCGGCACCACGGTGCGCTTCTTCCTCCCGCACGCAACATCGCCGCTCGGCGCCATCGCGGCCGGTCGGCAAAGCTCGTCGGCGCGACTCGAAGTTACATTGTAGAATCCTCCTGACTCGTCGCCGACCGGGCGATCTCGACCATGGTTACAGCAGCAGGCAATGCCACGAGGGCGTGGGACGAACGCCGCTTTCGCCGTCTTGTCGAAGTCGCGCACGTCGGCATCTGGGTCGTGGACGCGAACGCCCGCACCACCTTCGCCAACGCGCGCGCGATCGAGCTCCTCGGTCTGCCCGGTCTCGCCGGGCTGATCGGCCGCACCCTGTTCGAGTTCGTGGGTCCCGACGCCGAGTTCGACACGCGCACGCGGTTTACCCGGTGGCAGCGCGGCGTTCCCGAGACGTGGGAGTTGCGGCTTGCCCGGGCCGACGGCACGCAGATCTGGGTGCAGATGACGGCGACCGCCGACCACGACGGCGACGGCCCGATCGGCGGCGCCTCGCTCGTGTTTTCCGACATCACCGATCGCCGGCTGCGGGACGAGAACGCACACGTCGCGAACGAGATGTTCCGCGGCATGACCGAACAGTCCATCACCGGCAAGTATCTCGTGCGCGACGGCCAGTTCATGTACGTGAATCCGAAGATGGCGGACATCTTCGGCTACACCGTGGACGAGATGCTCGCGCTGCCCGACACGATGATGCTCGCCCATCCGGACGACCGGCCCATCGTTGCCGAGATGATCTCCGAGAGAATGAACGGCGCCGAGCATGTGCACTTCTGCTTCCGCGGGCTGCGAAAAGACGATCGCATCATCTTCTGCGAGGTCTACGGCTCGCGCGTGATGTATCGTCACGGGCCCGCGCTGCTCGGCGCGGTGCTCGACGTCACCGACCGCGTGGAAGCGGAGCAGGCGAGCCGGATCGCGCAGCAGGAGTTCACGTCGCTCACGCACATGGCGCCGATCGGCATCTTCCGCTGCACCACCGACGGCGAAACGACGTCGGTGAACCCGGAGGTGGCGCGGATCTTCGGCTGTGGCGAACAGCACATTCTGGGGCACCAATGGCTCACCTACGTGCACGAGGCTGATCGCGCGCGCGTGCTCGACGAATGGGCGCGCGCGGTCGAGCGCAACGAAGCGTATACGACCGACTATCGGATCACGCGACCCGACGGCGCCGAGCGCGTCGTTCACGTGCACTGCGTGCCGATCGCCGACGAGAGCGGTGACCCTGTCGGCGCCGTCGGCACCGTGGACGACGTCACGGAGCGCCAGGCGCTGGAGGAGCGCTCCCGCCAGACGCAGAAGATGGAAGCGGTGGGCCAGCTCGCCGGCGGCATGGCACACGACTTCAACAACCTGCTCACGGCAATCAGCGGCTACGCGGAGCTGCTGGAGCGGCAGATGTCCGGTAACTCCGCGGCCATCGACGACCTCACGGCGATTCGCGAGGCGGCCGCGAAGGGCGCGGCACTCACGCGGCGGCTGCTGTCGTTCAGCCGCAAGCAGGTGCTGCGGGAGTCGCTCGTCGACGTGAACGTCGTCGTCGCCGGAGCGGATGCGCTGCTGCGCCGGCTGATCGGCGAAGACGTACGCGTCGAGACGGTGCTCGCGTCGCTGCCGAAGCCGGTGCTCGTCGACGCGATGCAGCTCGAGCAGGTATTGATCAACCTGGCCGTCAACGCGCGCGACGCAATGCCGGGTGGCGGGCGATTGAGCATTCGGTCGAACTATCACGCATCGCTGTCTCCCGAGCAGCGAACGGCGCTCGGTCTCGGGGAGGGCGACTTCATCAGCATCGCGGTCGACGATACCGGATTCGGCATGGACGTCGCGACGCGCCGGCGGGTGTTCGAGCCGTTCTTCACGACCAAGGAACCGGGCAAGGGCACGGGGCTCGGGCTGGCGACCGTGTACGGAATCGTGCGCGCCGCCAGCGGGGCCGTGCAGGTCGAGAGCGAGCCGGGACGGGGCAGCCGGTTCACGGTATTCCTGCCGGCCGTCGAAGGCGAAGCGAGCAACGCGGCCGACGTTCCGGCGCTGCGGCGGCGACGCGGCACCGAGACCATCTTGCTCGTCGAGGACGAGCCGAAGCTCCGCGAGATCATTCGTCGCGTGCTCGTCGACAGCGGCTACGAGGTGACCGAGGCAGTGAACGGCGGCGACGCGCTCGTGCTCATCACCCGTGACGGGAGAACGTTCGACCTGGTCCTGTCGGACGTGGTCATGCCCGGCCTGTCGGGCGGTGCGTTGCTGCGAGAGCTCGAGCAGTTCGGCTACGCCGGCCGCGTGATGTTGATGTCGGGATACGCGGAGGACAATGCACAACTCCGGGATGCATTGCGTGCTGGTACGACGCTCCTGGAGAAGCCTTTCACGCCCGAGCAACTCGCTCGGCAGGTGCGGGCGGTGCTCGACGCGGTCTGATGTGGCGAGGGATGCACTGGCGCCGCATTGGAGCGAGGGGCGGCCCGCGCATGTTGAGCAACTCCTAATCAACCGGCCCGGCAATGCGACGCTGGCGCTCCAAGGGGCCGTCGAGTTGATCGCTTCGCACGGTCGGCCCAACTTTCGCATGTGCCCAACAAACTATGCAGCCGCCGATGACCGATCCCACCCCCGAGACCACGGATAGCGTGCGGCCGCACACCCTCACGGGCGACATTCGAACCCATGAGGGTTTTCACTCGAGGTATCTCGAGCGCGATCGCACGATCGTCGTCTATCTGCCGCCCGGCTATGACGCGACGAGCGCCGTTCGCTATCCCACCCTCTACCTGCACGACGGGCAGAACGTCTTCGATCAGGCGACGTCGTTCGGCGACGAATGGCGCGTCGACGAGACGGCGCAGGCGTTGATCACCGCGGGCGCGATCGAGCCGGTC
The DNA here is from genome assembly GCA_028287235.1 of Gemmatimonadota bacterium. Taxonomy (GTDB): domain Bacteria; phylum Gemmatimonadota; class Gemmatimonadetes; order Gemmatimonadales; family Gemmatimonadaceae; genus JAQBQB01. Next base: position 435,592 of record JAQBQB010000010.1, on the reverse strand, counting down.
ATCGTCGTCGGCGTCTACAACGCCGGTGAAGCCCGCGTCGACGAGTACACGCCCACCGTGCGGCGAGCCCAAGGCGATGGCGGCCACGCCGACGACTACGGCCGCATGCTCGTCGAGGAGCTCAAGCCGTTCATCGACGCGACGTACAAGACGTTCCCCGGGGCGGCGAACACCGCCATCGGCGGCTCGTCGCTCGGCGGCTTGCTGACCATGCACCTCGGCTTGCGCTATCCGACCGCGTTCGGCAAGCTGGCGGTGCTGTCGCCGTCAGTCTGGTGGGACGATCGCGTCATTCTGAGGGAGGTCGCGGCGTTGACGCACAAGCTGCCGCAGCGTATCTGGCTCGATGCGGGCACGCGCGAAGGCGAGGAGACCATCGCCAATTCGCGCCTGCTGCGCGACGCGCTGGTCGAGAAGGGCTGGGTGGTCGGCGAGGATCTGATGTATCTCGAGGCCGACGGGGGTGAACACAACGAGGCGAGTTGGGCGGCGCGCGTCGGACCGGTGCTCGAGTTCCTCTTCCCATCACAGGCGGCGCAATCATGAAGCAGCCGTGAACCGCGAATTCCATCGCTGGTACAGCCCGTCGCTGGGAAGGGACATGGACATGCTCGTGTTCGGGCATGGCGGCGCGCCGATGATCGCGTTCCCTACCTCGATGGGAAAGTTCTTCGAGTGGGAGGACCAGGGAATGATTCGCGCGCTCGGCGAACATCTCGAGCGCGGATGGATTCAGCTCTACTGCGTAGACAGCGTGGACGCCGACAGTTGGTACGCGAAGTGGAAACGGCCCGGCGACCGCGCGTTCCGGCACGCGCAGTACGACGCCTACCTGCGCGACGAGGTGCTGCCGCTCACCCGGCGGCGAAACTCGAGCGGCTTCGTGATCGCCGCCGGCGCGAGCTTCGGTGCGTACCACGCCGTCACCTTCGCGCTGCGGTATCCGCACCTCGTGGGACGTGCAATTGGACTCAGCGGACTGTACGATATCCGCCAACAGACCGATGGCTATTCGGACCCGACGATCTACCATTACAACCCGTCCGACTTCATACTCGGCGAGCACGACCCGGATCGGATGGCCGCGCTGCAGCGACTCGATCTGATCCTCGCGATCGGCCGCGACGACGGGCTGCGGGGCGAGAACGAAGAGTTCTCCCGGCGGCTCTGGTCCAAGGGAGTGGGACACGCATTGCGCATTTGGGACGGGTGGGCGCACGATTGGCCATACTGGCGCGACATGATCCGCCTGTACGTCGGCGGTCACGACTGAACCACGAGGCGACATGCAGAAGATCGGACTCATCGTCGGGCGCGAGTGGTCCTTTCCGCCGGCTTTCATCGAGGAGGTCGCGAAGCGCGACCAGGGAGTGACAGCCGAGTTCGTCACGCTGGGCGGCACCGCGATGGACGAGCCGGTGCCTTACGACGTGATCATCGACCGCATCTCGCACGAGGTTCCGTACTACCGCGCGTACCTCAAGCACGCCGTGCTTCAGGGCGCGACGGTCGTGAACAACCCGTTCATGTGGGCGTCCGACGACAAGCTGTTCGACGCCTCGCTCGCCACGCGCCTCGGCATCGCCAGCCCCAAGACCATCGCGCTGCCGAACCGGGAGTACATCCCGGGCATCGATCACAATGAGAGTTTGCGCAACCTGCAGTATCCGCTCGACTGGCGGCGCATCGTGGACTACATCGGCATGCCGTGCATCCTCAAGGACGCGCATGGTGGCGGGTGGAAGGACGTCTACGTCTGCCGCTCACTCGACGAGCTGATTCACAACTACGATGAGTCCGGCCTGCTGACGATGATCGTGCAGGAGTTCATCGAGTGGGACCAGTTCATCCGTTGTCTCGCCCTTGGGCGCGAGGAAGTGCTGCCGATGAAGTACGATCCCAAGGAGCGCCGCTACCTGGTCGAGCACGAGCACCTGTCGCCGGCGCTGGGCGAGCGCGTCGTCAGGGATTCAAGAACGCTCATGCGTTCCCTGGGCTACGACATGTGCTCGCTGGAGTTCGCCGTGCGCGACGGTGTGCCATATGCCATCGACTTCATGAACCCGGCGCCGGACATGGACATCAACTCCCTCACGCCGCACTACTTCGAATGGGCGGTGACGCACATGGCGGCCATGGCCATCCGGTTCGCCAAGGCGCCGCGCCGCCCGCCCGATGCGCGCGCCGGCGAGTTCCTGCTCGGCCACCGCGATAGCGGGAGCTGACGATGCTCGGCGAGGGCATCGACGAGTATCACAACCTGCTCACCGACGAGCTGGCCGCCGACACTCAGCAGCAGCTCGACGAGCAGCTCCGTGTGCGCGGCCTGTTTTTCGGCGACCGGCCGCTCTGTTCCGTGCTGCGCCCTCGCTTTTTGTCGCCGCAGCAATATCGCTTTCTTCAGACGCGGGCCGGCGTCGTGTTGCGTGCGTTCAGAAAGGCCCATCACGCGGCACTGGCCGACGACGCGGTGCTCGACCAGTTCCGGCTCTTCGACTGGGAGCGCGATCTCGCGCGCGTGGATCCCGGCTTTCGCGACGCGAGCCCGGTGTCGCGCCTCGACGCGTTCTTCGTGGCCGAGGCGGGTGGGCTGCGCTTCACCGAGTACAACGCCGAGACGCCGGCGGGGGGCGCGTACAACGACGTGCTCACGGAGCTGTTCTTCGGTCTGCCCATCATGCGCGAGTTCATGCGCCGCTGGGACCTCCGTCCGCTCCCCGCGCGCCACGACGTGCTGCACGCGTTGCTCGACGCCTACCGGCAGTGGTCGGGCGGACGCGCACTGCCGCGCATCGCCATCGTCGATTGGTCCGACGTGCCCACGCAGAGCGAGTTCGTCCTCTTTCAGGAGTATTTCAAGCGGCAAGGGATCGAGTGCATGATCATCGATCCCGCCGAGGTGGAGTACGACGGCACGCGGTTGCGGTGCAGTCGCGGCGAGATCGACCTGATCTACAAGCGCGTGCTTCTCGCCGAACTGGTCGAGCGCGGCGGGCTCGATCACCCCATCTTGCGCGCGGTGCGCGACCACAAGGTGTGCATGGTCAATCCGCCGAGTTGCAAGATTCTACACAAGAAGGCGAGTCTCGCCGTGCTGCACGACGAGCGGAATGCGTATCTGTTCGACCAAGTAGAGCGTGAGGCCATCGCTGCGTCGATCCCGTGGACGCGCGTCGTCGAGGAGCGGAAGACGACCGTGAACGGCGCCCACGTCGACCTCCTCACCTACATCGCCGGCAACCGCGACCAACTCGTGCTCAAGCCGAACGACGAGTACGGCGGCAAGGGGATCGTCCTGGGCTGGGAGGTGGATGACGCGGCCTGGACCGACGCGATCGCCCTGGCGCTCGTCGAGCCGTACATCGCGCAGCAGCGGATCGCGCTGCCGACCGAGCCGTATCCCAGCTTCGTCGACGGGCGCGTCGTCATCACGGACCGCATGGTGGACACCGCGCCGTACGTCGCGTACGGCGATCACGTGGACGGATGTCTCACACGTCTCGCGACCGCGTCGCTGCTGAACGTCACGGCGGGCGGCGGCAGCCAGACGCCCACTTTCATCGCCGAACGGCGGCCAGTCTCATGAATGCGCCATCGTTGACCCTGGGAATCGAGGAAGAATACCAGATCATCGACCCCGAGACGCGCGAGCTCAAGTCGTACATCACCGAGATTCTCTCCGGTGATTCCATGATTCTCGACGAGGTGAAGCCCGAGCTCCACCAGTCGATGGTGGAGATCGGCAGCAAGGTGTGTCGCGCGCCGTCGGATCTGCGCAACGAGCTGGTGCGCCTGCGCGGGCTCGTGATGGACCTCGCCGGAAAGAGTGGCTTGGCCATCGCCGCCGCGGGCACGCACCCGTTCTCCTCGTGGATGACGCAGGAGATCACGCCGCTCGAGCGCTACGCCGGCGTGAAGGAAGACCTGCAGGACCTCGCGCAGCAGCTACTGATTTTCGGCACGCACATTCACGTCGGCATCGAGGACCCGGAATTTCTCATCGACGCCATGAACGTCGCGCGTTACTTGCTGCCGCACGTGCTTTGTCTCTCGACGAGCTCCCCCTTCTGGCAGGGGCGGCGCACGGGCCTCAAGTCGTACCGAAGCATCGTCTTCAGGAATTTTCCGCGCACCGGCGTGCCGCCCATCATGCGCTCGGCCGGCGATTACGACGAGCTCCTCGGCTCGCTCGTGACGACCAAGTGCGTGCCGAACGGATCGAAGATCTGGTGGGACGCGCGGCCGCACCACGCCTATCCCACGCTCGAGTTCCGAGTCTGCGACGTCTGCACGCGCGTCGAGGAGGCGGTGTGCATCGCGGCGATTCTGCAAGCGATCGTCGCCAAGATCTGGAAGCTGCGGCGCGACAACCTCACCTTCCGCGTCTATCCCACGGCGATGATCGAGGAGAATAAGTGGCGCGCCGTGCGCTTCGGCCTCGACGGCAAGCTGATAGATTTCGGGAAGCAGCAGGAGCTGCCGGCGCGCGAGCTGATCTCCGAGATGCTGCAGTGGTTCGTCGACGACGTCGTGGACGAGCTGGGCAGCCGCCGCGAGGTCGAATACGCCTTCGAGATCATGCGCAACGGCACGAGCGCCGATCGCCAGCTCAAGGTCTTCGACGAGACCGGCGATTTTCTACGCGTGGTCGACCGTGTCATCGCCGAAACGGCGGAAGGCGTTCGTCCCGAAATTACGAAGCGGTTCATGGAGCGGGCATAGAGTGTCGTCGAAATCACGAGCGCGTCCGATCATCGGCATCCCCACGCAGACGCTGCAGAGCCTCGGCGGCGTGTCGGCGGAGATTCCTCCATCGTGGGTCATGAGCCAACGGTACGTCGTGACGCTGACGGAGGCGGGCGCGATCCCGTGGCTCGTGCCGCTGATCGACGACGAGACGCTGCGCGGCATCTACGACTCGCTCGACGGCGTGTTCCTTCCGGGCGGAGCGGACATCGATCCGGTGTCCTATGGAACCGCGCCCCACCCACTCTGCGACAAGACCGACCGCGAGCGCGACCGCGTCGAGCTCGCGCTGGCGCGCTGGGCGATGGCCGACGGCAAGCCCGTGCTCGGCGTGTGCCGCGGCATGCAACTCATCAACCTCGCCGCCGGCGGCACGCTCTATCAGGATATCGCCGAGCAGCTGCCGGGGTCGATCAAGCACGACTACTTCCCGTACGGTGGGTCGAACCTTCGGCGCGATTACCTCGCCCACGACGTCGACGTGGCGCCGGACAGCCGGTTGGCGGCGGTGTTCGGGGAAGGGGCGTTGCAAGTGAACAGCATGCACCATCAAGGCGTGCGTGCGGTGGGCGGTGGATTGGCGGTGAGCGCGGTGGCGCCGGATGGGTTGGTGGAGGGTTTAGAGAGTGCTAATGGAGCGTACGTGGTGGGAGTGCAGTGGCATCCGGAGGCGTTGACGGATAGTCAGGAGGCGGCGAGGAGGTTGTTTGAGGGGTTTGTGGCGGCGGCGGCGGCGGCATAGCACCGTCGCGGCGCTCGGCATCTTGATGCGCCGTGGGTTTAGAGTTTTGCGCTGTTCGTCTCGAGTCACTGATGGACTTCGACAGGTCATCCGCCAAGACCTTTTGTCGCAGACCGTAAAGCATCTGTCGTGTCTCGATGATTTCGGTTTGCCGGGCGAGCCAGTCTGCCTTCGGTACCGCCCCGTAGCCGTAGGCCAGCTGGAACTCTCCCTCGAGCTCCATCGATGACTTGATGCTCGTGTCGAGGAAGCGCGCGAACTCCTTCTGGCTGCTCGCCCCGCATCCTTCGACGATGTTGTTGAAGATGGACTCGGCAGCGGAGATCATCTGCGCCTTGAGCTCCGCATACCCGGTGCGCGGAAAGCGCTGTGTGGCCCGACGCGTGTTGATCGCCAGCGCAAACGCCTTTCTCCAGACCCGCAGACGACGAAAGTCCTGCATGCCTCGACAATACCAGTCCGGCTCGGCGGATATGGCATCGGAATCCTGCGACCGACTGCATTCCCACGCGGTAGGCCGACCCGTCGAAGTCCATCAGTGACTCGAAACGAACAGCGCAAAACCGTGAACCCACAGCGCATCAAAGATCTTTCCCACCGGTCTCCATGACCGATCCCCATCCAAATCGTCATTAAACGGTGGCGCCCGCTCCGACTGCCGGCCCCCCTCGCCAATGCTCGCGTAACCTTCGGCGCCGCAGCCACTTACCGCCGTTCATCTTCCCGGATCGATGACCGCTCCAACTCCTCCTGGCGCCCAAGGCCTCAACCTCCGTGTCTTGCTCGAAGAGGTCATCGAGCGTGGCGCCTCCGATCTCCACATCTCCGCCGGCGAGCGTCCCAAGCTCCGCATCGACGGCGACATGCAGAGCTCGAACATCGACTTCGTGATGCAGCCCAAGGACACGCTGCAGCTCGCCTACTCGGTGTTGACGGAGAATCAGAAAAAGCGCTTCGAGACCGAGGATGAGCTGGACTTCTCCTTCGGCATCCAGAACCTCGCGCGCTTCCGCGGCAACTGCTTCAAGCAGCGCGGTTGTGTCTCGATGGTGATTCGACAGATCCCCTTCAATATCAAGACCTTCGACGAGCTCAAGCTCCCCAAGGTCATCGCCGATCTCTCCGACAAGCCGCGCGGGCTCATTCTCGTCACCGGTCCCACGGGCTCCGGCAAGTCGACGACGCTCGCGGCGATGCTCGACAAGATCAACAAGGAGTTGAAGGGGCACATGATCACGATCGAGGATCCGATCGAGTTCATCCACAAGCACCAGGGCTGTATCGTCAACCAGCGCGAAGTCGGCAGCGACACGAAAAGCTTCTCCGCCGCCCTCAAGTACGCGCTGCGTCAGGATCCCGACGTCGTGCTGATCGGCGAAATGCGCGATCTGGAAACGATTCAGGCCGGACTCACGATCGCCGAAACGGGCCACCTGGCCTTCGCGACGCTGCACACGAACAGCGCCGCCGAAGCGATCAATCGTATCATCGACGTCTTTCCAAGCCACCAGCAGTCGCAGGTTCGCGCGCAGCTCGCCTTCTGTCTCGAGGGCATCGTCACACAGACGCTGCTGCCCCGCGCCGGCGGAAAGGGCCGAGCCATGGCCGCGGAGATTCTCGTCGTGACGCCGGCCATTCGCGCGCTCATTCGTGACGACAAGATCCACCAGATCTACTCGATGATGCAGTCGGGCAAGAAGTACGGCATGCAGACGATGAACGACGCGTTGTACCAGTTGTACATGAGCAAGACCGTGGTGCTCGAAGAAGTGCTCCGCGCCAGTCACGATCAAAATGAGCTGATGCGCATGATCGGCATCTCGCCGGACGACCAAAAGACACCCGCCGGCGGGATGGCGGGGAAGAAATGAGACAGGGTTTCGGGGATTGAGTTTAGGGTTTAGGGATGGTACGTCGCGCCTGAGGCGCGGCTTGACGGGTGGACCTGTCGGCATCCCCATATCGAGCGGGCGCGCCAACGGCGCGACCGCACACCTTCCCTACACCCTAAACCCCAGACCCTAAACCCTTCGCCCAAGGGAGTTTTTTCATGGCTACCTACACATACACCGCGCGCGCCGTCAACGGCGACCTGAAGTCCGCGACCATCGAAGCACCGAATCGCGACGAAGTCATCAAGCAGCTCAAGCAGCAGCGGCTGAACGTCATCAAGATCGACGAAGGCGTCGCGGTCAAGAAGAAGCGCGGCGGGTCGATCAAGATGCGCGACATCGTGATCTTCACGCGGCAGTTCTCGACGATGATCAACTCGGGACTGCCGCTCGTGCAGGCGCTCGATATCCTCGCGCAGCAGAGCGAGAACCCGGCGCTCAAGGACACCACGCGCCAGGTCGTGTTCGACGTCGAGTCGGGCAACACCGTGGCCGATGCGCTGCGCAAGCATCCCAAGGCGTTCACGGAGCTCTACGTCAACATGGTCGCCGCGGGCGAGGCGGGTGGTATTCTCGACACCATCCTCATGCGCCTCGCCGTGTTCATGGAAAAGAACGACGCCCTCGTCCGGAAGGTGAAGGGCGCCATGATCTACCCGGGCGTCATCATGAGCGTCGCGGCGATCGCCATCACCGTGCTGCTCCTGTTCGTGATCCCGACGTTCCAATCGATGTTCGCAAGCGCGAACATTCCGCTGCCGCTGCCGACGCGTATCGTCATCGGCATGTCGAGCCTGCTCAAGAGCTACTGGTGGCTCGTCATCGTCGTCGTCGTCTCGGGCATGTTTCTGCTCCGGCGCTACTACGCCACGTCCGCCGGCAAGCTCGTCATCGATCGTCTGCTTCTCAAAGCGCCCGTGCTCGGCGACGTGCTGCGCAAGTCCGCCGTGTCGCGCTTCACCCGCACGCTCGGCACGCTGATCTCGTCGGGCGTGTCGATCCTCGACGGCCTCGAGATCACCGCGAAGACGTCGGGCAACCGCGTGATCCAGGACGCCATCATGGAATCGCGCGCGTCGATCGCCGGCGGTGAAACGATCGCCGCGCCGTTAAAGAAATCTCAAGTGTTCCCGCCGATGGTGATCTCGATGATCGCCGTCGGAGAGCAGACGGGCGGACTCGACGAGATGCTCACGAAGATCGCCGACTTCTACGACGAAGAAGTGGACGCGGCCGTGTCGGGCCTCTTGGCCCTCATGGAGCCGGTGATGATCGTGTTCCTCGGCGTTGTGGTGGGAGGCATGGTGATCGCCATGTACCTGCCGATCTTCGACATGGTGAACGCGGCGGGGTAGGGCGTGGTGTGCGCGCGGCGGTACAGGCGGGGCTCGCGGCTATCATATCCTCTGAAACACCTCGGTCAGCCCGTTCGCGAATATCTCGGTGAGCACGTCGCCGCTCACCGACCCTGAGAACGCGGTCCCGGTATCCTGGTCGGTAAACGTGATCGCGCCGTTGTTCGCCGCGTAGAATCCCTGCAACACCAACACGGTGCCGTCCCTGAATTGTGCCGATTCACTGAACGTGCCGTCGCTCCGGAGCGTCAACACGTCGCTCGTGAGCGTGCTCCCATCAGAGAACGTGTATGGAAGCGAAGTTCCGTTGACCATGCGCAAGGCATAGTCACCCGATACGGACGCGGTCGGCGACGTGGCATCCTGGCTGCCGCACGCGGCCATGACGATGGCGAGCGCGGCGGTGATGATGAACTTCATGACGAACACCTTCCTCTGCAGTAGGCTGTGCAACCGCGGTGAGTGCTGTGGCAATAGCAAACTGCGAACCCGCCCGCCGTCGACTACCGGCTAAGGCGCTCGAGAAACTCCGGCATCCCCTGGAATTGGTCGATGTGATCCGGGGCCGTGTTGCCGGCGAAGCCGAGGAGCTCGAAGCCGCCCGCGTGGACCTCGCTGAGCTGCTGCATTCCGCGCGGCCCCCAACGCAGCACGGGAGTGCGGCGCAGTCCCAGCGTGCGCAGCAGGTAATCGGCGGTCTCGGTCGTGCTCGCGAAGGTGCCGGGAAAAATCTCCGAGTGCGTGACGAGAAAACGCTTTTCTCCGCGCATGGCCGCCTGCGCGAAGCGGACGAATGCATCGAGATTGTGAGGGTCGAGCGTGCCCCCTTTCTCGAGCACCGTTCCCTCGGGGACGTACGACGTGTGCATCCCGTCGAGCAGCAGGACGGCATCGACGCGGGCGAAGTGGCGCGGCTCACGGAGAATCGCGCGGACGGCGCCGTGGCCTGCGCTGAACCCCACGAGCGTCACGCGATGAAAATGCGCCGCGCTGCCGACCGAGGCCGAGACCTCGCGCGTCACGCCGGCCAGCAGCGAGTCGAACGCGGCGGGATCTGAATACGCACGGTCGTAGATCCCAGAGCCGGCGCCGAGGTTCACAACGGCCACGGCAGTCTTGGTCTGGAGACGCGACGCCGCGTACTCCGGCAGCCACGCTGCGCCGAGGAAGTGAATGACGAGACCGAGGTCGTCGGTGGGGCGAACGCCGTCGGGAATCCAGACCTCCACGGATTTCCCCTGCGGCCCAGGAAACGACCGGTGCGCTCCGGGCAGCTCCCGCGACGCGAGGCGCTCGTGCGCGCGGGTTTCTTCGACCATCGGTGAGGGATTCTGTGACGCGGCCGGCGGCGCGCCGGATTGTGCGGCGACGATGGCCGGCGTGCCAGCGGCCGCAATGGTAATCGCGATTCTGGTCATTCTGTTCATCACGTCGCCGACTCCTCATGTTGAGGGCGAAAAGAAGTGAACAGAAGATACGCGATGCGGTTTTGGAAACGTGGGCAATGGGCGAGCCCCGTCCGATCCTCAGTCCGATCGCCGTTGCGCCGCAAGCAGCGCTCCGAGCGCCGCTCCATACACCAGGTGCGCCAGAATCATCGACGACTGCCGGTCTTTGCGGTCGTGTTTCGGCCGCGGCAGGATGTTCATCGCCGGAATCCAACCCGCGTAGCTCACCGCGTACACCGCGAGCCCGAACCCCACGCCTTTCGTCACGGAAGCGGCCGCCGAGTCGTCGTCGTGGTCGAGGACACCGAACAGCGCTCCGGCAGCGGCGCCGAACGCGATGTGCGCCGCCGCTGCCGTCGCCTTCACCGCGGTGCTGGTCGGCTCCGTATTCGCCGCCTCGAGCGCGCGTTCGACAATCGCTTCCGGCGGTTGTTTGCCCATCGCTCCTACCCGCTGCGCGCCGAGCATGACGGCGCTCATCGGCACGGTCGCCAGCGCGCCGGCGGCGGCACCGTTGAGACCCGCGCGTAGTCTGTTCGTCATGCCGGCGGTCGGGGCATGATTCGTTCCTACCGCGGGATCACCGGAAGCACGATGCGCGACGGGTGCGCCGTGTCGTGCACGAGCCGCTGATGCGCCACGACGAACGTGCTATCGCGCTCGTTGTTTCCACCGGTGTTCAGGTTGCGATCGTACTTCGGGAACAGCGCCGACGATACGCTCACCCGCAGGCGATGCCCCGGTTCGAACACCCGCGACGTGAACCACAGATCGAGGTCGTACTTCTCCACGCTTCCCGGCGTGAGCATCACTTCTTTGTCGTAGCCCTGGCGAAAGCGCGCCCGCGCCACGCCGTCCTGTAGGCGCTCGGCGTGTCCGTCGGGAAAGACGTCGAGCAGCATCACGTTCCAGTCGGTGTCCTTCGCATCGGTGGCGGCCCACAGCGTAGCCGACATCTGGCCCGTGACCTCGATGGGCTTCGCGAGCGGCTTCGACGTGAACACCAACGCATCGTGCCGCGAGGCGTTCAGCGCCGTGAAATCTTCGTTGAGGGACGTCTCGAGCTCGCGCGAGTCGATGAGGAAGGGCGTGGGGTTCGCCGGATCATAGGTAAACGTGTCCGCCGGTGCGCCGCGCGGCGGCACGGTATCGAGCACCCCGTCGCCGGCGCTCGTATTCGCGCTACCGCCTGACGACAGATACCAGTTGGTCGGAACAGCGCGTGCGAGCGGCCAGGCGGGTTCCTTTCGCCAGACGTTGTCGCCGAAGACGAACACGTCCACCGGCGGCTCTCGGTCGACACCGTTGTCCTTGCCCAACAAGTAGTGATCGAACCAGCGCAGCTGCAGTCGCCGCGTGTCGACGCGCGACCGCGGCCCGAACTCGCCGGCGACATAATCCACGCCTTTGTGCGCTCCCGGGCCCATCACGAGCCGGATGTAAGGATGTCCGGGCACCCTGTTCAGCGCGTTCGTGTAATCGATCGGGCCGCGCGAGTCGTCGTACCAACCCGAAATCTGAAGCACCGGCGCCTTCACCTTGGCGACGTTCGTCGTCACGGCGTGCGCGCGCCAATACGCGTCGAGCGTGGGATGGGCGATCCACCGGTCCCACAGCGGCACGTCGCCGCAGCCGAGTTGTTGCGGCAGGTCGCTGAGCGGCAGGTGTGTCATCGCCGCGCCGATGTCGAGATCGCTGATGTTCTGCAACGTGCGCGCTCGCATGAGGCAGGCCCACGCCACGTTGATCGGCGAGAACACCATGTCCTCGTACGGCACGATGCGCCATGGATCGCCGGTCGCGGCCGACGGCGCGATCGCCGCGAGATGCGGCGGCGCGCTCACCGCGGCGTACCACGCCAGCCGCCCTTCGTCCGAGTGGCCGATCATTCCCACTCGGCCGTTCGATCCGGGCAGCGCGGCCGCCCATTCCACCGCGTCGTATCCATGGCGCACGTCGGTGTCGTAGTCTCCGAAATCCTTGCCGTCGGACACGTCGCGGCCGCGCACGTGCTGCGCGACGAAGATGTATCCGCGCGCTGCCCAGTACCGGCCGGCGGGATGCAGAATCCGCGTGTACGGCGTGCGCTGCAACACCACGCCGAATGGCCCGTTGCCGACTGGACGCGCGATGTAGCTCACGAGCCGCGCGCCGTCGTGCGTCTTCATGAACACGGCCGTGTCTTCGGTGACGGCGTACTGGGAATCCGACACGGCGCCGGGCCAGAGGACGTATTGTTGCTCGACGACGAACGGCTTCTTCCGCCGCACCAGACGAATCCGCCGTCCTGCCGCCGTGGCTCCGACGAAAATCGATCCGCTGAGTGTGTCGCCGTGCCAGGCGGCGTTGAGCGATTGCGCGTCGTTGCCGAGCACGACAGAGTCGGCGTGCGCGGTGACCCGTGTGACGTCGAGTATCGGCTCGCCGGTCCGGCGGCGAATCGACCCGGCGAAATTCGAGTCGCTGCCGGCGAAGTGCGCGAAACCCATCCGCCGCCACCCTTCGAATCCGGCTCGCGCGGTCGACCCGCCCGCCACGTAGGCGTCCCAATCGCCCGCGATCGTAGGTGATGGACTTCGGGCAGCACAGCCCGTACCGGCCGCTGTGGCGCTGAGTACACCGATTGCGATCATGGCGGCGCAGATACGACTGCGAACCGAAGACATCGAGCGCTTGAAGTTCATGTCGGCGAGGTCTCGAGACGGTGGCGAACGAAGCGGGCTGCGCTGTCGCAAGAGAATGCGCCATGCGAGCGGCGAACGCCAGCGTGAGCGCAGGCGTATTGCGCGGGGTGTTCCGGTCCGACCATCTTCGCCTCCCCGGGCTTCTGAGGCCACATGCTGAGCGGTGTTCCAATTCGATTCACGCGCCCGCCGCGCCGTACGTGACGCCCGAGCACCTCCTCCGCGAGCCAGCCCGTCGCGCGGTGCGGGTGATTGCGCTCTTCCTCCTCGAGGACGCCCGCCACACCGCGCATCAGTTCCACGAAGCCGGCGGCTCGCCGTCCGAAGAGCTGCACGACTTCCGCGTTGCGGTTCGGCGGCTCCGCAGCTGGCTTCAGCTCACCGCGGCCTTGCTCGACGATTGCATCTCGGCCAAGCAGACCCGCCGGCTTCGGAAGATCGCCAGCGCAACCGGACCGGCGCGCGACCTCGAGGTGCATCTCGAGTGGCTGCGCCGCGAGCAGCACGGCGCGACCGCGCGGCAGCGGGTTGGTATCGATCGAGTGATCGAGCGACTCGACGGGCGGCAGCGCGACGCGGTGGCGCGAGCGATCGAGGCGGCGGCGCGCCTCGAGGCGATGCGTCACGCGCTCGCTCGACGGATCGAGCCGTATTGCGTGCGTGTCACACCCGACGACGAGGAGGCGCCGTTCGCCAATGCACTCGCGGCGCTCGTCGGCGAGGCCGCCAATGCCCTCCGTGAGCGCCTCGCGGCGGTTCACTCGCCGACCGATTGGGACGAGGCGCACGCGGCGCGCATCGCTGCGAAGCGGCTGCGCTACCTGCTCGAGCCGGCCGCCCATGGCGTGCGAGGCGGCGTCTCGATCGTCGACGATCTGACGAAGTTGCAGGACATCGCCGGCGACCTGCACGACGTCCACGTCTTTCTCGCGGAGATCGAATCGGAGAAAGGCGGCGACACGACCGCCGGTCTGCGCCTGCTCGATCGTCACCTCCGCCGGCGCGGCAGGGAAGCGTACGTGGCACTCGCGCGCGACTGGCTTGGCGATTCCGCTGCGCCGTTCTTTGCTCGCGTGGAGCGCCTGGTCACACGGCTCGACGCGCTGCGAACATGAACATCGTCGCGCGACTTCTCGAACGACTTCTCGTCCCCGCGCGCGACAGCCTCGTGCCGCGCTGGCTCTTTCTGCGCGCGCTGGGGCTGATCTTCCTTTCGGCCTTCTATTCGTTCGCTCGCCAGGCGCACGGGCTGGTCGGCGCCACGGGCGTTCTGCCGATGCGCGACTACCTGGAACAGGTTGGATCGGCGCAGCATGGTCTCCTCCACTTCTGGTACGTCCCGAGCCTGTTCTGGCTCAGCGCGAGCGACCGGGCGCTCACCGTCGCCGTCGCGGCGGGAATCGTGTGCTCGCTGCTCCTCGTGGCGAACGTCTGGCCGTGCGCCATGGTCGCGCTCTGTACGGTGCTCTTCCTGTCGTTCGTCGCGACGCTTCAGGACTTCTCCTCGTATCAGTCGGACGGCATGCTCCTCGAGGCGGGCTTCATCTCGATCTTCTTCGCTCCGGGCGGTTTCCGGCCAGGGTTGGGCGTGCACGATCCGCCGTCGCGACTCAGCCTGTTCATGCTCCGCTGGGAGTGGTTCCGGATCTACTTCGAGTCCGGCCTCGTGAAGCTGATGAGCGGCGACGTCCACTGGCGCAATTTCACGGCGATGGACGAGTACTATCAGAACGGCCCGCTGCCCGCCTGGCCGGGATGGTACGTCCAGCACTTTCCCCATTGGTATCATGCCGGGACCGTGGCGCTGACGCTGCTCGTCGAGCTCTTCATCGTCTGGGCCGTCTTCCTGCCCCACCGCTTCCGCATCGCGTGCTTCGCGATCGTCACGGCGCTGCAGGTCGGCATCATCGCGACCGCGAATTATGCGTTCTTGAATTATCTAGTGCTCGTGCTCGGCTTCTTGTTGTTCGACGATACGGCCGCCCAGTGGCTGGCGCGCCGGCTGCGCCTGCCGTTCACGCTGCCGCTGCCCGGACTGTCGGCGGCGGAACACAGTCGGCCTCGCGCGGTGGTCGAAGCCGTGGCGCTCGGCTGGATCTTCTACGCTACGGTGTGGGCCTTCGTCGCGCCGGGATCGGCGAGTATCCTCGGCAAGCCGGAGCGCGCGCTCGAGCCGTTCCGCATCGCCAACGCGTACGGTCTGTTCGCGAACATGACGGAGGCGCGCTACGAGATCGAGTTCCAAGGGAGCAACGATGCCGGCAAGACCTGGACGCCCTATCCCTTCCGGTACAAGCCACAGGATCCGATGGAGCGTCCCGGCGTATACGCGCCCTACCAGCCGCGCTTCGAGTGGAATCTCTGGTTCGCGTCGCTCGCGCCCTGGCAAGCATCGCCCTGGGTGGTCGCCGTGCAGGCGCGGCTGCTCGAGGGAAGCCGCGACGTGCTGTCGCTCTTTCGGCGCGATCCGTTCGCCGGACATCCGCCCGCCCAGGTGCGCACCGTGCTCTGGCAGTACTGGTTTACCGACCCCGCCACGAAGCGTGCGACCGGCGCGTGGTGGCGACGGCAGGAGCTCGGCGTCTTTTCCGGCGTGGTGTCGCGCGGGCCGGACGGACGCCCGACGTTCAGTCCGGCCACGCCGTAGCGCAAGCTTGACGAAGGCAATCAATTAGTTGATTTTGTCAACTATCGTAACTCGGCCACCGCGCGGACCATCACATGCACTTCCTGCTCTTCTACGACCTAGTGCCCGACTACGCCGAACGGCGCGGCGCCTTTCGCGACGCGCATCTCGCCAAGGCATGGGCCGCCAACGAGCGCGGCGAGCTGCTCGTCGCCGGCGCGCTGACCGATCCGCTCGACCGGGCGGTGCTCATGTTCTCCGCCGATTCGCCTGCCGTCGTCGAGGAATTCGCGCGCACCGACCCGTACGTGACGAACGGTCTCGTCACGAGTTGGTCGGTGCGCGCCTGGACGACCGTCGCCGGTACGCTCGCCGCGACACCCGTCCGGCCGGCGCGACCGTGATCGTGCGCATGTGGTGCGCGCGGGCGACACCGGCCAACGTCGTCGCCTACCGCCAGCACTTCGACGGCTTGGTACGGCCGCAGCTCGAAACGTTGCCCGGCTTTCTCGGTGCGACGCTTCTCGAGCAGCTGCCAAGCGACGACGCGCGGTCGACCGTCGACATCGTCGTGCTCACGCACTGGGAGTCGATGGACGCAGTGCGCGCCTTTGCTGGAGACGATATCGAGCGCGCGGTCGTCGAGCCGGATGCGCAGGCGGTCCTCGTCGAGTTCGAGCGACGCGTCCGGCATTTTCACTTGGCGTCGGACGGGGCCACCCTCGGGTCACCGATACGCGCGGATCTCGTCCGGTAGCGTCTCGAGAATCCCGGTCACGACCGCCTCCACGAGATGCTGCTTCAGGTAGTCGCGCCGCCGCACGAGCCGCACCTCGCGCGCCGGAGCCGGCGCGACGAACGGCCGAATGCGCCGCCGCTCCGCCGCCGTCTGTAGATCGAGCGCCGCGAGCATCGGCAGCAGGGTCATTCCCGTTCCCGTTTCAACGAGGCGCTTGAGCGTCTCGAGGTTGCCGCTCTCGAATTGCACGCCCACCGTGCACCCTCGCGGGTTCTGATGCGCCGCCGGCGCGCGATGCCCGCGCGACGGCCGCTGCTCGCACAACTGCACCGTCTGCTCGCGAAAACAGTGGCCCTCGGACAGCAGCCACAAGTCGTCGAGCAAGAGGTCGGACCGGTTGATCTTCCGCTGCCGAGCGAGGCGGTGCGTGGTGCTCAGGTACCCGACGAACGGCTCCGTGAACAGCATTCGCTCGTCGGTGCCGGGCTCGGCGATGGCTGACGCGACGATGCCGGCGTCGAGTGTGTCGCGCCGCAGTCCAGTGATGACGTCGTCGGTCAGACGCTCCTCGATCACCAGCTCGAGCTCGGGATACAGCTTGGCCAGGCGCTGAATCACGCGCGGCAAGAGGTACGGCGCGAGGGTGGGAATGACACCGAGCCGCAGCACCCCTGCGACGACGCCGGCCCGCGCTTCGGCAATCTCCGCCATGCGGCTCGCCGCGCGCAGGGTGACCCGCGCCTGCGCGATCAGGTGCACTCCGATGTCCGTGGGCACGACCGGCGCGCGCGCGCGGTCGAATAGCGCGACGCCGAGCGTGCGCTCGAGCTTCGCGATCTGCATCGACAGCGTGGGCTGGGTCACGTTGCACGCCTCGGCCGCGCGGGCGAAGTGGCGATGCGTGTCGATCGCCACGACGTAGGCGAGCTGGGTGAGCGTGAGATCGCGGTCCACGAGCGCTGCCGGGAAGAGGTGTGCGGGAGGATAGACAGAATCGATCGAACAATCAATACAATCGATTTCTCTGATGGGCACGGCCGCGATACCTTGCCCGTTCGATCGATCGATTTTCATCACCACCGGAGCTCGCATGTCCAATTCCCACGACGAGACCGCACCGCCGGCGAACGGCGCGCCGACCCTCACGACCCGCCAGGGCCATCCGGTGCCCGACAACCAAAGCAACCGCACCGTGGGCGACCGCGGGCCGACGGTGCTCGAGAACTATCACTTTCTCGAGAAGATCTCGCACTTCGATCGCGAGCGCATTCCCGAGCGTGTCGTGCACGCCCGCGGCGCCGGCGCGCACGGGTTCTTCGAGGCATATGGGTCCATCGGCGGCGATCCGATCGCGCCGCTCACGCGCGCCAAGCTCTTTCAGACGAAGGGCGCGCAGACGCCCCTCTTCGTGCGCTTCTCCAGCGTCATCCACGGCGGCCACTCGCCGGAGACGCTGCGCGATCCGCGCGGCTTCTCCGTGAAGTTCTACACCGAGGACGGCAACTGGGATCTCGTCGGCAACAACCTGCAGGTGTTCTTCATCCGCGACGCCATGAAGTTCCCCGACGTCGTGCACGCGTTCAAGCCCGATCCGGTCACCAACCGCCAGGACTCGACGCGCATCTTCGACTTCGTGCATCTGTCGCCGTCGGCGATGCACATGATCACCTGGCTGTTCAGCCCCTGGGGCATTCCCGCGAGCTACCGCGAGATGCGCGGCTCCGGCGTGCATGCCTACAAGTGGGTGAACGCCAACGGCAAAGCGGTCCTCGTGAAGTACCACTGGATCCCGAAGCAGGCGCAGCGCAACCTCACCCAGGCACAGGCCGAGGCGATTCAGGGAAAGAATTTCAATCACGCCACGCAGGATCTGTTCGACGCCATCGCGCGCGGCGACCACCCCGAGTGGGAGCTCCAGGTGCAGGTCATGGAAGACGGCGAGCATCCCGAGCTCGACTTCGATCCGCTCGACGCGACGAAGATCTGGCCGCCCGAGCAGTTCCCGCTGCGCCCCGTCGGACGCATGGTGCTCGATCGCAATCCCACGAACTATTTCGCGGAAGTCGAACAGGTCGCGTTCGGCACCGGCGTGATGGTCGACGGTATGGACTTCTCCGACGACAAGCTGCTGCAGGGCCGCACTTTCTCGTACTCCGATACGCAGCGCTATCGCGTCGGCCCGAACTATCTGCAGCTGCCGATCAACCGGCCGCGCAACGAGGTCGCGACCAATCAGCGCGACGGGCAGATGACGTACAACGTCGACGGCGTCGAGGCCGGCGGCAATCCGCACGTCAACTACGAGCCCACGGCGCGGGGCGGTCCTCACGAAGCGAAGCCCGCCGGCGTTCCGCACACACCGCACGTGTCGGGCAATGTGGTGCGCCAACCGATCAGCCGTCTCAACGACTACGGCCAGGCGGGCGATCGATATCGCGCGTTCGAAACCTGGGAGCGCGTCGAGTTGATCGCGAACCTCGTGGACCAACTCGGGCCCTGCCGGCGCGACATCCAGGATCGGATGATCGAGCATTTCACCCGTTGCGATCGCGACTACGGTCGCCGTGTCGCGGAAGGTCTCGGACTGCCGGTGCCCGTTCTCACCGCCGCCGCGGCCGACTGAACCGCCGTGCTGTCACGCCAAGCGAAGCGGAGCCGGTCCACTTCGCTTGGCGCGACATGGAGAGAAAGTCACAACTGCTGCAGGATGTTTCGTGCGTCGCTGAGATGCTGCTGCACCACGGGAATCGTCTGATCGACGATCTGCTGTGCAGTGCCCGCTGCCTGCGACCGCATCAAGTTCAGGTCGTGCAGCATGTGCTCGTGCACTGCGACTTCGGCGCGCATGAGCTGCCGGTCGAAATCGGGTCCCGCGGGCGCCTTCGTGAGCGCGTCGATCGCGCGGCGCGTCGTCGCGATGTCCGCGGTGTCGCTCGGCGCCAGCATCGGCGAGATGCCGTTCTGTACCGCGTTCTGAATGATGCCGTGCAGGTGCGCCGAGTGCGCGTCCACCATCCGCTGCGCGAACTCCCGCACCGCCATGTTCTGTGCGCGGTCCACGCCCAGTCGTGAGAGAAGGACCTCGAGCGTATCGCCGATGGCGAGGTGCGCGATGATGTTCGAGTTGGTCATCTGTGCCACGTCGACGGGCCGGAGTCCCACGGTCATTCCGCCCGGCCCGCCCAGCCGCACGATACCCGACGAGTCGACCCACGTGCCACCGACGCTATCGATCCACATGCCGCTCGCGTCGCTCATCGACCCCACGTCGCCAGCCGCCGTGCTCGTGGTCGTCGTAGTCATCGTCGCGGTCGAGATGGTTGGGCTTGGGTGGTTGCGCGCGCACCCCGCGAAGGCCGCCGTCAGTCCCACGGCGAGCCATTGGATTTTTCCGTTCTTCATTGTCTGCTCCCCTCCATTGAATTCCATCGCGTCACACGTCGCGCGGTGCGCGCGACCGGAGGCTGGCGCGCAAGGCGCAACCGACGGGCCACGCGATGGAATTGGACGGCTCGATTCGATTACACCAATGGGGGATCTGTCTCGCGCTCCGGGTGCCGATGTTTCGCGAGTGAGGTCATGAAGGCGGAAGCGGCGCTCTCATCATCCGCTCGCGTCAGGAGAAGCCCGGCATCGCCCTTGGCGTTCGCCGCGGTCGCGGGAATTCCGGCGCGCTCGAGCAGGTTGCTCGATGCGCCGAGCGCGAGGATGGTCTTGCAGTGGCGGTACTGGTTCGTCACGAACTCCATCGTGTGGCCGTCGGCCGCGAGGGCTTGAACGCCCGCGTCCCCGTCGGGAAGCACGAGAGCGTCGAAGAGCACCGCGGGCGAGTTCTCCATCGATGCGTCGGCGTCGATCGGCCCGTTCGTGGTGGTGTACGTGCCGAGGCGCGGACCGACGAAGCGCGGAACCGCGCCCGCGTCGGTCAGTGCGGCGTGCAGCAACTTCAACGAGCTGCCCTCGACGCCATCGGCGACGAGAATGGCAACGCGCCGCGTACGCACGCCGGCTTGTCCCGGCAGCGCCGTGAGCGACAGCGCCGGGGACGTCGTCACTTCGGGTTTCGCCGGGCGCTCGAGCACGCGCGGCAGCGGGTCCGGCAGGTCGAGTCCGAGTCCTTCGGCCACCTGTGCCGCGAGATCCTCATCGACGTTGCGCAGCGAGGCGACCATCCGCTGGCGAATCGCCGGCACCGTCAGCTTGCTCAGCTCGAATCGGAATGCGCCGACGATGTGCGCCTTCTCCCACTCGGTCTGACTGTTATAGAAGAGCGTGGCTTGCGTGTAGTGGTCGGCGAACTTCTCGGGCTTGCCGCGCACCTTGTCTTCCTGCACCGGCTGCGGGAACGACACGAATCCTTTCGCGCCGGCCTGGAAGGGACAGCCGCCGCCGAGCGAGTTGGGCTCATACGCTACGCGTCCGCGCGCAATTGCCTGACGATGCAGGCCGTCGCGCTGATTGTTGTGCACGGGCGCCACTGGCGCGTTGATCGGAATCTCGTGGAAGTTCGGTCCGCCGAGCCGCGAGATCTGGGTGTCGACGTACGAGTGAATGCGGCCGGCGAGCAGGGGATCGTTCGAGAAGTCGATGCCCGGTACGACGTGCGCCGTGCAGAACGCGACCTGCTCGGTCTCCGCGAAGAAGTTGTCGGGGTTGCGGTCGAGCACCATTCGGCCAACGGGCATCACCGGGATGAGCTCTTCGGGAATGATCTTCGTCGCGTCGAGGAAGTCGAAGCTGAACGCCTCGCCCTGTTCCTCGGTGAAGAGCTGCAGTCCGAGCTCCCATTCCGGATAGTCCCCCGCCTCGATCGCCTCCCACAGGTCGCGGCGATGGTAGTCGGCATCGGCACCGGCGATCTTCACCGCTTCGTCCCACACGAGCGAATGCGTGCCCTGCAGCGGCCGCCAGTGGAATTTCACGAACACCGACTCTCCGGCCTCGTTGACGAGCCGGTAGCTGTGGACGCCGAAGCCCTGCATCATGCGGTAGCTGCGCGGAATGGCGCGATCGGACATGGCCCACATCATCATGTGGGTGGACTCGGGCATCAGCGAGATGAAGTCCCAGAAGGTGTCGTGCGCCGATGCCGCCTGCGGCATGGCATGGTGCGGCTCCGGTTTCACCGCGTGGATGAGATCGGGAAACTTCATCGCGTCCTGAATGAAGAACACCGGAATGTTGTTGCCGACCAGGTCCCAGTTCCCTTCGTCGGTGTAGAACTTCACCGCGAAGCCGCGCACGTCGCGCGCGGTGTCGACCGAGCCGCGCTCGCCGGCTACGGTGGAGAAGCGCACGAACACCGGCGTGCGCTTGCCCGCCTCCCGGAAGGGCGCGGCGCGCGTATAGTCCGTCAGCGGCTCGTAGCATTCGAAGTAGCCGTGCGCCGCAGAGCCGCGCGCGTGGACGATGCGCTCGGGAATGCGCTCGTGGTCGAAATGCGTGATCTTCTCGCGCAGGATGAAGTCTTCGAGCAGCGTGGGCCCGCGCAGGCCGGCCTTTAGCGAATTCTGATTGTCGCCGACCAGCACGCCCTGGTTCGTCGTGAGCGCGCGGCCGGTGTTGTCGACGCGCACGCGGTCGAGCGATCCGTCCATCGCGTTGACGCCTTCGATGGAATCGCCCGTGCCGGTCTTGTCCGACCCGTTCTGCTCGGTGACCGTGCTGGCGCCGACGATTGGCGACGACGGCGGAACGGAAAACCCAGTCGGTGGCGTTACGGCGTTGTCGTGCCCGAACTCTCCCGGCTTGTTTGGATTGAACGGCACCGACGCCGCCAGCTCTTCGGTGCCCGCGGCCTTGTCGGCGAGAACGTCGTTCGGCGGCGGCGGAGCAGGACGCGAAGGTGCGCTGGCGGTGTTGCGTGAAGCGGCCTTGGCGGGCGAGGTTCCTGAAGATTTTTTCTTGGGCATGTTGTGTGGTGGGATTGCCTCGCCTGGAGGCAAGGCGCGTTCCGATAGGAGAGTGTCGATGATCGCCACGACGCACGTGATGCACATGGCGCACACGGTGGAGCAGGACATTCGCTTCACGGCTCGCAGCCTTCGCCGCGCCCTGGGCTTCACCGTTGCGGCGGTGCTCACTCTCGCGCTCGGGATTGGGCTCGCGACGGCGATGTTCAGCGTCGCGAGCACGCTGTTGCTGCGACCCCTCCCGGTGCGCGACCAGGACCGCCTCGTCGTCCTCTGGGGCCAGTCGCGCGATCGCAAGTACGACAACGTGCCGTTGCTCGGCGACCAGACGCGCGAGCTCGTACGCGCGTCGCGCGCGCTCAGCAGCGTCGCGTTCGTGGCGCGCGAAGGTGCATCGCCCATTCCGATCAGCCTCGGCGGGAGCAGCGCAGCCCTCGTCCGTCGTGCTCTCGTCTCGGGATCGTTCTTCACGGTGCTCGGCGCGAATCCCGCTCTCGGTCGCGCGCTCCGGGCCGACGACGACCTGCTCGGCGCCGCACCGGTCGCCGTGCTGAGCTACGCCGGATGGCAGCACCAGTTCGGCGGCGACCCGCATGTCGTCGGACGCCACTTTCAGGTCCAGTCGACCGGATTCGACTTCACCGTCGTGGGCGTGATGCCGCGCGGACTCGACTATCCGCGCGGCACCGAGTTCTGGGCCGCTATCACGCCGGCGACGACCGCACCGGGAAACGATCACTCGTTCAATGGTGAACCGATCGTCGAAGTCGACGCGGTCGGACGGCTCGCGCCTGGCGCGACGGAGACAGCGGCCCGCGACGAGTTGACCGAGTTCTTCGCGCGCGCCGGCGCACCGGCCATCGACCACGACGTGCAGGGTGTCGTGCATTCGCTCGCGACGCTGATGGTTGGCGACGTCAAGCCGGCGGTGGTCGTCTTCAGCGTTGCCGTCGTGCTCCTGCTGTTCATCACGTGCATCAACGTCGCGAACCTCCTGCTCATTCGCGGCATCGGACGGATGCGCGAGATCGCCGTTCGCTCGGCGTTGGGCGCGTCGCGACTGCGACTCGTGCGTCAGCTGCTCACGGAGAGCGTGTTGCTCGCGATCGCCGGCGGTATCCTGGGCGCGGCGGTCGCGGCGGGGAGCCTCCGACTGCTGATCGCCTTCGCGCCGCCCGACGTGCCGCGCCTCGACGAGATACATGTCGGCGGCGCGACGCTCGGTGCCGCGATGGCCATCGCGCTGCTGGCGACCATCGTGTTCGGTATTGCGCCGGCACTCGTGGCCACCCAACGAGAATCGCGGGCCGCGCTACGCTCCGGAACCCGGCAGAGTGGAAGCCGCCGCGTTCGGCAAGCAACGGAGATGCTCGTGGTCGGACAGGTGGCGCTGGCGCTCGTGATCCTGTCGGCCGCCGGTCTCGTATCGCGGAGCCTGCGTGCCCTCGAGCGGGTGCAGCTTTCGTACGATCCCGCCCATCTCATGGTCGCCGAGTTGACGTTGCGCCGCGATCGGTTCGCGGGCAAAGAACAACAGCTCGCCTTGCTGGAGCGTTTGCTCCCGCGCGTACGGGCGATCCCCGGCGTGGAAGCGGTGTCTCCGGTTGGCGCCGCGCCGTTTACTGGAACGGGTATCGACTTCCGGCCGGCGCTCGAGGAGCAAACACCGGGCGAGATTGCGAAGAATCCATTCGTGAACGCCGAGGCTGTGACTGCCGACTACTTCGCGACGCTCGGCATCTCGATCGCGCGCGGACGCACGTTCACGGATGCCGATCGCGCCGGTGCGTTGCCGGTTGCGATCGTCAGCCAGTCGGTGGCCAGCCGTTTTTGGCCGGGCGAGAGCGCGATCGGCAAACGCCTGAAAGGCGATGGCGTGCGCACCGTCGTCGGCGTCGCGCCCGACACGCGCTATCGCGACCTGCGCGACGCTCGGCCCACGGTCTACATTCCGCTCGGGCAATCGCCCTTTCCGTTTGCTCCGACGACACTCGCCATCCGCGCGCGCGGCCGGCCGGAGTCGATCGTTCCGTCGCTCCGCGCGGCGATCGCCGAGGTCGACGCCGGCGCCGCGCTCACGACGGCGCGCACGTTCGACGACATTCTCGCTCAGCCGCTCGCGCATCCGCGGCTGAACGCCTCCCTACTCGGGGTGTTTGCCGCCGCGGCGCTCTCGCTCGCGGCCATCGGTCTGTTCGGTGTCATGACGACGATGGTTCGCCAACGGACGCAGGAGCTCGGCGTGCGCATGGCGCTCGGAGCCACGAGCGCGGAGATCGGCCGGTTGGTTCTCGGGCGCGGTGCGCGGCTCGCCGCGATCGGCGTCGCCTTGGGACTCGTCGCGGCGTTCGCGGGCAACAATCTCCTCGATGAGCTTCTCTATCACGTCGCGCCGACGGATGCCGTCACACTCCTCGGCTCCGCGGTGGCGTTGCTGTTGCTCGCACTGCTCGCCGCCGCGATTCCGGCGCGCGCCAGCGCGCGAATCGCGCCAGTCGTCGCGCTGCGAAGCGAAGGCTGAGCGCCGCTGAACGGCAACGCCTGGTGCGTTTCGATGCAGACGCTACTGACGGAGGTGTAACAGTTCTCGAATGACGCGCGACACGTCCACGCGCGGGTATCGATGATGCGTCGACAATGTACGGTGTCAGCAATGTTGGACACTGGCAATCGAGACCGTACGCGGCATGTGCCGCATCTTCGAGGAGAATGGTTATGCGTCGTTCTTATTGGTTTCTTTCCGTCGCGCTCGCCCCACTCGCATTCGTGGCGTGCGGCGACTCGACCGGAGTATTTGCGGACGCGTCCGTGAGCATGCAGGACGAGTGCGATCCGGCGACATTCAACGCGGCACTGGGTCCGGGAACGTGTGTTCGCCAGGGGAAAGTGACGTTCGGTCAGTTCAACTCGGCGCTCGCCGCGAGCAAGAGCGTTGCGGAATGGCAGTTCGTGCCGACGGCGTTGGCGGTTCGCGTGGGACAATCGATCCAGGCGATGAACAACGGCGGCGAGACGCACACGTTCACCCAGGTCGCGCAATTCGGCGGCGGTATGGTTCCAGCGTTGAATGCGGCCTCCGGCAATCCGATCGAAGCACCCGAGTGTACGGCGCTCACGAGCGTCGATCTCGTGGCGGCGGGATCGGTGTTCACGACCGCGCCGGAGACCGACGTGGGTACGGAGCACTATCAGTGTTGCATTCATCCATGGATGCGCACGACGGTGACCGTCATGAGTCCTTGAGTGGAACAGAAAGGCCCGGCCAATTGCGCCGGGCCTTTCTTGCCATCACTTGATTCTGTGCGGTGCTACCAGATCCGCGCCCGCAACGGGTCGGGGCGCACCATCGCATCTCCTTCCTTGCAGCCCCACGCCTTCTTGAACTCCGGCATGTTCGATAGCGGACCGTCGACGCGCCATTTGCCCGGCGAGTGTGAATCGGTCTTCAGCGTTTGCAGCGCCTGCTCGGGCCGCGTGAGTCCACGCCACACCTGCGCCCAGCCGAGGAAGAAGCGCTGCTCCGGCGTGAAGCCGTCGATCTTGGTGCGCGGCTTGTTGCCGAGCGCCTTCTCCATCGCGTAGTACGCGACGGTGAGACCGCCGAGATCCGCGATGTTTTCGCCGAGGGTGAGCCGCCCATTCACGTGCGACGCGCTGTCCACCACGGTGTAGCCGTTGAACTGGTCGACCACGAGCTGTGCCGCGGCTTTGTACTTCGCCGCGTCTTCGGGCGTCCACCAGTCGCGCAGGTTGCCCTGCGCGTCGAACTGCCGCCCTGAGTCATCGAAGCCGTGCGTCATCTCGTGGCCGATCACGGCGCCCAGCGCGCCGTAGTTGACCGCGTCGTCGGCGTTCGGATCGAAGAACGGCGGTTGCAGAATGCCGGCGGGGAACTGGATCTGGTTGAGCGACGAGCTGTACGATGCGTTCACCGTCGGCGGCGTCATGCTCCATTCGGTGCGATCCGGCGCTTTGCCCACGCGCGCCCAGCTCCGCTCCGAATTCCACTCGCCCACGACCCGCTGGTTCTCATAGTACGAGCCCGGCTTGATCGCGAGCGTGGAGTAGTCGCGCCACTTGTCGGGGTACGCCACCTTGCGAAGGAAGGCATTGAGCTTGGCGACCGCCTGGACCTTGGTGGGCTGGCTCATCCAATCCAGTCCGTTGATTCGGTCGCGCAGTGCCGACACCAGGTTGTCGACCATCTTCGTGGCGCGCACCTTCGCTTCAGGGGTGAAGTTGCGTTTGATCCAGTCCTGGCCAACGGCTTCGCCCAACGCCGCGTTCGTCGCCGCCGCGCACTGCTTCACGCGCGCCTGCTGCTGCCGTACGCCGCTCGTGACCTGCTGCCAGCGAAACGCTTCCGTCCGGAACGGCGAGCTGAGCGAGGCGGAGGCGCCGTTGGCGACGTGCCAGCGGAGGTAGGCTTTCCACGTGTCTACCGGCGTCGCGACGATCAGCGAATCGAGTGCGGTGAAGTAGGCGGGCGCGCGAACGTTCACATCGGCGAGCGTCTTCGCGCCCTGCTGCTGGAGGTAGCGCGACCAGCTCACGTGCGGCGTCGTCTTGCCGAACTCGGCGAGCGTCATCTTGTGATAGGTCGCGACGGGATCGCGCATGTCGGCTTGCGGAATCGTGATCTTCGCGATTGCAGTCTCGAGCTCCATCACGCGGTTCGCGTCGGTCGTCGCCTGCGCGTCGCTCTCGCCGGTGAGCGCGAGCGTCCGCTTCACATGGTCTACGTAGTCCGCCTTCCGTTTCTGCGCCCGGTCATTCGTGCCGACGTAGTCCTCGCGATTGAGCACGAGGCCGCCCTGATTCGCCGACAGGATCACGATCTTGCTGTTGCGCGGATCGGTCTGTGGGCCGAGCGAGAAGGGCGCGAGTCCGCCACCGCCGCGTCCACCACCACCGCCCGCGCCGCGCATGCCGAACGTCCTCACGACGTCGTCCGTCGTCTTCACGGCAGCGATGGCGTCGAGCGCCGGCTTGATCGGCTTGAGGCCGGCCGTTTCCATTGCGCTCGTGTCCATGCACGCCGCGTAGAACGTGCCGATCTTCCAGTCGTTCGAGCCCGCCTTCGCTTCGCCGTCGCGCACGAGCAGCGCGTCGTCGATCACGATCTTCTGAACGACTTCCTGGTTCTGGTCGCCGAGCATGCCGAAGCTGCCCAGGTTGGCCTTGTCGGCGGGGATGGTGTTGTGCTTGAGCCACCCGCCGTTGGCGAACTGATAGAAGTCGTTACAGGCCGCGCAGGTGGTGTCGAGATTCGTGCGACTGAGTGGTTTGGCGGTCGTTCCCCGCTGCGCGGCGAGCGCCGCGGTGGCGAAGAGAACGAGGGCCGACGAAACGGTAATGTGAAGCAGGAGACGGTTGCGCATGTTCCTCTCACCTGGTTGAACGGATTTGCGCCGATCCGGCAAGGGCGCATCCCATATACGCGGCGTGACGCGAAACCGCTTGCGACGGGCGCGGCCGCGGGCTAGCCTTCCACTCACCACATGACTGGAAGATCATGCCGCGCACTCCGTCCGACCTGCTGCAGGGTACTGTCGACATCCTGATCCTGCGCACCCTCGCCTGGCAGCAGATGCACGGTTACGGCATCTCGCACTGGGTGCGCGAGCGCAGCCAGGGCGTGCTCTCCGTCGAGGGCGCGGCGCTCTACCAGGCGCTCCACCGCCTCGAGCGAAAGCAGCTCGTCGCCGCGACATGGGGCCTCTCCGAGAACAACCGGAAGGCCAAGTACTACGAGCTCACCGCGGCGGGGAGGAAGCAGTTGCGCGCCGAGTCGTCGACCTGGTACGAGTACGCTGCGGCGGTCGGCCGCGTGCTCGGTCCGGCGTAAGGCGCAGAGTGGAGCTGGCGCGCCGGTCAGTCCGACCGCAGCGCCTGGTTCGGATCCACGCGCGATGCGCGCAACGCCGGAATCCAGCTCGCCGCCGTCGCGACGAGAATGAGCAGGCCGGCGACGAGCGCGAACACCACGGGATCGTTCGGCGAGACGTCGAACAGCAGCGGCTTCACGAATCGGCCCGCCCAGACCGCCGCGACCGTTCCAATCGCTACCCCCACTCCCGCGATGCGCAGGCCGTCCGACACCACGAGGCGCACGACGTCTCGCGCCTGCGCGCCGAGCGCAACGCGCACGCCCAACTCGTGCGTGCGCTGCGCGACGTTGTACGCGATCACGCTGTACAAACCGATCGCCGCCAGCACGAGCGCCAACACGCCGAACGCCACGAACATCGTGGCGCCGAGGCGCCACGAGCGAGTCTCGTTCCCAATCATCTCGTCCAACGGCGTCAGGGCCACGTACGACGCGCCGGGCATCTCGCGCTGTAAGCGCCGCCGCAGCGCTTCCTTGAAATTGCCGGCGTTGCCGCGCGTGCGGATGAACAGGCCGCCGGTCTTCCGCGCGGTTTGCGCGAAGGGCAAGTAGTAGTAGAGGCCGGGATCGCTGCTCAGACTCTGGGCCTTGATGTTTTCGGCGATGCCGACGACGTAGGTGCACGGCATGGTGTCGGCGCTGACGCGAATGCATTGGCCAATGGGGTCCTTGCCGGGCCACAGCGTCTTGCCCATCGCGTCGCTCACGACCATCGCGCGCGGCGCGTTCGGCGTGTCCTGCTCGGAGATGCCGCGTCCGCGAATGATGCGCGTACCCATCGTCGCGAAATACCCGGGCGTCACCGCGTTCAGATCGAATTGACCCAGGCGGCCGACCGTGTCGATGCCCGCCACGTATAACCCTGTGCTCCACGTGCTCCAGAACGGAACGGCCGCCTGCAGGCTGGCATTCTCCACACCAGGACTCGCTTTCGCGGCCGCGAGCAGCCGGCCTCGCAACCCCGCCGCTTGCGCGCTGTCGAGCGTCACGCCGCGCATGCGCAGCTCCACGAGGAGCACGGGATCGACGTCGTAGCCCAGGCGCGTCGACCGCACGTTGTTCAGGCTGCGCACGAACAAACCCGCGCCCACGAGCAGCACGACGGAGAGCGCACCCTGCAGCACGAGCAACGCGACGCGCAACCGCGAGCGCGTGTAAGTGCCTTCGCGCGAGCCCGCCTTGAGATCGGTCGTGAGGTCGGCGCGCTGCGCTTGCAGTACGGGCGCGAGGCCGGTGAGCAGACCGACGGCGATCGCCGCGACGGCGGCGAACAGCACGGTGCGGACATCGCGCAAACCTGCCGCCGCCTCGTTCTTCGGGAGCAGCCCCGCGCGCAGTGCCGCGCCGGCCCAGTGCGCAATGAGAAGTCCCGCAACACCGCCGAGCAACGCGAGCACCACGCTCTCGGTGAGGAGTTGCGAGAGCAATCGTGCGCGGCTCACCCCCAACGCGAGGCGCAGCGCGATCTCGCGCCGGCGGCGCAACGCGCGCGCCAGCAGCAGATTCGCCACGTTGGCGCAGGCGATGAGTAGCACGATGACCGACACGCCGCCGACCCACGTCGCGACTTTCGCCACGCTCGACTGATTCGGCCCACGCTCGGCGACGATCGATCCGGCGATCGCGTGCGGACGCGCGAGCGACTTCGGCGACGATCTCGGTTGCTCGACGAGCTGGGCGTCGTAGCTCTTCGAGACGGCGTTCGTGAGATCGGCATCCGCGGCGGCGACGCTGACGCCAGGCTTCCGCTGCGCCATCATCGACATCCATCCCCAGCTGTAGGTCGTCCACCAGGTCGCGCCCTTCACCTGAACGCCGACGCCGGCGGCGTAGCTCGTGATCGGAATGAACGCGGCCGGCGGCCGGTCGGCCCAGAGCCCGACGAATCCCGGAGCCGAGACGCCGATGACCGTATAGATGATCGGTCCGATCTGGATCTTGGAACCGAGCACGTCGTGGCGTCCGCCGTATTGCGCTTGCCACATCGCATAGCTGAGCACCGCGACTGGCGCGCCCTCGGGAGTTCTGTCTTCCGCCGCCGTGAAGTACCGGCCGAGCGCGGGAGGTGCATTGAAGAACTCGAAGAAGCTCGCGCTCACCGCGCCCACGTGCATCTCGCGCGCGGCGTCCCCGACGCCCACGGCGAGATCGCGCATCGTGTAGCCGGCGGTGCGCGAGAAGGAGTGCGTCCACTTGGTGAGATCGACGTAGCGCGCGTATCGCCCCACGTCGCCCGATCCCTCCGTGCCGCGAAAGGTCTGATACGTGTAGATGCGATGCGTGGTCGCGGCATCCTTGATGAGCGCCGGCGGCCGAAAGAGCAACTGGTCGACGATCCCGAACATTGCCGCGTTCGCGCCGATGCCGAGGCCGAGGGTGGCGACTACCGCGATCGTGAAGCCCGGCTTGGTGCGCAGGCCGCGGATGGCGTAGCTGATGTCCTGCTTCAGGCTCTCGAGGGGCATGTTGGTTGGACTCCCGGATCGCGCGGAAGGTTGCGTCAGGTGTGCTAAGTTATTAGCACGACGAGTAGGTCAGTCAAGGGCGAGTCGGCAAACCAACAGCGTGGGCGCGGACAAGCGCGGACACGGCACCGACAAACGCGGACAAAACCCTCGTCATCCCGCGCGAGCGAAGCGAGCGTCGGGATCTGCCGTCTCGGTCGAGTGGGTCGGTTTCAGAGGCCTCGAAAGTAGATCCCGACACTCGCGCCCCTGCCACGCGCGCACCATCTTAGCGAATGCTTTCCTGCCTGGCGCTCGCAGCACTGACGGCGCTTTGTCCGCGCGATCGAACCCCAACGCCCGCTCCCGCCGGCACCTACATCGGGCGGCTGAACCAACTTCAGGTTCACATCCCGCGGATCGAAGGCGAGCTCGCGCGGCCGGCCATCGACGGAGTGCTCGATGATCCCGTCTGGCAGCAGGCCGCGGTGCTCACGGGCTTCTCGCAGTTCTCTCCGCTCGACGGAATTCCCGCCGCGGATACGACCCAGATCCTGATCTGGTATTCGCCCACGGCGCTGTACGTCGGCATCCGCGCGTTCGCCACGAGTGGAGCGGTCCACGCCACGCTCGCCGACCGCGACAAGATCGCCTCCGACGACAACGTCCAGATTCTGCTCGGCACCTTCCACGATCGTCGGCAGGCGTACGTCTTCGCGGTGAATCCATTCGGCATTCAGATGGACGGCACGATCGTCGAGAGCGGTCGCGTCTCGAGCGGCGGCGGCTTCGCGCCCACGTCGGCGGGCCGGCCGGCGGCCGACCTCAATCAGGATTTCGTCTATACATCCAAGGGACGCCTCACCGACTACGGCTACGAGGTCGAGGTTCGCATTCCCTTCAAGAGCCTCAAGTATCAGTCGACCGACGTGCAGTCGTGGGACATCAACATCCTGCGCGAGGTGCAGCACTCGGGCTATGAGGACAGTTGGGTTCCGGCGAAACGGTCTGGCGCGTCGTTCCTCGGCCAGTCCGGCTCACTCGCTGATCTCACGGGCTTCGATCGCGGCCTCGTGCTCGACCTCAATCCTGTCGCCACTCGCAAGGCGACCGGCGCGCCAACGCCGCTCGGCTGGGCGTACACGCACCCCGCGCCGCAGTTCGGCGGCACCGCGCGTTGGGGGGTGACGAACAACCTCACGGTCACCGGCACCGCGCGCCCCGACTTCGCCGAGGTGGAGTCGGACGCCGGGCAGATCGTGCTGGATCCGCGGCGTGCGGTGCGCTTCGCCGAGAAGCGTCCGTTCTTTCTCGATGGGCTCGAGCAGTTCAGCGTGCCGAATGGACTCATCTACACGCGGCGCATCGCGCTGCCCGACGCGGCGCTCAAGCTCACCGGCAAGGCCGCCGGCACCGCGCTCGGGCTGCTGTCGGCGAGCGACGATCAGTCGCTGTCACCGTCCGGCCGCGACGCGATCCGCTACAACATCGTGCGCGCGCAACGCGACATCGGCAGCGAGTCGCGCATCGGCATGGCATACACCGATCGGGTCGTCGGCGCGGACTACAATCGCGTCATCGACGTCGACGGACGCATGGTGTTCGGAAAGATCTACACCGAGCAGTTCCAGTACGCGCGAAGCTACGACAAGACGCGCGGCTCGGTGGCCGATGCGCCGCTCTGGGAGAACATTCTTTCGCGCAACGGAAAGAAGTTCGGCTTTCGCTACCTGCTCACCGGCATCGACGACAATTTCCGCGCGCCGTCGGGTTTCATTGCGCGCGGCGCGATCGTCCACGGGCTGATGGACAATCGCTTCACGTGGTTCAACGCGCGCGGCAGCGCCGTCGAGTCGGTGACGGAATCCGTGTCGTACGACGACATCTGGGAGTACTCGCACTTCGGCCATGGCGACGCACAGGACAAGAAGTTTCACCTGACCACGAGCGCGGCGCTGCGCGGTGGCTGGGCCGTGCTCGGCGCCGTGTACTGGGAGTCGTTCGGCTGGGACAAGACGCTCTACGCCAACTACAAGATCGAGCGCACGATCGGCTCGACCGTGGACACCGTTCCGTTCACCGGCGTGGGCCGCATCCCGAACCGCGACTACGTCGCCACGGTGACGACGCCGCAGTGGTCGCGCTTCAGCGCGTCGGCGACGTACATCGGCGGCCAGGACGAGAATTTCTTCGAGTGGGCGCAGGCGGACATCCACTACCTGTCCATGACGACGAACTTCCGGCCGAATGACCGGGTGCGCGCCACGGGCACGCTTGCGTATCAGGACTACCGGCGCCGCTCCGATCACACGCTCGCCGGAAAGAACGTCATTCCGCGCCTCAAGGTCGAGTACCAGCTCACCCGCTCGATCTTCTTCCGCGCCGTGGGCGAATACGATCTTTCGGAGCAGGGCGATCTACGCGACGAGACGCGGACGTTCTTCCCGCTCATCGTCAACGGCAAGAAGGCGCTGGCCACGCGCACCGCGCAGCTGCACGGCGACTGGCTCTTCTCCTATCAGCCGGTGCCCGGCACCGTCGTGTTCCTCGGCTACGGCAGCTTGGCGAACGCCAATCCGGATCCGCGTGACCGCTTCAACTACCAGCCGCTCATTCGGGCGTCGGACTACTTCTTCGCGAAGTTCAGCTATCTGTTCCGGATGTGAGCGGGTTGACGGCTTCGCCCCGCACCATTAACGTCAGTATCATGTCGAGCTTGTCCGCGCGCGCCAACTATTCGTATCGCTATTACTACGCCACCCGGTCCCCGGGACGTAGGAGCGAGCGTTTGCGCGTCTAGTCGACCCAGCCTTCGTTTTCCCTGCGGCCCGTGGACAATGTCCACGGGCCGCTTTTTTTTCGCCCATGAGGATCCTATGCACCAGCACGAGCATGCCGCCGCCTCGCCGGACACCATGACTGCCTCTACTGCCCTTCCGACATTCGTCGAGCAGCGCTACGCCGACTACGACGCGGAAGCGCACGACGTGTGGCGCATCCTGTTCGAGCGGCGCATGACGACGCTCCACGACACCGGTAGCCAGGTATTTCTCGAAGGCATTCAGCGCATCGGTCTCGAGCCCGATCGCGTGCCCGATCTGGCGGACGTCAACCGCCGTCTCGGCGAGCGCACCGGTTGGAACGCGGTGGGCGTGGGAGGGTTCATTCCCGCCGGCCAGTTCTTCCGCTGTCTCGCCAACCGTCGATTTCCCACGACACTCGCCGTTCGCCCGCGCGCACAGCTCGACTACCTCCCCGAGCCGGACATCTTCCACGACGTATTCGGCCACGTGCCGCTGCATTCCGATCCGGTGTTCGCGGATTTCCTGCAGCAGTTCGGCGCGATTGCCGCTGACGCGACGACCGAGGACGAGACGACACAGATGGCGCGTCTCTTCTGGTTCACCGTCGAATTTGGTCTCATCCGCGAAGCCGGCCGCGTAAAGATCTACGGCAGCGGCTTGATCTCATCGCACGGCGACGCGGCCAACGCGCTCGGCGACCGCTGCGACCGGCGTCCTTTTGCGCTCGACGACGTGCTGGCGCAGCCGTTCGAGATCGATCACTTCCAGGACGTGCTCTTCGTCGTCGACTCGTTCGATCAGCTCTTCGAGGCTGTGGAGACGATTCGCCGGCGGCGCGCGTAGCCTGGTATCGGCGCACAAAAAGCGCGTTAAGAGCTTGTACCGCGCCGTCTGCGGCCCTCGTCCGCGCTGCAGCAGCCGGGATGCAAAGGCTACTCCGGCATCGTTGGCACCACCGGCAGCACGATGCGCGACGGATAGGCCGGCGTGCTGTACACCCGCTGCGTCGCCTTGACGTAGTCGCTCGCCTTGGCCGCGTAGATGCTCGGTACGAACTTCTGCGGATTGCGGTCGATCAGGGGGAACCAGGTCGACTGCACCTGCACCATGAGCCGGTGTCCCTTGAGGAACACGTGGTCGTGGTCGCGGAGCGGAACCTTCCACTCGGTGGGCGCGTTCGGCGTCAGCGCGCTCGGGTGCTCGTAGCTCGTGTTGTATCGTCCGCGGCGGACCTCCATCGCGATCGGCAGTTGGTAGCCGTTCACCGACTTCGCGTATTGTCCCGGCGCCGGACCGGCGCCGGCGTCCCAGGCGTTCGGCTGCGCATTCTCCGGATAGACGTCGATCAGCTTGACGATGAAGTCGGCGTCCGTGCCCGACGTGGACGCGAACAGGTCCGCCGCGAGCTCACCGGTGATCGTGAGATCGTGATCGAGCGGCGCGCTCGTGAAGGTGAGCACGTCGGGACGTCCGTCGACGAAGCGCTGGTCGGCGACTTCCCATCTGCGCCAATCTCCTTCGGGATAGGTCGGCGAGATCGGGCGCTGCCGGTACGGCACCGGGCTCGCCGGGTCGGACACATACTCCCGATACGCGCTCGCGCCCGATGCAGCGGCGGGCGGAGCGAACGACAGCGTTCCGTCGGTGTGGAGATAGAGATTGGTCGCCTTCGCCCCCACCGGCGGCCACGCGGCGTAGGTGCGCCAGCGGTTCGATCCCGACTGAAACGTCGTCGCCTTCCACGTGGGTTTCTGTCCGACGCCGTGCAGATAGTAGTTGAAAAAGGGCGCCTCGAGCGTCTCGCGGAATTCGCGCGCCGTCTCGTGGCCACCGAGCGCGATCGCGCCGATGCTGTCGCCCTTCGGCCCGTGCCACCCGCCGTGATACCACGGCCCCGCGACCATGAAATTGGTGTTGTCGGGATCGTGCTCGGCCGCGTGGCGGAAGATCTGCCACGGGCCCCACGGATCTTCCTGGTCCCAGAAGCCCGCGACGTTGAGGTTGGGCACCGTCGAGGCGTGGAGTTGATTGATCCACGCTTCCTTCTTATGAAAGGAGTCGTAGTTCGGATGGGCCACGACGTCGTTCCAGTAGGGAATCGACCCGTGGAGATACTTCGCGTTGATGTTCGACAGCGGTCCGAGCGCGAGATACCACGAGTACGTGTCGTACGTCTCGAAGTTGAAGTTCGTGTTCTTGTTCTTGTCCGCCTGCTCGTACACCGCGTATTCGAACGCGTAGCTCTCGCGCAGCGCGCCGTAGCGATGGTCGTCGTCGTTCATCCATTGATCGACCGGCGACGCCTGCTCGCTGATCGCCTTGAGGGCGGGATGCGGATGCAGCAGCGCGAGCGCCGCGGTCAACCCGTCGTACGACACGCCGTACAGCCCGACCTTTCCGTTGTTGTTCGGCACGTGCTTCACGAGCCAGTCGATGCTGTCGTACGCATCCGTCGTCTCGTTGGTCGACTTGGGGTCGGCAAGATTCACCTGCGACGACAGGAGGAACGTGCCTTCCGACTTGAATCGCCCGCGCAAATTCTGAATGACGAAGATGTATCCGTCCTTCGCGAGCTCCTTGAGACTCGCGGGGACTGGATTCGGCGCTTTGTCCGGTACGCCGTACGGCGTGCGTCGAAAGAGAATCGGCAGCGGACCCGTTTGGTTGACGGGGGTGAGGATCGCGGTCTGCAGGTGAACGCCGTCGCGGACGGGGATCATCACTTCCTGCACGGTGAACTGCGGCTGCTGCGCGGAAACTGAGACCGCGAGACCCAGCGAGGCGAGAACGGATAGTTGAAGGCGCATTCGGGAGAACCTACGCCCGACGAGACAATCCGCGAGGGCGCGGCGCAATCACCGGTCAGCCCGCTGTTTCCTGCTGTCTCCTACTGTCATCCTGAGGAGCGCAGCGACGAAGGATCTCTTTCCGGGCGGAGAGATCCTTCGCTTCGCTCAGGATGACAAGAGCGGCTCAGGCTCACAGCAGCGTTCGCAACCGGTCCAGCTCCGCTGCATCCAACCCATACCCATGCGCGACGTCGGGAAAGCTCCCCGTGCGCACTTCGCCGGCGTACCGCTCGACCGCCGACAGCATCTCGGCACGCACCTCGGCGAATCGCTTCACGAACTTGGGCGCGCGGCCGGCAAACAGTCCGACGAGATCGTCGAACACGAGCACCTGTCCATCCGTCGCCCCGCCGGCGCCGATGCCGATGATCGGGACGTCGAGGCGTGGCACCAGCAGCGCCGTGACCGGCGCGGGAATCGCCTCGAAGACCACGGCGAAGCAGCCCGCGCCCTCGAGCGCCGTCGCTTCGCGAAGAATTTGAAGCGCGTCGTCGGCCGTCCGGCCGTGCACGTGAAAGCCCTCGCCTTCTCCCGTGCTCTGCGGCGTGAGCCCCACGTGGCCCATCACCGGAATGCCGGCGGCGATCAACGCGCGAACGCGGTCGACCATCGCGTCGCTCCCCCCCTCGAGCTTGACCGCGTCGCAGCCCGCGTCGACGAACCGTGCCGCCGTCTCCATGGCCTGGTCGTCGCTCTGCTCGTAGCTGCCGAACGGCAGGTCGCCGACGAGCAGCGGATGCGTGAGCCCGCGCCGCACGGCGCGCGTGAGCATGAGCATCTCGTCGAGCGACACCAGCCGCGTCGACGCGTAGCCCAGCATCGTCATCGCGGCCGAGTCGCCGACGAGCACCACGTCGACGCCCGCGGCCTCCGCCACCGACGCGGAGTTGAAGTCGTACGCGGTGACCATGACGATCGGCACGCCACGCGTCTTGAGCTCGCGGAGATCGCCGGTAGTGGTTCGCCTCATCCGGCGCGCAGCATGACGTTGTCGATGAGCCGCACGCCGCCGACGTGCGCCGCGACGGCCATCAGCGCCTCACCCGCGATCCGATCGACCGCGGCGAGCGTGTCGGCCGACACGATCTCGAGATACTCCGGCTCCACGCCCCGGCCGCGCATGACGGCTCGCGCGGAGTCGAGCAATACCCTCGCGTCGCGCACCCCCGCCGCCACCGCGCGCTCCGCGGACGACAGGGCGGCGCTGAGCGCCAGCGCCTGGTCTCGCGCCGCCGCGCTCAGACGAACGTTTCGGCTGGACATCGCCAATCCGTCGGGCTCGCGCACCGTCGGACAGACTTCGATGCGCACCGGGATGTCGAGGTCGCGCGTCATGCGGCGAACGACGAGCGCCTGCTGCGCGTCTTTCTGCCCGAAGAACGCGGTGGTCGGCTGCACCATGTTGAACAGCTTGGCGACGACGGTCGCCACGCCCACGAAGTGCGACACGCCGCGCGTCGCGCCTTCCATTTGCTCCGTCACGCGCGTCACAACCACCGTCGTGGCGAAACCGGGCGGATACACGTCGGTCGCGGCCGGGGCGAACAGGATGTCCACACCCTCCGTCGACGCGAGCGCGGCGTCGCGCTCCTCGTCGCGCGGGTACGCCGTGAGATCCGACGGATCGTTGAACTGCGTGGGGTTCACGAAGAGCGAAACAACGACGACGTCGGACGTCTCGCGCGCGCGCCGCATGAGCGATGCGTGTCCGGCGTGGAAGTACCCCATCGTGGGAACGAAGCCGATCGTCCTGCCGGCGCGCCGATGCGGCTCGAGCGCGGTACGGACATCGGCGATGGTGCGAACGATGTTCATTGTGCCTTGATGGTTCGTGATCGCGCGAGCTCGCGCGTCGCGCCCGTGAGCGCATCCCACATCGGGAGCAGATCGGGTGCGCGAGCGTCGATCGCCTGGCGTTGGCGCGCCACCGTCTCGTCGTCGCCGCGCGCGATCGGGCCCGTGAGCGCGTCGGCCGCGCCTGCGCGCGCCCAATGCTCCACGGCGGAGCGAACGAGTGGTACGAGGTGCTCGCGATCGACGCCGGCTGCGGCGGCCAACCGCTCGGCCGCGCCTTCGAGCGTCACCAAGTAGTTCGACGCCATCGACGCGGAAGCGTGATAGAGCGGCCGATCCACGTCGGCGACGGCGAACGGGCGCATTCCGACGGCCAGCGCCAACCGCGTTGCGACCGTGCGCGCGCGCTCCGTGCTTCCGGCCACCGCACACCCGGCCCCCACGAAGCTCGCGCCGCTCGTTGTGACGCTCACCAGCGGATGCAGAGAAAACGCCTCGTGCGGCGCCAACGGCGCGAGCGACGTCGCGCCTGACGTGTGCCCGACCAATGGACCGGCACGAATGGCGCGCGCCGCAACCGCGATCTCAGCGTCGGGCACGCACAGCAGCACGACGTCGCAGTCCGCGCCGTCCGCGCCTCGGCCCAAAGGGCCGGAGACGTCGAGCCCCGCCGCCCGCAACGCCCCCGCGAGGGCGCTGCCAAGCCGGCCAGCCCCGACGATGCCGATCCGCGAAGTTGGATTCATGTGTACGGAAAACTTAGCCCGATCGTAAATCGAACGCTCGCCGCCAGTCACACCGAGAAGTACTTTTGCCCTGTCGCGCAACCACGGAGCGCCCATGCGCAGGCCTTTCCATCACTTCGCACTCGCCGCCGCGCTCGTCTGCGGCATTAGCTCCAGCGCCGCCGCACAGCGCGGTGGGCAAATGTCCGACAGCGCCAAAGCCAAGCGCTGGGACGTCGAGAACGAGCTGCAATCGCTGGCCGTCGTCGATCGCAAGGTCATGCTCACGATGCGCGACGGCGTCAGAATTCCCGCCGACGTCTATCGGCCCAAGGACACGTCGAAGAAGTATCCCGTGATTTGGGTGCGCACGCCCTACAACTTCAATTTTTGGGACGTGGCCAACGGCGTGCCGCGCGACATGACGGCTGCGCTCACGGCCGTGAAGCGCGGGTACGCCTACATCGACATGCAGGAGCGCGGGCACTTCTTCGCCGGCGGCAACTACGACATCCTCGGCGCGCCGCTCTCCGATGGCGACGACGAGGTGACGTGGATGACGAAGCAGAATTGGTCGAACGGCAAAGTCGGCACGACCGGGTGCTCGTCCACCGCCGAATGGCAGGGCGGCGTCGCTTCGCTCGGCAATCCGGGTTACGCGGCGATGAACGTACAGGGCTTCGGCGCTGGCGTTGGCCGCGTGGGCGGCTACTACGAACAGGGCAACTGGTATCGGGGCGGCGCCGTGCAGATGCTGTTCATCGACTGGCTCATGGGCGAGCAGAATCAGGTGCGGCCGATGATGCCGGCGAATGCGTCACAGGAAGATCTCATTCGCGCGTCGAAATCGTTCGACCTCGCGCAGCACGCACCGCCGGTCGACTGGTCGAAGGCGTTCTATCACCTGCCCGAGCAGGACATCATGAAGGCGGTGGATGGCCCGCACGGCATCTTCGCCGATTCGATGCCCGTGCCCACCGGCGGCGCGATGATCAAGCGCGCGCCCAACGATCCGGCGTGGTACAAGGGCGGCCTGTGGCACGACAACATGCCCATCAACATCCCGGGCCTCTGGTTCATGTCGTGGTACGACGTGTCGGTTGGACCGAACCTCGCGATGTTCAACCACGTGCGGAACACCGCGAAGGGCGCCGGCGCCAATCACCAGTGGGCGGTCATCGCCCCCGTGGGTCACTGCTCGTACACGCGCGCGGCCGAGCATACGATCGTCGGCGAACGCGACATGGGCGACGCCCGGCTCAACTACGCCGATCTGACGTACGACTTCTTCGACATGTTCCTCAAAGGCGAGAAGAGCGCCGTGATGGATACGCTGCCGAAGGTGCGCTACTACACGATGGGTCTCAACAAGTGGCAGACGTCCGACACATGGCCCCCGCGCGACGCGCAGCCCATGACGTTCTACCTGTCGAGCGGCGGCAGCGCCAACACGCTCAACGGCGACGGCGTGCTGACGACGAAGGCGCCGGCCGCGGACAAACCCGATCACTACACCTACGACCCGCTGCATCCGGTCACGTCGTACGGCGGCAACGTGTGCTGCCAGGGCAACGCGGTGGTGCCGGGCTCTCTCGACCAGCGCAAGATGGAAGAGCGGCCGGACATCCTCGTCTTCACGTCCGACCCGTTCAAGGAAGGGATGGAGTTCAGCGGGCCGATCACTCCCACGTTGTATGTCTCATCGGACGCCAAGGACACCGACTTCACCGTGAAGGTGATCGACGTCTATCCCGACGGCCGCGCCTACAACCTCGACGAGTCGATCCAGCGCATGCGCTATCGCGACGGATACGACAAGCCGCTGGTCTGGATGGAGCCGGGGAAGGTCTACAAGGTTGCGCTGCAGCCGCTCAACACGAGCAACTACTTCGCGCCGGGCCACCGCCTGCGCATCGAAGTGTCGAGCAGCAACTTCCCGCGCTTCGACCGCAACCTGAACACCGGCGGCAACAACTACGACGAGGACAAGCCCGTCGTGGCGCACCAGTCCATCCACCACTCGACGCAGTATCCGTCGACGTTGACGATGACGTTGGTGAAGGGAAAGGCGGTGATTCCCTGATCGCTTACGGCAACCCCATCGAATACCCAACCGCCGCGCCACCATTCCCATTTGGCGCCAGCGACACGTGCAGGAGCATCCGGTCGATCCAGTTGTCGGGATGCGAGTGGTTGTACTGCGCCACTTTCTGACCGGCGAAGGTGCCGATCGCGGCGCCGAGCGCCACGTCGCTCGCCCAATGCTTGTTGTGGTACATGCGCGAGAGTCCGACCATCGTCGCGCCGCCGTACATCAACGGTCCGATGTACTTCGTCGAGCCGGGCCACCACCGCCCGGTTTCGGAGGTCACCGCGGCCGCGGCGGCGAACGCCGTGGTCGTATGTCCCGACGGAAATGACTGCCTGTCGGTCGTCGTGAATCCGTGCCCGAACTTGAAGTCGCGCGGGTTCGTGTCGAGGCTCACGTACGGCCGCGCGCGGCCGGCCAGTCCCTTGATCAACCCAGCGACCGCATCGCCGACGAGCACCGCCTCGGTGCCGTGCAATCCGAGATCCTGCAGCCGGCCGTAGTTGCCGACGCGGCCGATGATGTACATGCCCCCGCCAATGATGTAGGCGCCCGGGCTGGCAATGACCTCGAACCCCGTCGCCGCTTTGCCGAAGAACTTGTTGGCCTGGGTCTCCTCGTCCTCGAGATAGTGCGCCATTCGCTTGTCGAATGGAAAGAGGATGATCGTTCCGCCCACGAAGCTGGCGGCGATCACCGCGTCGCGCACGCCGAACAAAGGTCGTGCCGCGTACGCCGAATCGGCGGGCGACATCCTCGGGCGCTCCGGCGTTTGCGCTCGTGCCGCGTACGTCGCGGCGAGCAGCAGCGCCGAGGAATGACACAGCGCGCGGATCGCGTTGCGTGAGAGTCTGCTGAAGCGTTTGACCTGTCGCATCGGGACAACATAGCCGGAGCAGATGACGCCAACCTGACAAAGCGGGCGCGACGAACAGCGGAGCTCGCTCGCTTCTTGCTTTGGTCGGCGCTGCGCCATCCACCGGTACGTTTCCCGCTACGGACGGCTCAACATCGTGACCACTCTCGAACAGATCATGGCAATGAACCGTCGACTCACGTTTCTCGGTCTTCTCATTCTTTCGGCCGGCGGCACCGCGCCGGCCTCACTGGCCGCGCAGCAGGCCCACAAGGACACCACCAAGACCTTCTTTACCCGGCGCGATCTCGCGTACACGGCCGTCGCGCTCGCGGGCACCGGCGTGGTGTCGATCTTCGACAAACGCATCGCGCACTACACGCAGACGTCGAACGTGCAGGGCGGAACGTCACGCCACGACCTCGCCAACAAGGTCACGCACGTCAACGAGACCACGCTGACCGCCGCGGCCATTCTCAGCTACGGCGTCGGACGCCTGACGCATTCCGAAACGATTGCCGACGTCGCGGCGCACACGACCGAGTCGCTGCTGCTGACGAGCGCGATCAGCCAGATCATCCGCGGCCCGCTCGGCCGCGAGCGTCCGAGCATCAGCCCCAACGACCAGTACAAATTCGATTTCGGAAAGGGCTTCACGCACTTCGACAACCGTGCGTTCCCATCGCTGCACTCGGCCACCGCGTTCGCCGCCGCGGCGGCACTCGTGGGTGAGATTCACGAGCGCAACCCCAGTGCGAGCTGGTACGCCGCGCCGCTGTTGTACACGGCGGCCGCCGTCCCAGGCCTCACGCGCATGTATCTCAATCAGCACTGGGCGAGCGACGTCGTCGCCGGCGCGTTCGTCGGCACGCTGATCGGCTCGCGCGTCGTGAGCTATGCGCACAGCCACAAGCGCACGAAGCTCGATCGCGTGCTGCTCGGCACGTCCGTCGTGCCCGATGGCCGCGGTGGAGCGATGGTCTCGGTGTCGCTACAGCCCTGACGTCGCCGGCTCGATCGCGAAGCAGCAGCACGGTCTCGCGCCGTACTCGCACTGCAACCGCACGGGCTCCCCGACCACGTCGCCCACGAGCGTCTCGACGGCGCGACAGACTTCGTGGTGGTCGGCCACGGTCGCCGCGAGCGGGCACGCGCACCCGCGAATGCGAAGCATGCCCTCGTCCTCGATGATCTCGACGTCGCCGCCGAGTGAAGTCAGTACCGCGGCGGCAGCCTTTACGCGTGCCGCAAGATCGCCCGGCGCGCGTCCGCCCGCGCCGGCCGCCAGCTGGTGTCCCACGCGCATCATGACGGCGTCGGCCTGCTCGCGCGGAAGCTCGGCCACGAGCACATCGACGAGGGTGCGCAACAC
The DNA here is from genome assembly GCA_028287235.1 of Gemmatimonadota bacterium. Classification (GTDB taxonomy): domain Bacteria; phylum Gemmatimonadota; class Gemmatimonadetes; order Gemmatimonadales; family Gemmatimonadaceae; genus JAQBQB01. Next base: position 392,625 of record JAQBQB010000010.1, on the reverse strand, counting down.
CGGCGCGTAGGCGTTCGAGAAGAGCGGCTCGGCATCGGGGTGCAGCTCGTAGACGACGGCGGGCTTCCCGGCGCCCGGTCCGCGCCGGACTCCCTCCTGCCGCACGATGCCGTCGCGCTCGAGCGTCGCGAGATGGTTGCGGATGGCGTTGTTGGTCAGCCCCAGGGCACCGGCGAGATCCTCGACGGTGCGCGCGCCGCGGCGGAGCAGGGAAACCATCTGCCCGCGGGTGCTGTCCAGGAAGCGCGCGCCGAGCGAGGCGATGCTCATATGTCCGAAAAATGCGCCCGGGAGGACCGATTGTCAAATAAGCACAATAAATACTTGACATTTGTGTCTTAATATCCCATCTCTTACCACCACAACAGGATCCGTACTCACCGTTTGGAGGAATTTCCATGCGCAAAGCCATCGTCGCCGCCGCTCTTGCGGTCGCCAGCATCTCGACCGTCGCATTCGTCCCCAAGGCGAGCGCTCGCACCGCGCCCGCGCTCGACGACCCCACCATCGTCGCGATCTTCGACGCCGCGAACACCGCCGACATCGAGACCGGCGAGCTCGCCGCCAAGAAGGGCACGACCAAGGAGGTCCGCGACTTTGGCGCGATGCTCGCCCGCGACCACAAGGCCGTCCGTCAACAGGGCCGCGATCTGGCGAAGAAGCTCGGCGTCACGCCGACTGCACCGAAGCCCGACCAGGGCGCGCGCGACCATGCCGCCGCGATGACGCAGTTGCGCGGTCTCGACGGCAAGGCGTTCGACAAGGCCTTCCTGCAGCACGAAGTCGCGTTTCACAAAGCGGTCATCGACGCGGTGACGACCACGCTGCTGCCGGCGATTCAGAACGCCGACGTGAAGGCGCTCGTCGTCAAAGTGGCGCCGGCGTTCCAGGCGCACATGCTCGCCGCGCAGAATCTCGAGACGAAGCTCGGAAGCTGACGTGCGCCGCCCGCTACGGAAGTTTGGTAGCGCGTTCGCCCTCGTCGGAGCAGCTGCCGCCGGAGGTCTCGCGATCTCCTGCGGCAGCGGCGTTCCGACGCAACCGAAGCCCGAGCAGCTCGATCCGGCGCTCGTCAGCGCGGGAAAGGACATCTTCCGCTTCGACACGTTTGGCGACGAGAAGTATTGGACGGACACCCTCCGAATGCACGAGGTCATCCAAAGCGCGGTGAGTCCCGCGGCGGCGCTCTCGGTGGGCTTCAAGGTCGACGTCGATTCGGTTCCGCGGGCGGTGCGCGATGCGATCGCCGCCGGCACGGTGGATCTCGCGAGCCCCGCGACCACGGTGACGCTGCTCAAGCTCAATGCCGTGGTCGGGCTGAAAGGCGATGTGCGAACGATCAACGGACGCGATACGCTGGCGCGCGTCGGCATCACCTGCGCGCTCTGTCACTCCACCGTCGACAACTCGTTCGCGAAGGGCATTGGCCATCGCCTCGACGGGTGGCCGAACATGGACATGAATGCCGGCGCGATCGTCGCGCTGTCGCCGGCGGTGTCGCCGGCGCTCAAGACGATCCTCAACAGCTGGGGGCCAGGAAAGTACGACCCCCGCATCAACCTCGACGGACTGAGCACGCCGCTCGTGCTGCCGCCGGCGTACGGGCTCGCCGGCGTGGACAAGGTCACCTACACCGCCGAGGGATCGATTTCCTACTGGAACGCGTACGTTGCCGTCACGCAGATGCACGGGCAGGGAAGCTTCAGCGATCCGCGCATCGGCGTAAACGTCCTGCAGACGCCCGATCTGGTCACGCCCAAGCTCACGGCGCTGAGGCAGTACCAGTTGAGCCTTGGCACACCGAAGCCGCCGGCGGGAACGGTCGACGACGCGGCGGAGGCGCGCGGGCGCGCGCTGTTCAACGGCGCGGCGAACTGCGCGTCGTGCCACCTCGGCACCACCTACACCGACGTGAATTTCAACAGGCTGCACGCGCCGTCGGAGACGGGCATGGACCCGCGCTACGCCGCGCGCACCGCTGACAAGGCGTATCGTACCACGCCGTTGCGCGGGTTGTTGCAGCATGCGCCGTACTTCCATGACGGCAGCGCCGCGACGCTGGCCGCCGTCGTCGATCACTACGACGGCGCGCTGTCGCTCCGTCTGTCGTCGCAACAAAAACACGACCTCGTCGAATATCTGAAGACCTTATGACCACGGCCATGCGAATCCCCGGGCCGCTCCACCTCGAGCCGGCCGGGCACGACGAGCGCGAGGAGCTCGAGACCTTGATCGCGCGCCAGCTCGAGCTCATCGGCGAAGACCCGACGCGCGAGGGCCTGCAGCGCACGCCGCATCGCGTCGCCGAAGCGATGTCCTGGATGACGCGCGGCTACGGCATGCGCGTGGAAGACGTCGTCAATGACGCCGTCTTCGGGGACACACACGAGAACATGGTGCTCGTGCGCGACATCGAGTTCTATTCGATGTGCGAGCACCACATGCTGCCCTTCTTCGGGAAAGTGCACGTCGCCTACATCCCGGACGGCAAGATCATCGGGCTCTCCAAGCTGCCACGCATCGTGGAGGTGTTCGCGCGGCGGCTGCAAGTGCAGGAACGTCTCACTGAGGAGATCGCCGAGGCGCTGCAGTCGGTGCTCGCGCCGAAGGGGGTCGGAATCGTCGTCGAAGCAGTCCACCTCTGTATGATGATGCGCGGCGTGGAGAAACAGAATTCGCGAACGATCACCTCGGCGCTCCGCGGCCAGTTCCGCGACTGTCCAATGACGCGCAGCGAATTTCTGGGACTCGCCCACCGTTCCTAGTACAGCGTTGACCGCGGAGGACGCAGAGGCCGCAAGAGAAGTCTGCTTTCCGTAGTGTTCCTCCGCATTCTCTGCGTTCTCCGCTGTAACAAAGGCCTTGGCGACGGGAGTCTGCCGGCCCACATTCAAGCACATGAGCCTTCCTTCGGGCGAGCCGCGGCATGACTGAAGAAGAGCGGCGCCTGAAGGAGGCACGCAACGGCGAGGCGCCCTGGCGTCTCTGGGGGCCATACCTCGCCGAACGGGCGTGGGGCACCGTGCGCGAGGACTACAGCGCGAACGGCGACGCGTGGGGATACTTCCCGCACGACCACGCGCGAAGCCGCGCCTACCGCTGGAACGAGGACGGCTTGCTCGGCGTCTGCGACGAGGGCCAGCGCCTCTGCTTCGCGCTGGCCCTCTGGAACGGCGCCGATCCGTATCTCAAGGAGCGCGCATTCGGCCTCTCGGGTCACGAGGGGAACCACGGCGAAGACGCCAAGGACTACTGGTTCTACCTCGACAACGTGCCGTCGCACGCCTACATGCGGGCGTTATACAAGTATCCTCAACGCGCGTTTCCGTACGGCCGGTTGCGCGAGGAGAACGGGCGGCGCGGCAAGGACGATCCCGAGTTCGAGCTCCTCGACACCGGCAGCTTCGACGACGATCGCTACTTCGACGTGACCGTCGAATACGCCAAGGGCTCGCCGACCGACCTGCTGGTGCGCATTACCGTGGCCAACCGCGGTCCGGAGGACGCGACGCTCGACGTGCTGCCGACGCTCTGGTTCCGTAACGGCTGGTCGTGGGGAACGCGGGGCTACCGGCCGTCGCTCGCGGCGCTCGATACACGCGACGGCTCCGCGCAGGTGCTTGCCGAGCACGAAGCGCTCGGCCGGTATCATCTCACCTGCGAGGGCGAGCCCGAGCTGCTCTTCACCGGAAACGAGACGAACACGTGGGCGCTCTATCAGTCGCCCAACCAATCGCCGTACGTGAAGGACGCGTTTCACGAGTACGTCGTGAATGGCCATCGCGAGGCGGTGAACCCCGCGCGCGAGGGGACCAAATCGGCGGCGCGCTACCGCGTCACGGTTGCCGCCGGCGGTGAGCACGTGATTCGCCTCCGGCTCTCGGCCGACGTCAACGGGCCGGCTGCGTTCGGCGAGGCATTCGACGCGCTGTTCGCGCGCCGCATCGCCGAGGCCGATGCGTTCTACGAGCCGCTCGCGCCGCCAGAGGTGTCGAGCGACGAGCGTTTGGTGCAACGCCAGGCGTTCGCCGGGCTGCTCTGGAGCAAGCAGTTCTATCACTACGACGTGCACCGGTGGCTGCTCGGCGATCCGGCGCAACCTCCGCCGCCGCCGGAGCGATGGCACGGACGCAATCATTCGTGGACGCACGTGAACAACCACGACATCATCTCGATGCCGGACACGTGGGAGTATCCGTGGTACGCGGCCTGGGATCTCGCGTTTCACGCGATTCCATTGGCGATGGTGGACCCGCAGCTCGCCAAGGAGCAGCTCGTGCTGCTGCTCCGCGAATGGTACATGCACCCGAACGGCCAGCTGCCCGCGTACGAGTGGGAATTCGGCGACGTGAATCCGCCCGTACACGCCTGGGCGGCGATGCGGGTGTATCAGATAGACAGACGCGCGACGGGAACGGGCGACGTCAAGTTTCTCGAGCGGGTCTTTCACAAATTGCTCATCAACTTCACCTGGTGGGTGAATCGCAAAGACGTCGACGGACGCAACGTGTTCCAAGGCGGATTCCTCGGTCTGGACAACATCGGCGTGTTCAACCGCAGCGAGCAGCTGCCCGGCGGCGCACGGCTCGACCAGAGCGACGGCACGAGCTGGATGGCGATGTTCTGCCTCAACATGCTGGCGATCGCGCTCGAGCTAGCGCGCCAGGACGACGCGTACGAGGACGTCGCCACGAAGTTCCTCGAGCATTATTTCCACATCGCGCACTCGATGAACGACCGCGCGGCGGCCGTCGGCGAAGACGACGCCGACCTGTGGGACAACGAGGACGAGTTCTACTACGACCTGCTGCGGCTCCCGGACGGAACCAAGACCTACGTGCGCGCGCGCTCGATGGTGGGGCTGATTCCGCTGCTCGCCGTCGAGACGATGGACCACGAGGTGCTCGAGAAGCTTCCCAGCTTTCGCGCGCGGCTCGAGTGGTTCCTGCGCAACCGCTCCGATCTCGTGGGCGACGCGGCGTCCGTCACACGCACGGGGGAGTTTCACCGCCATCTGTTCGCCGTGGTGAGCGCACCGCGCTTGCGCGCCATCCTCTCGCGTATGCTCGCCGAAGAGGAGTTTCTGTCGCCCTATGGGCTGCGCTCACTCTCGCGCTGGCACGCGGAGCATCCCTTCCGCCTACGCGTGAACGGCACCGACCTCGGCGAGGTGGGGTACGAGCCGGCCGAGTCGCGTACCGGTCTGTTCGGCGGCAATTCGAACTGGCGCGGCCCAGTGTGGTTTCCACTCAACTATCTCATCATCGAGGCGCTGCAGAAGTTCGACTGGTACTATGGGCCCACGTTCACCGTCGAGCATCCCGTGGGGTCGAAGCAGATGCTGACGCTTTGGGAGGTGTCGGTCGAGCTCTCGCGCCGGCTCATTCGGATCTTCATCCGTCACGAGGGGCGCCGCGCGGTATTCGGCGGCACGGAGAAATTCCAGCACGACCCATACTGGCGCGACCTCGTTCCGTTCCACGAATACTTCCACGGCGACGTGGGCGCGGGGCTCGGGGCGTCGCATCAAACGGGTTGGACGGCCTTGGTCGCGAAGCTGATCCAGCAGAGTGGCGTGCCCGCGGTGAAATAGCGCCGCTACGCGATCACGTCATCGAGCTGAACAGCCGATGACCCTTCCCATCGCATTATCCTGCAATGCATGAACGCGGCACGCATGCAACGGCAACCTCAGAGGGGAGAGATTCTGTGAAGGTTCTCGTCATCGGTGGCACTGGATTGATCGGTTCGGCGGTCGTGAAGACGCTGTCGCCCAAGCACGACGTCATCTCGGCGAACCGCCACGGCGAAACGAAGGTCGACATCACCGACCCGGCGTCGATTCGCGCGCTGTTCAAGCGCGTGGGTCCGGTCGACGCCATCGTGAGCGCCGCGGGGGGCGCGAAGTGGGCGCCGCTCGCGGCGCTCACCGACGACGATTTCGTGGCCAGCGTCGGCGACAAGCTCATGGGACAGGTGAGCGTCGTGCGCGCCGCACTCGAGCCGGGCGCGTTGAGCGACGGCGGATCGGTCACGATCAGCAGCGGCGTGTTGGCGCAGCAACCCGCGCCCGGAGGGGCGGCCTTCAGCCTCGCGAACGGCGCGCTCGAAAGCTTTGCGCGTGCAGCGGCGCTCGAAGCGCCTCGCGGCATTCGCGTGAACGTCGTCAGTCCGGGCTGGGTCTCGGAAACACTTGCCGCGATGGGACAGGACCCCAAGACCGGAATTCCCGCTGCCGATGTCGCGCGCGTCTACGTGCAGAGCATTGAAGGGAAGCAGACAGGCGCGGTGCTGCTCGCGGTCAAGGCATAGCGGGCGCTCTCCGTCTCTCTCCGCTTCGCATGGAACGATTCACGCATCGCCCTTTTTGCGAACGTCCGCAATGGAGCACGTATGATGAACGAGAAGGGGAGGCGGGGCCTGTGGGCGCTCGTGGCAACGGCGCTGATCGCGTCCGCGTGCAGCAGGGGAACCGAGAGCGCCAAGTCGGCGACTGACACGACCGCCGCATCGACCCGCGGGGCCGCTGCGCCGGCGCCGGCCGCATGCCCGGGCGACAACGGCGGCATCACGTTGCCGCCCGGATTCTGTGCGACGGTGTTCGCCGACAGTCTCGGCCACGCGCGGCACCTCGTCGTCGCGCCAAACGGCGACGTGTACGTCAACACGTGGAGCGGCAGCTACTATCCCGACACGGCGCCTCCAGGCCGCGGATTCCTCGTCGCGCTCCGCGACACGAGCCACGACGGACGGGCGGATGTCATCACACGGTTCGGCGCCACGCCCGATCGCGGCGGACATGGCGGCACCGGCATTGGGTTGCACGCCAACGCGCTCTACGCGGAAGAACACTCCACCATCGTGCGCTATGCGCTTCCTTCAGGCGGCGGTGCCCCCACGGCGAAAGCGGAAACGATCCTGAGCGGCATGCCCGTCACGGGCGACCATCCGATGCATCCATTCGCCATCGACACGTCGGGCGGGATGTTCATCGACATGGGCTCGGCGACGAACTCCTGCCAGATCAAGAACCGCACGCTCGAGTCACCGGGCCGCAAGCCGTGCACCGAGCTCGAGACACGTGCCGGCCTGTGGCGGTACGACGCGAACAAGACGGGCCAGACCTTCTCGCCGAGGGAGCGCTACGCGACGGGTATTCGCAACGCGGTCGGCATCGCTTTCGCGCCCGACGGGCAGCTCTACTCCACGCAGCACGGCCGCGATCAGTTGTTCGAGAACTGGCCGAAGCTGTACAACGCCGACCAGGGACAGAATCTTCCGGCAGAAGAGCTGTTAAAGATCGTGAAAGGCGGCGACTACGGCTGGCCATACTGCTACTTCGACCCGAATCAGCAGAAGCTGGTCTTGGCGCCCGAGTATGGCGGCGACGGCGGCAAGGCGGTGGGCGAGTGCGCGCAGAAACTTCCGCCGGCCGCGTTCTTCCCGGCGCACTGGGCCCCCGACGGGCTGTTGTTCTATACAGGATCGATGTTTCCCGAGCATTACCGCGGCGGCGCGTTCATCGCCTTTCATGGATCCTGGAATCGCGCACCCGGTCCGCAGCAGGGCTACAACGTGGTATTCGTGCCGTTCGCCGGCGGAACGCCGTCGATGGGCGCCGGAAAATTCGAGATCTTCGCCGACAAGTTCGCCGGCGGAGTGATGCAGCCCGACCAGGCGGCCCATCGCCCCGTCGGTGTCGCGCAAGGACCCGACGGCGCGTTGTACATCTCCGACGACAAAGGCGGCCGCGTGTGGCGGGTCACCTACGGCGGAAAGTAGCTCGGGAGGCCGTCACTCCGCCCGCGTCGCGTCCAACGGATCGACGCGCGCGGCCCGAAGTGCAGGAAGCGCACTTGCCACGAGTGCCGTCGCCACGATGAGCGCCGGCACGAGGGCGAAGGTGAGCGGGTCGTGCGTCCCGACGTCGTATAGCAAACTCTGAAGCATGCGCGACAACAGCGCCGCGCCGACGAGGCCGATGCCCACCCCGGCGCCCACCAACTTCGCCGCGTCGCGCAGCACCATCGCCGTGACGTCGCCGGCGCGGGCGCCGAGCGCCATGCGAATGCCGATCTCGCGCGTGCGCTGCGACACGCCGTACGACATCACGCCGTACACGCCGGCCGCCGACAGGGCGAGCGCCAGGCCGGCAAAGATCGTGAGCAACACCAGCACGAGCTTGCGCGTCGCCAGCGAGTTGCCGATCACCGCGTTCATGGTCGCGATCTGATAGACCGGCTGCTGCGGCGCCACCGCGTGCACGGCATTGCGCACCGACGATATGAACGACTCCGGCGATCCTTGGGTCGAGATGACGAACGCCATGACGCCAAGGTAGTGGAGGGCCTGCGGTGCAGGCAGGTAGAACTCGGCGCGCGGCTCCTGGTCGAGGCTCATCTGGCGGACTGACTTCGCCACGCCGACAATCGTCGCCGCAACGCCGGTGCTCGCGTCGATCTGTTTGCCGAGCGGGCTCTCACCGGGGAAATAGCTCTTGGCCAGCTCGTCGTTGATGATGATCACGGGAGGCGCCGACGCGCCGTCGCCGTCGGTGAATTCCCGGCCCGCGACCATTGGGATGCCGAGCGTGTGGAAATAGTTGCTGCTCACCACGCGCTGCTCGGCGTCCGGATGTTGGTTGATCTCCGGCACGGGCCGCCCAATGATCGTGAAGTAGCGATCGGTCATGGCGTCTTGAATGGGCAAGAGGCTGGTGAACGCGGCGTCCCGCACGCCGGGCAGCGCGCGGAGCCGCTGCAGGACCGGTGCATAGAACTGTCCGTACCGCGCGCTGTCCGGAGTGGTCGGCTGTGCCGACGCGTGAAAGGCGAGCACACCGTCCGGCTTGAAGCCGGGCTCGATGTGCAACAGCGACACGAATCCGCGAATCACGAGCCCCGCTCCGACGAGCAGCACCAACGAGATGGCGATCTCGCCCACGATCAATGCGTCGAGGGTGCGGTTCTGCCGGCGGCTGGCGCTCGTGCGCCCGGCCGACTCGGAGAGATCCTCACGGAGGTCGGTCCGGCTCGCGCGCAGCGCAGGCACGATGCCGAAGATGAACCCGGTAGCCAGAGAGACGATCATTGCGAAGAGCATCACGCGCCCGTTCAGTCCAACGGCCTCGCTGCGTGGCAGGCTGCTCGCGGCGAGTCCGACGAGGGCGCGCAAGCCCCACTGCGCGACCGCGAGGCCGAGGACGCCGCCGCTCACCGCTAGCACCAGACTCTCCGTGAGCAACTGGCGGACGAGCCGCGTTCGCTCGGCGCCGAGCGCGGTGCGGATTGCGATCTCGCGGCGCCGTCCGGCGGCGCGTGCGAGCAAGAGGTTCGCGACGTTCGCGCAGGCGATGAGCAGCACGAGGCCAACGGCGCCCAACAGCACGAGGAGCGCGGGGCGCACGTTGCCGACGATGTTGCCGGCGAGCGACACGGCGAGTGCGCCGCGGTTCTTCTGCGATTCCGGAAACTCTTGCGCGATTCGGCTCGTGATGCGCGCGAGATCCGCCGCCGCACTCACCGAGTCGGCCGTCGGCGCGAGCCGTCCGACCACGTTCAGCGCGTGATAGGCACGGCCCTTCATCTGATCCATCGACGCGGTGGTGACCAGCCGCCAGAAGTCGTTTCGCACCGGCGTCACGGGAAAGTCGAAGCTCCCCGGCATCACGCCGATCACGGTGTACTTGGCGCCGCCGAGCGTGATCTGCGTACCGATCAGCTTCGGATCGGCGCTGAAGCGCCTGCGCCACAACCCTTCGCCAACGACTACCGTGGGCGCCGCGGCCGGCTCGTCGTCCTGCGGCAGAAAGGCGCGGCCCGCAACCGGACGCGCGCCGAGCACCGTGAACAGATTCGCGGTGACGCGCATGCCTCGAAGGCGTTCGGGATCCGCCACGTCCCCCAGATCGAGGCTGCCGTCCCGGTACGCGGCCATGTCCACGAAGGCGGTGGTCTGCGCCTTCCAATCGCGAAAGTTGTCGGGCGACACGGAACCGTTCGTCCCGCGCTCGCCTCGCGCGACGTACGTCTCGGTGATCTTGAGGAGACGCTCGGGCTCGCGGTAGGGAAGCGAATCGAGCAGCACGGCGCGAACCACGGAGTAGATCGCCGTGTTTGCGCCAATGCCGAGCGCGAGGCAGAGCATCGCGACGATCGTCGTGCTCCGGTGTTTGCGCAGCGAGCGCAATGCGAAGCGGGTGTCCTGCAGGAGCAGTTCCATGGCCTGGTTCCTCGAGTGGAGCGGCGTCGGTCGTCAGGACTTGGACATCGACGCGGGAACCAGGGTTTGAAGCTACTTATGAACTTTGGTGAATCACTCGAGCGAGGAGCTCGATTCCCTCGACGTAGCGCGGGCCCGGCCGTGCGAAGTAAGCGTTCGCGTCCACCGGTACGACACGCGCATTCGGGATGTGGGGCATCTCGCGCGACAACCGCTCGGCGTCCGCAAGCCCGAAGCCGCACGGCGCCACGACGACCACCTCCGGTGCCCACGCCGTCACGTCGTCCCACGACATGCGCACGGAGTCGGCGCCCGGACGGCCGAGTCGATCCTCACCGCCCGCGATGTCGATCATCTCCGGCACCCAATGGCCGGCGCAGTACAACGGGTCGGTCCACTCGAGAAAGGCGACGCGCGGGCGCCGCGAAACGCCGCGCACACTGTCGCGCACGCGATCGATGCGCGCGCGGCTCGTCGCCACGATCGCGCGCGCTTCCTCCGCGCGGCCGATCGCGTCGCCCACGGCGATGATGTTGCCGTCGATGTCGCTCAGCGTGCGCGGCGAGAGATAGACCACGTTCGGTCGCGACGGGAGCGACAGCACCGCGCGCGTGAGCTCGTTTCCCGACGGTGCGCATACCTGACAGAGATCCTGCGTGAGGATCACGTCGGGGGCGAGCTCGCGCAGCAGCAGCTCGTCGACGACGTACAGACTGTCGCCGCTTCGCAGCTTGTCGGCGACGGCGCCATCGATCTCCGCCTGGGTCAGCCCCGCGAGGTCGAGCGCGGGCCGGCTGACGATCGGCAGACGCGTGACCTCGGCCGGATGATCGCACTCGTGCGACCGGCCGACGAGCTGCGCGCTCGCGCCGAGCGCATCGACGATCTCGGTACCCGCCGGGAGAAAAGAGACAATGCGCATGTCGAACGTGCTCGTGCGTTAGGGCTTCGGCGTACGGTGCGCCGTTTTCAATTTCGCTCTGGTCTTCGGCGCGATTTTCTTCTTCACGGCGGTCGCAACCTTGTGCTTCGTCGTCTTCGGTGGGGATTTCTTCACATGCTTTGCAACCGGCGTGGCGGCCGTCGCCGTCGGCGTGGGTGTCACCGTCGCAGCGGGGGTCGGGGCCACGTCGCCGCTCGCCGCCGCTTCCTTGACGGCGACACCATAGCGTGCCGGGTCGTTGCCCACGCGCGCGGAGGCGATGAGCTTCGGCACGTAGTCCTGCGTCTCCTTCGGGAGCAGCGGAAGAATGCGAAAGAAGTCGTCGTCGGTGCCGGTCGTCTTCCCCGTCGTCGCCTTGAGCGCGCGCAGCACCGTACCCTCGCCCGAGTTGTACGCGGCGGCGGCGAGATACCACGAGCCGAGTCTGTCGTGCAAGCTCGAGAGATAGGCGACCGCGGCGTCGGTGGCGCGCGCCGGATCGCGGCGCTCGTCGACACGGCCCTTCACGGTGAGGCCGAACTGGCGCGCCGTGGCGCTCATGAACTGCCACAGACCCACCGCCTTCACCGGCGACTTGGCATTCGGATTGAACTCCGACTCGATCATCGCGAGGTAGACGAGATCGCGCGGCATTTGCTTCGCCTCGAGCTTGGCGGCGATCATGTCGGAATACTTCGCCTTGCGCTCGAGCGTGCGCGCGAAGTCGGCGCTCAGCGTAGTCGAGAGACGCTTCACCCAATACGAGATGCGATCGTGGTCGACGCCCGCGTCCAAACCGCCCGGTGCCACGCTCGAGTCCGCTGCGTGCGTGGTACCCCACGGCGTCTTCACGTTCACCGGAGCGGACGCGACAATGCGCTTCGCCAACGGTGTACGCGGCAGGTACGTCTGCTTGTGAATCGTTCCCGCCGCCACAGCGACACCGGACACGACGATGGCCGCCTTGATTCCAAAGCGCGCCAGAGTCTGCTTCAGCGACTTGCCGGAACTAGATGTCCATCTCATTGGCATGATTCAACTTAGCCGATTTCGAGGACCCCGGACAGCTTGTGTTTTCCGGGAGAGGCCTTCGAGCGGGCAGCGGTCGTCAAGTCTTTTGGTCCGCCGCGGAGCGCCGCTCGATTTCCTGCCGCACTCTAGGGGCAACTTCCGTCCCAAACAGCTCGATCGAGCGCATCATGTTCTCGTGCGGCATGGCGCCAACGCTGAATCGGGCCATGAAGCGATCGTGTTTGAAGATGTCGTACTGATACAGAATCTTCTCGACTACCTCGTCCGGGGTGCCGACAACTAACGCGCCGCGCAGCGAGCGCGAGACGTCGAACTGCTCGCGTGTGGTCGGCGGCCACCCACGCTCGCGCCCGAGACGGGTCATCACCTCGGCGTAGCCCGGGTAGAAATCGTCGGACGCGCGCTGCGACGTGTCGGCGATATAGGCGTGCGAGTTGATGCTCACCGCCAGCTTCGCCGGGTCGTGGCCCGCCTTGCGCGCCGTCTCGCGATAGAGCGACACCATGGGCGCGAACCGTTCCGGCATTCCGCCGATGATGGCGAGCCCCATGGGCAGGCCGAGGGTGGCGGCGCGCACGACGGACTGCGGCGTTCCGCCAACGGCCACCCAAACAGGCAGCGGATTCTGCAGCGGCCGCGGATACACCCCCAGGTCGCGCAGCGGTGCGCGGTGGTTGCCCGACCAGGTGACGCGCACGTTGTCGCGGAGCGCCAGCAGCAGCTCGAGCTTCTCGGTGAACAGCTCGTCGTAATCGCTCAGGTCGTAGCCGAACAGTGGAAAGGACTCGATGAACGAGCCGCGTCCGGCCATGATCTCGGCGCGCCCGCCAGAGAGCAGGTCGAGCGTGGCGAAGTTCTGAAAGACGCGCACGGGATCGTCGGAGCTCAACACCGTGACGGCGCTCGTGAGCCGAATGCGCTTCGTTCGTTCCGCGGCGGCGGCAAGCACGATCGCCGGCGACGAGACGGCATAGTCGGGCCGGTGGTGCTCGCCCACGCCGAACACGTCCAGGTTGCATGCTCGAGAGCGTTCTGTAGTGAAACTATCGCGCGCCTAATCGCGATTGGTGCAACCTCGAATACTCTCGGATACTGCTCTCTGTTCTGAGCGCTCAGCGCAGGGAGCAGTATCCTAGAATCGTTGCCTGTCAGCGATCGCTATTAATCGCCTGGAGCTTTTTCCTCGGGAGGAATCAGCCCCTTCTTTTTCATGTAGGCGCGCACGAACGGACAGCTCGGAACCACCCGCTTGCCCGTCTGGTTCGCGTACTCCAGCGCCGCGGCCGCGAGCGCCCCGCCAACGCCGTGTCCGGCGAGCGCCGGCGGCACTTCCGTGTGGCGCAGATCGATGAGGTGGGCGCGCTCCGTGTACTCCAGCACGGCGAGCTCGCCGTCGAGATCGACCTCGAAGCGGCTGGCCTCGCGGTTGTTGACGACCGTGTACGGCACCGATGCCATGAGCGTTTGTTGAACCTCGATCTGGTCCACGAAGCACCACCCGTTGATGGCGGAAAGCTACCAGGCCCGACAACGACGTGTGATCCCGGTCACCGAACTTTGGCGCGAAATGCGCGTTCAACCATGGGATGGACAGCGGTGGTCAACCCGATGGCGGGAGGGCACGATGGGGCAGGCGTCATTCTCGAACGAACGGCCGGGCTCGGACGAACGGCCGGGGAGAGTTCGGGGAATCGAACGGTGGGAAATTCGTGATCGCGCGCAGACAGCCCGGCAGTCGATCCTGACAGCGGCTGAGAAGTGCATAGCGGCGCTGGCCGCCGGCGCCCTGCCCGCAGGCGCTTTTGCCCCCGAGCGGTACGCCGCGCACGAGCCCTGCCGGGAGATGCAGCGGCTCGTGAGCGAGTACGCGCACATTCTCAGCGCGCTCGGCCACGAGTCGCGCAGCGCAACGGAGCTCGCCGTACAGACCGTGCGCGACGCGGCCGGCCCGGAAGAACCGCCTGCGGAGTTGCTCGCCGCCGTCCGCGAGTGGAGTCTCGATGCGTTCCCGGCGCGAGCGCTCGGGGGATAGCCGGCTCTTCGTCGACTGATATCTTGACATCAAGACACTTGATGACGAGATTCATTGCAGACGGAGGATATCATGGACCTACTCGGCATTCATCATCTCACGGCGGTGTCCGCGAAAATTCGCGACAACCACCGTTTCTATACTCGGACGCTCGGCATGCGGCTCGTGAAGCGTTCGGTCAACCAGGACGACGTGAGCGCGTACCATCTCTTCTACGCCGACCGGAAGGGAAGCCCCGGAAGCGATCTCACCTTTTTCGACTGGCCGGCGCGACCCGAGCGCCGCGGCACGCGCTCGATCGCGCGCACGGCGCTGCGCGTCGACGGGCTCGACGCGCTGCACTGGTGGAAGGGTCATCTCGCGGAGCAGGGCGTGCACGCCGGCGAGATCGCCGAGCGCGATGGGCGCCTGCAGCTCGATCTCGAAGACGCGGAAGGACAGCGGCTCACGCTCGTCGACGACGGCGGCGCGGGCGACGCCTATCCGTGGGAGCACAGCCCTGTGCCGGCGGCGCATCAGGTGCGCGGTCTTGGACCGATCACGCTGAGCGTGCCCAAGCTCGAGCCCACCGACGGTGTGCTGCAGAAGGTGCTCAACATGCGGCCGGTGCGCGAGTACGAGCATCCGGACAACGCGAAGCAGCTCGTGCACGTCTACGAGATGGCACACGGTGGTCCGCACGCCGAGCTGCACGTGGCGGTGCAACCCGATCTCGCCCCGGCCAATCCCGGTGCGGGGGGCGTACATCACGTCGCCTTCCGTACGCCCGACGCGGACTACGACGCGTGGGCCGACCGGCTCAATACGCTCGGCGTGCCGAACAGCGGCAAGGTGGATCGTTTCTGGTTCCACAGCCTCTACTTCCGCGAGCCGAACGGCATTCTGTTCGAGATTGCGTCCGAGGGTCCCGGGTTTTCGGTGGACGAGGACGAGGCGACGCTCGGCGAGAAGATCGTGCTGGCGCCGTTCCTCGAGCCGCAACGCGAGCAGATCGTCGCCAATCTCAAACCAATCGACTGACAAGCTAGGAGAGGCCATCGCTATGAAGCACCCACACACACCGCTCACGCGCACGCTCGAAGGCGCGCGAATGGGACTGCTCCGCCTGCACAAGAAGCTGCTCGACGCCGAGCGGGCGCGCTACGAAAAGGAGCATGGCCGCATCGAGAACGGCAGCGCGCTGCTGCAGCTCGTGATCAACGATCCGTTCTTCGCGTGGCTGCGGCGGCTGTCGGAGCTCGTCGTGGAGATCGACGAGCGCCTCGAGGGCGAGGAGCCGATGCCCGACGACAACGCGCGCGCGTTGCTCACGCAGATTCGCGGAATGCTCACGACGAATCCCGAAGGCGACGCTTTTCAGCGGAACTACGACCGGGCGCTCCAGGAATCGCCCGACGTCGTGATCGCGCATGTCGAAGTGGTGCGCGTGCTCGACTCGGCGCCGCGCGACCGATGACACCCGGGAAACTCGTGAAACCCGTGAAACACGCGACCGGCGCGCACCTCTATCTCGTGCTGTCGCGGGCGGCGCGCGCCGTCGAGGCGCGCGCCCTCGCCAGCATCGAGGATTCGGGCCTGTGCGCGAGCGACTTCGCCGTGATGGAAGCGTTACTGCACAAGGGTCCGCTGCCGGTGAACGCGCTCGGCAAATTGGTCCTGCTGACGAGCGGCTCCATGACCGCCGCGGTGGACCGCTTGACCGAGCGCGACCTCGTCGCGCGCTCGGAAGACGCGAACGATCGCCGTGTGCGGGTCGTCGCACTCACCGCGGAAGGTCGGCGGCTCATCAAGCCGGTGTTCGCCCGGCACCAGTCCGATCTCGACGACGTCGCCGCCGTGTTGACGGCGCACGAGCGCGCGAAGCTCGTCGCGTTGCTGCGCAAGCTCGGCAAGCACGCCGACGGCACACTCGGCGCGCTCGAGGAGGCCTCGTGACGCTGCCGCTCACCGGGATCCACCATGTGAGCTCGCTCAGCGCGCACATTGGCCGGTCGAACGAGTTCTACGCGCGCGTGCTGGGCATGCGTCCGGTCATCAAGACGGTGAACCAGGACGAGCCGAGCATGTACCACCTGTTCTTCGGCGACGGTGTCGGAAGCCCGGGCTCGGACATGACGGTGTTCGACATGCCGCACGCCGCGCCCGAGCATCACGGCAACAACAGCATCTCGCTCACGACCTTTCGCGTGAATGGCGGCGACACGCTCGACTTCTGGGCGGACCGGCTCATTGCGCATGGGGTGCCGGCCGGCGAGATCGCGCTGCGCGACGGGCGGCGCGTGCTCGACTTCGCCGACCCGATGGGAACACAGCTCTCGCTCGTCGACGACGGCGGTGCCGGCGCGTCGTTTCCATGGACGGAGAGCCCCGTGCCGGCGGAACGACAGATTCGCGGCCTAGGCTACACCGTGATCACCGTGCCCGACCTCGAGCCGACTGACCGGTTTCTCACCGAGGGGCTCGGCCTGCGGCAGGATCACACCTATGTGCTCGCCGGAGAACCGCGCTTTCGCGTGCACGTGTACCAGATCGGCGACGGCGGCGCAAATGCCGAGGTGCACGTGATCGTGCGCGACGACCTGCCGCGCGCGAAGTACGGTTCGGGCGGCGTGCATCACGTCGCGCTGCGGACGCCCGACGCCCAGCCCATGGAGGAATGGGTGGATCGATTGACGTCGTTCGGCTACAACAACAGTGGCGTCGTCGACCGCCACTACTTCACGTCGGTCTACGTGCGCGAGCCGAACCACGTGCTCTTCGAGCTTGCGACCGACGGTCCGGGCTTCGAGGTGGATGGCCCAATCGACCCCGAGCGCTTGTCGCTGCCGCCCTTTCTCGAGCCGCGGCGCGCGGAGATCGAGGCGGTGTTGAAGCCGCTAGGCTAACTCGCGCGCGCACAGCAACTTCCGAGCGCGTCCCCAATTCCCGGCGCTTGCTTCCTGTTTGTCCGACAGCGGCCTCCTACCCGTTAGAGCACCTTCTCACGGAATCGCCCAACGGGAGCGCCGCAATGATGACGGACGAGTTGAAGGTGTCGGAGAAGGAGCGGGAGTGTCTGGTGCGGTGCGTGGCCGATGCGCACGAGTCGCTCAAGCTGGTGCCGGGCGTCGATGAGAACGGCCCCGTTCTCGTGTGGCTCGCCGAGCATCTTCTCCACCTTTACCGGAGAGCCGCGTCGGCGACGGCCTCGGCGCGGTAGCGGAGCCCCGACCATGCATCACCACCCAATTCGTATCGTCCCGAAAAAGGACGACGCCCCTGCCGTCGCGCCCGGCCTGCTCGCGCACCTCGGCGATCTCGACGACTACATGATCGCCGATCCCATTCCCGACTTTCGCGATTGGAACGTCACGCTCGCCGACGGACGGCGCCTCGGCAAGGTGGACGACGTCATCGTCGATACCACGACCATGACGGTGAAGTACGTCGAAGTGAAACTCGATCGCGACGTGTTGGTTGGCGAAGACGACCGCTGGCTGCTCATTCCGGCCGAATTGATCCGCGTCGACTCCGACAATGCGAGAGTACTCGTCGATCACCTGCCAGCCGGCGGACTGACGAACGCTCCGCAGCGCGCTCGCGGACTTCCGTCGCCCAGCGAGGAGCGCGCCATCCTCGCCTACTACGAAGTCACCGCCGTGGGTGCCGAACATGGGTAAGCGTCGCAGGCGGACCGAAGGCCACGCCGAAGGCCAGCACGGTCCGAAGACGGAAGCGGCGATCGTGGAGCAGCTCCAGTCGTCCACGCCGGAGCTGCCGACGGAGGCGCGCCTCGAGCTCGATCGCGCCGAAGCGGCGTACGACGGCAAACGGCGGCTCGTGGAAGATCGCGAGCAGCACGACGAAGCCGAAAAGAACAGCGAGCATGAACGGCTGTTCGTGGAGCACGCGCGCGGCCGCGATGCCGGTCCGAGCGACAACAAGGGCAACCTCCACGGCGTGCTCGGCAACCGGGAGCATCGCGCCGACTACAAGGTGCGCGGTCCCGACGGTCTTCCCGAACGAGGCCAGCCGTGAGTCGCGCCGCACACACGGACGACGAGCGCGCGGTGTTGAAGGAGGAGGTGCCCGCCGAAATGGAGGCGGTGGCGATCGACAAGTTCGGACCGCCGTCGGTGCTGAAGCTGCACACGGTGCCCGTTCCGCGCCCCGGGCCATACGAGGTACTCATCGCACTGCACTACGCCGGGGTTGGTATCTGGGACGCGAAGACCCGCGCCGGCGAATGGGCCGACGACGCGCACTTTCCGCTCATCCTGGGAACCGATGGCGCGGGCGTGATCGCCGAGATGGGCGACCGCGTCGACCGATTCGAGCTCGGCGAGCGCGTATGGGCTTATGAGTATGAGAATCCGAAAGGCGGGTTCTACGCCGAGTACGCCGCTGTCGCCGCGGGCAACGTGGGGCGCTTGCCGCAGCGACTCAGTCTGCGCGAGGGCGGTGCGGCGGCAGTCACCGGCCTCACCGCCTTGCAAGGAATCGACAAGCATCTGGCCGTACGCAGCGGCGAGACGCTGTTGATCTTCGGTGCGTCCGGCGCCGTCGGCACGCTGGCGGTGCAGTTCGCCGCGCGCCGGCGTGCGCGCGTCATCGCCGTGGGATCTGGCTCCGACGCCCAGGTCCTGCTCGAGAAGCTCGGCGCCGAGACGGTGGTGGACGGCCGCAAGCGCGACGCGGTCGACCGGATCAAGGACGCGGCCCCCGACGGGCTCGATGCGATTCTCGCGCTCGCCGGGAGCCCAGTGCTCGACGCGTGCGTGGACCTCGTCGTGAGCGGCGGACGCGTCGCGTATCCGAACGGCGTGGAGCCGGCACCGAAGAAGCGCGCGCAGGTGAAGCGAATTCCCTATGACGCCGAGGCCAGCCCGAGCGCGTGGGCGAGCCTCGCGCGCGCCGTGGAAGCCGCGCGTCTCGTGGTGCCGATTGCCGAGACGTACCCGCTCGGTCAGGCCGCGAAGGCGCACGCGCGCTTGGAGCGCGGGCACGTGATTGGACGCATCGTGCTGGAAATCCGCTAGGCATGGAGAAGCAATGGCGACTCAAGCGAACCAATCGAACCAAGTCGAGCAGTCGAAGATTCTCGCGGCGGGCACGACGGCGCCCGATTTCGCGCTCCGCTCGGCGCCCGACAAAACGATGCGGCTGAGCGAGCAGCGCGGACGTCCGATCATTCTCGCGTTCTATCCCGCCGACTGGAGCCCCGTGTGCGGCGACCAGATGGCGTTGTACAACGAGATCCTTCCCGATTTTCGCGAGTATGGCGCCGACCTGCTCGGCATCTCGGTGGACGGCGCGTGGTGTCACGCCGCGTTCGCGCGCGATCGAAGGCTGCACTTCCCGCTGCTGAGCGACTTCGAGCCGAAAGGCGCCGTCTCCCGGATGTACGGCGCGTATCGCACACAGGACGGCTTCAGCGAGCGTGCGCTGTTCGTGCTCGACCGGGATGGTGTCGTTCGCTGGAGCTACCTGTCGCCCGTCAACGTCAACCCGGGCGCGGACGGAATTCTCAACGCGCTCGAGTCGCTCACCCCGCGATCGCCCGCGTTTTCAACTCCTGCCCAGGTGCACCCATGAACATGAGCCAATTGGTAGTTCCGGTGAACGATCGGGACCATGTCGCAGGCTCCGTCGAGGCGCCTGTGGTGCTCGTGGAATACGGCGACTTCGAGTGCCCGCACTGTGGGCGCGCGTACCCGATCGTCGAAGCTGCACGGCGGTACCTGAGCGACGAGCTCTGTTTCGTCTACCGCCACTTTCCGCTCGCCGAAGTGCATCCGCACGCCACACTCGCCGCCGAAGCGTCCGAGGCGGCCGGAACGCAGGGCAAGTTCTGGGACATGCACCACATGTTGTTCGAGCATCAGAACGCGCTCGACGAGCCGTACCTGCTCGTGTACGCGGACGAGCTCCATCTCGACGTGACGCGATTCGCGACGGAGCTGGCGGAGGGAGTGCACACGAGAAAAGTGCGCGACGATTTCCGCGGCGGGGTGCGCAGCGGCGTGAACGGCACGCCGACCTTCTTCATCAACGGCGCGCGGTTCGACGGAAACTGGGCGGATCCCGGCGCGTTCATCGCGGTGCTCGCGCAGGTGGCGGCGTACGTGCACGGCTCTGAGCCGATCGGGTCGGACCGCTGATATCGTAACGGTGCAAGCGACCTGGAGCGCCCGAAACATCAGTTGCGTCCTGAACGTGGACGACCGGGACCAACGAAACCACCTGGAGCGTCGTATGACTTTGACATACTAGGATCGAGTCGGGGTTCGCCGCCGGTGGGGTGTCGCTGTGGTCATGACCAGAAAGCTTCGCGCGATCGGCTCAATCCTTTCCACCATGCCCGGGTGGCGCCGGCATCACGTTGCCGATTGGATGCAAACCATCCGCCGGCCGCGCAGCCCGTTGAACGAAGCGATGCCGTGGCTCTCCTGGTCGTGCATCGACTGGCTCGAGCCGCGCATTCGTTCCGGCATGCGCGTGCTCGAGTACGGCGGCGGCGGCTCGACCATCTACTTCCTGATGCGCGGTTGTCAGGTCACCACCGTCGAGGGCAACGCGCAGTGGGTGGAGGACCTCCGAGCCCACACGAAGCTCTTCGGTGAGAGTACCGAGCTCCGGTTCGTCGACAGCCAGGCGAACGATCCGCGGCTGGCGCAGGAGTACGCCGCACAGGCGCGGATCGGGAGGCCGTGGGACGTCATTCTCGTCGATGGTGCTTTTCGCGGCGAGTGTGTGGCGGTCGCACGGGAATGCGTGGTGCCGGGCGGAATGATCATCGTCGACAACACCGACTTGCCGGAATACGCCGGAGTGCGCGCCGAGCAGGTGCTGCACGAGTTCGATCGAAACGTGTTTCGCGGTCTGGGCTACGCCCGCGTGATGCCCACCACCACCGAGGTGTTCATCGCCAAGTCGGGGGCAAACGATTCTCGGGCCGGCCGGATTCAATCCGCGTGACTCGACATGCCCGCGCCTTCGCCGACCCTGCGACGCTCGAGCTAGTGCTCGCGCGGCGGGCAGACCGGATTCCAATCACTGTCGTGATGCCAACGTTGAACGAGGCGAGCCGTCTGCCGCGGGCACTATCGAAGCTGGACTGGGCGGACGAAGTCATCGTCGTGGACGGCGGATCGACGGATGAGAGCGCCGATCTGGCGCGCGCGGGAGGTGCACGGGTGCTCGTGCTCGCCGGCCGCACGATCGGCGCGCAGCGGAATGCCGGTATCACGGCCGCTCGCAACCATTGGATTCTCGCGCTCGACGCGGACGAAGAAGTAACCCCCGAGCTCCGGGCCTCGCTCGACGATCTCGCGGCGCATTCGCCGGCGGAACATTCGGCCTTTCGTGTCCGGTCGCGGAATTGGCATCTCGGCCGCGAGCTGCGGTTCGGTCCGTGGGGGCGCGACTTGAAGGTTCGCGTCTTCTCGCGTGACCGTCGCTACACCGATGCCCGGGTGCACGAGCACCTGGACGCGCTCGACGACGTCGGCACGCTCGACGGAACGCTGCTGCACCATCCGTATCGCGATCTGAGCCATCAGGTGGCCAAGATCGCGAAGTACGCGCAGTGGGCGGCGCAGGACCTTCACGCGCGCGGCCGGCGGGCAACGATCTGGGATCTGCTGAGCCGGCCGACCTGGCGGTTCGCCCGCGACTACTTCGTGTACAGCGGCTGGCGCGACGGACGGGCGGGGTTCATCGTTTCGTCGGTCAGCGCGTTTTCGGTGTTCCTCAAATACGCGTGTCTGCTCACCCGGTTCGACTGACACACGGCGGATTTGCGCAATCGCGCCGCGGGTCGGAGATTGGATCGCACGTTGGCTCGGCGCGGTCCACTCACGGAGTGAGGACAAGCATGACGACTCGGCGGACGTTCGTTTCATCCATGATCGGCGCGGGCGTGTCGCTTCCCGTGATGCGCGAGACGGCATTCCGCCGCCTACTCGACGCCGAGCCGATCGCCGGTGCGCGCCCCGCGGCCGCCCTGGCCGAGGACGAGACCTACTGGCGCGAGATCCAGCGGGCGTTCGACCTCGATCGCACGATGATCAACCTCAACAACGGCGGCTGCAGTCCGGCCCCGACGCACGTGCTCGAGCAGATGATTCGAGATCTCAGATTCTCGAACGAGCTGCCGACGGAACACATGTGGCGCGTGCTCGAGCCGCGGATCGAATCGGTGCGTCGCGAGCTGGCGAAGGACTTCGGCTGCGATCCCGAGGAGATGGCGATCACGCGCAACGCCTCGGAGGCGAACGAGACGATGATCTTCGGCCTCGACCTCAAGGCCGGCGACGAAGTCGTCTTCACGACGCAGAACTACCCGCGCATGCAGAACGCCTGGCGCCAGCGCGAGCGGCGCGACGGCATCGTGCTCAAGCGCGTGAAGATCGAGACGCCGGTAGCGAGCACGAAGTCGTACGTCGATCACATTGCCGCGGCGATCACCCCGCGCACGCGGGTGATCGAGGTGATGCACATCAGTTTCATGACCGGCTACATCGCCCCCGTACGCGAGATCGTCGAGCTCGCGAAGCCGAAGGGCATTCGGGTGTTCGTGGACGGAGCGCACGCCTTTGCGCACTTCCCGTTCACGCGCGACGAGCTGGGAGCGGACTATTACGGCACCAGTCTGCACAAGTGGATGCACGCGCCGATCGGCACAGGCTTCCTCTATGTGCGGCGCGACAAGATCAAATCCCTCTGGCCGCTGATGGCGGGCGGCGTCGACCAGGAGGGAAACATTCGGAAGTACGAGGAGATTGGAACGCACCCCGCGGCGAATCACAACGCGATCGCCGTCGCGGTCGCGTTCAACCGCGGCATTGGAGCGGAGCGGAAGATCGCGCGGTTGCGCTACCTGCGCGACCGGTGGGCCAACCGCTTGCTCGCCGCGAGCGACCGCGTGAAGATGATCACGCCGATCGGGCCGACCATGAGCGGCGCGATTGGCGTGTTCGGGGTCGACGGACTCGACATGGGCAAGCTCGGCGGATGGCTTCTGTCGAAGCACAACATCGTGACCACGCCCATGGTGAACGACGAGTTCCAGGGAATGCGGATCACGCCGAACGTCTACACGACGGTGGACGAGATCGATCTGTTCGCCGATCGCGTGGCGGAGGCGATCAAGACGGGCGTAGCCTAACGAGCCTTCACCCTAACGAGAGGACCGCTCTCGATGCCCACTGCCGAACTTCGGGAAACGACGTCGTACGGCGCGCCCTTCACCGCGGCGACCGAGCCCGGCGCGCCGGGCGGACGCATCACGTCGATCGACATCGTGCGCGGGGTCGTCATGGTGCTCATGGCGATCGATCACGTGCGCGTGTATTCCGGCCAGCCCGCCGGCGGGCCCGCGCCAGGCATCTTCTTCACCCGATGGATCACGCACTTCGTGGCGCCGGCATTTCTCTTTCTCGCCGGCACGAGCGCGTATCTGTACGGGCAGCGCGTGGGCGACAAACGAAAGTTGGCGCGCTACCTGGTGACGCGCGGCCTGTTGCTCGTATTGCTCGAGCTCACGGTGATCCGCGTGGCCTGGACGTTCAACTTCGACTTCGCGCACTACATGCTCGCCGGCGTCATCTGGATGATCGGCTGGTGCATGGTGCTGCTGGCGGGGATCGTGTTTCTGCCGCGGACGGCGATCGCGGTCGGCAGTCTCGCGGTCATCCTCGGACACAACGTCACGAACTTCTATCCGGCGGCGATGGCGTCGCTGCAAGAAGGCGGCGCTGCGTGGCTGTGGAAGACGCTCTATCTCGGCGGCGTCATTCAGTTAGGCCACAACGGCCCGCCCCTGCTCATCCTCTTCGTGCTCGTGCCGTGGATCGCTGTGATGGCCGCGGGCTATGCGTTCGGTCCGGTGATGCGCATGGAGCCGGCGCGGCGGCGCACCATCTGTCTCCGCCTCGGTATCGCGACGGTGGCGGCGTTCGTCGTGGTGCGCGGGCTCAACGTCTACGGCGATCCGCGGCCATGGAGCAGCCGACAGCCGTTGTCATTCCTCGCCACGACCAAGTA
Organism: Gemmatimonadota bacterium; assembly: GCA_028287235.1. Lineage (GTDB taxonomy): Bacteria > Gemmatimonadota > Gemmatimonadetes > Gemmatimonadales > Gemmatimonadaceae > JAQBQB01. The sequence continues at coordinate 368,392 of JAQBQB010000010.1, read as the reverse complement.
TCCCGCGTCGCTCTCCTTCCTGCTGATGACGCTGGGACCCATGTTCGTTCTGCTGGGGCTCGTAGACGGCGCGCGGGGACGCATCGCTTCGGTGCTCGAGACGTTCGGCCGCGTGCCGTTCGTGTATTACCTGCTGCACATTCCGGCGATCCACCTCGCGGCGTGCGTCGTGTCGCTCGTTCGCGAAGGCGCCGTCAACCCGTGGCTGTTCGCGAACCATCCCATGAATCCCGGGCCCGCGCCCGACGGATACATGTGGAGCTTGCCGTTGTTGTATCTCGTGTGGGCGATCGTCGTCGCGGCGTTGTATCTGCCGTGCCGATGGTTCGCAAGGGTGCGAGCGGAGAAACGGTCGGCGCTGCTCAGCTATCTGTGAACGGCTGTCCGGGATGACAGACGGGGGAGGAGATTCGCTATCTTCGGGGCTCCCGAAGTAGATCGATCTCTTCCTCCGTGCCGCAGCATCGATGTCGCTGAACGTCGTTCCCATCATCGCTCGTGAGCTCACGCTCTCCGTCCAACAAGTTGCCGGCGCGCTCGCGCTCTTCGACGAAGGCAACACCCTTCCATTCATCGCCCGGTACCGCAAGGAAGCAACCGGTGGTCTCGACGAAGTGCAGCTGCGCGACGTTCGCGATCGCGCGCTGTATCTGCGCGAGCTGACCGAACGCCGCGACGCCATTCTCAAGAGCATCGACGAGCAGGGCAAGCTCGACGCGATGCTCAAGGCGCGCATCGAGGGCGCCGAGACGAAGCAGGCGCTCGAGGATCTCTACCTGCCGTTCAAGCCGAAGCGCCGCACGCGCGCCACGATCGCCAAGGAGCGCGGGCTCGAGCCGTTGGCCGAGCTGCTCTGGGATCGCACGACGACGCTCGCGACGCTGCAGCAACGCGCCGCCACGTTCGTCGACCTAGCCAAGGAAGTCCCCGACGTAGACCACGCACTCGCCGGCGCGCGCGACATTCTCGCCGAGCGCATTGCCGAAGACGCGACACTTCGCGGGCGCATTCGCGACATCACGCGCGCAGAAGGCGTCGTCAAGTCGCGCGTGGTGACGGCGAAGGCGGAGGAAGTGTCGAAGTTCTCCGACTACAACGATTTCTCCCAGCCGTTGGCGCAGTTGCCGTCGCATCGCATGCTGGCGATCCGCCGCGGCGAAGCGGAAGGCTTTCTATTGTGGAGCATCGGCGCGCCCGCTGAGCGGCTGGTGGGCGTGCTCGAAACGGAGTTCGCGTCGGATCACGCCGCTGCCGAGCAGATGCGGCTCGTCGTGCAGGACGCATACAAGCGGCTGCTCGCTCCGTCGGTGGAAGTCGATCTGCGCATGGAGCTGAAGACCCGCGCCGACGAAGAGGCGATCGCGATCTTTGGACGGAACCTCGAGCAGCTGTTGCTCGCGTCGCCCGCGGGCGAGCGTGTGGTGATCGGACTCGATCCGGGATTTCGCACGGGCGTGAAGGTAGCCGCGGTGTCGCGTACCGGCGCGGTGCTGGCGACGGATACGTTCTTCCTTCACCAGACCGAACGCTTCGCGCACTCGCTGCTCGCGTTCATCGCGCGCTTCGACGCCGAGCTGATCTCGATCGGCAACGGCACCGCGTCGCGCGAGACCGAGCAGCTCGTGCGCGACACGCTCGCCGAGCGCAAGCTCGAGCGCCCGCAGGTCGTGGTGGTCAACGAGTCGGGCGCGTCGGTGTACTCGGCGTCGGACGTGGCGCGCGAAGAACTGCCGGACCTCGACGTGTCGCTGCGCGGCGCGGTGTCGATCGCGCGGCGGCTGCAGGATCCGCTGGCCGAGCTGGTGAAGATCGATCCCAAATCGATCGGCGTGGGGCAGTATCAACACGACGTGTCGCAGCCGCATCTCAAAAAGCGGCTCGACGACGTGGTGGAGAGCTGCGTGAACCGTGTCGGCGTCGAGGTGAACACGGCTTCGATTCCGCTGTTGTCGTACGTTGCCGGCATTGGGCCGTCGTTGGCGGCGAACATCGTGAAGGCGCGCGACGCGAGCGGCGGCTTCCGCTCGCGGAAGGACCTCGCCGGCGTGCCGCGGCTGGGCGCGAAGGCGTTCGAGCAGGCGGCGGGCTTTCTGCGCGTGCGCGGCGGCGTGCATCCGCTCGACGCGTCGGCGGTGCATCCCGAGCGATACGCGCTCGTCGAGCGCATGGCGGGCGACCTCGCCGTACCGCTCTCCGAGTTGATCGGCAACGAAACGCGACTCGAGCAAGTGCAGTTGACCAAGTACGTGTCGGAGGACGTCGGCCTGCCGACGCTGCGCGACATTCTCACGGAGCTCAAGAAGCCTGGGCGCGATCCGCGCGACGCATTCGAGGCGCCGGCGTTCCGCGCCGACATCACGGAGCCGAAGCATCTGTCGCAGGGCATGGAGCTCGAGGGTGTCGTCACGAACATCGTGGCGTTCGGAGCCTTCGTCGACGTAGGCGTACACCAGGATGGGCTCGTACACGTGTCACAGCTCTCGGACCGGTACGTCACCGATCCAAACGCCGTGGTGCGCGTGGGCCAGAAGGTCCGCGTGCGCGTGCTGTCGATCGACCTCGAGAGGAACCGCATTGCGCTGTCGATGAAGAAGGACGGGACCGAGCAGCAGCCCAGGGCCGAGCGAGGGCCGCGTTCGGCGGAAGCACCCCGGCGGCCGGCTGCGCCGACGCCCCCGACGAAAGCTCCCAAGCCGGGCGACATTGCGCCAAACGGGATGCGGTTCCGATAGGCGTGCGTGCGGCGGGGAGGGATCTTGCGGGGTACAGAAGATTTTTGTAATCTTCTGTGTCTCCAGTCGTGGGCTGCTCGATGGCAAAGCATTCTGACAAATTCGGTGAGGCTGCGACGCGCGTCCGCAAGAACATGGACATGGACGCGCGCAAGCTCGCGGCTGCCCAGGAGCTCCTCGGCGCGAGAACGGAGACCGAGACCGTGGACATGGCGCTCGACTACGTTCTTTTTCAGCGCGACGTGTTCGGGGCGCTCGACCGCCTCGCCGACCTCGGGGGCCTCGAGGCGCCATATGACCGCAGGCGGGCGCCTCGCGGGCGCGTGGCCGAGCGCTAGGCGCACGTGGCCGACATCTACGCGCTCGACACGAACGTCTATGTCAACGCCCTCCGCAACGCGGACCGGCTCGCGAAACTGAAGCGATTTCTAATGCGAGCAGGGACGCGATTGCGCGTGCATGCCGTGGTCGCGCTCGAGCTGCGCGCCGGCGCGCGTACGCCCGCGCACGACGACGCGGTGGCGCGCCTGTTGTCGCCCTATGCCGAGCGTGAGCGCGTCGTGGTGCCCTCGTTCGACGCCTTTTCGCAGGCCGGACGCGTGCTGGCCGCGTTGGGCGTTCGCGAGCGCGTCGTGCTCGCGGACGCACCCGGATCGCTGACCAACGATGCGGTGCTCGCCGCGTCGTGCCGCGAAACCGGCGTGGTGCTGGTGACGGAGAACCACAAGGATTTCGCCGCCATCCAGCGACACCTTCGAGGGTTTCGCTTCGCCGACGCGGAGTCGTTACTGCATTAGCGATGCGGCCTGAGCCGGAGTCGGGCGTCACCAACGATGCGAACGACGACGTGGCGCCATCGCCCGCCGGCGCTCGCCATTGCGGTGGGTCAGGTGTCGGCGGTCGGTCCGTAGATCGACGGCAGCAGCACGTCGTTGAGCCGGAGATAGACGCTGAGCTGGCCGCGGTGGTGAATGATGTGATTCATCATCAGCGTGCGCAGCGCCGCGGCGCGCGGCAGGCTGACGATGACGTGGTCGCCCATGCGCAGCGTCCACGGCGTCATGGTGTCGGCGTCGGCCAAGGAGGCGATTGCGTCGCGAGCCGTTTTCGCCTTGGTGTCGAACGCGGCGAGCAAGTCCGCCGAGTTGGCGTATTGCGGCTGCGACCGGGCCGCTGCGTCGGGGGATCCCATGTCGACCTCCGGTTGCGAGGCGATCATCGCACCAAAACCAGCGAGGTTGGCGACGTGCGACGCGAGGCCGGCGAGGCTGGTCGATTTAGTGTGCGGCTTCCACCCGGGGCTGTCGAACGGCACGCGCTCGAGCAGCGAACGGGTGGTCTTCATCTCCTGGTCGAATTCGGGCAAGAATGCGTCGGCGAATGACATCGGTCCTTTGGGTTGAGTGATCAGTTGCCGAGGAAATATGCGGTCTCCGCGATGGCGGCGTCGACCTCGGCTTCGGTGTTGTAGTAGTGCGGTGAATAGCGGATGGCGCTCTCGACGTTCTTGGCGGCGAAGTCGTACTGGCCGTACTCGCGCAGCGACGGCACGGTGTTGATCCCCTTGCCGGCGAGGTGCGTCACCAGCGTGCGCGCGTCCATGCCGTCGATGGCCGTGGTGACGATGGCGCATTGCCGGGCGCCGCGGTCGAGCACGCGAACGCGCGGGATGGCGGCGAGCCCGGTGCGCAGGCGCGCCGCGAGCGTCCACGCGCGCTCGTGCGCGACGTCGATGCCGACACCGAGTGCATACTCCGCGGCAGCCGACTGGCCGAGGACGAGCGCGTACGGGAGCTCCCAGCCTTCGTAGCGGCGCGCGGTGGGGTCGACCTCGTAGCGGCCGGTGGAGATCCATCGTGCCCCGCGCATGTCGACGAAGAGCGGATGGTCGCCGCGCGCGAGCGCGCGGTCGGAGGCGAACATGAAGCCGATGCCGCGCGGACCGCGCAGGAACTTGCGCGCGGTGGCGGAGAGGTAGTCGCAGCGCAGCTTTGCGACGTCGATCGGGATTTGTCCCACCGCCTGACAGGCATCGACGAGGTAGGGGACGCCGAGATCCTCGCACACTTGACCTACGCTTTCGACGTCCTGCACGAGCCCGGAGTTCGTGGGGATCCACGAGACGGCGACGAGCTTGCAGCGCGGACCGGAGGAGGCGACGGCGTGGCGCACGGAGTCGGGATCGACTCCGCCTTCGGGCAGATCTTCCGCGTGCACGACCTCCACGCCGAGGCGTTCGTGGAGGGCGAGATACTGGATCTGATTCGACGTGTAGTCGCATCGCGTCGTGACGATGACGTCGCCCGGGGCGAAGTCGAACGACGACACGGCTTGAACGAAGCCCGCGGTGGCGTTGGCGACGACCGCCATGTTGCGTGCGCGCGCGCCAACGAGCTCGGCGAGATGCTCGTAGCCGTGCTCGATTTCCGTCGACTTCGCGTCGGCTGCCTCGTACCCGCCCGTTGTCGCTTCGAGCTCGAGGTGCTCGGCGATTGCGTCGAGCACGGTCGTGGGCATGAGCGCCGCGCCGGCGTTGTTGAGGTGGTTACGGTGCGCGGTGCCCGGTGTATCGGCGCGCCAACGGCGGAGCTGTGCGGGTTCTGGCATGCCCTATTCTAGCGACGGCGGCGGACCGGGTCTAATACGATCGAATGATAGTGGTGTATCTTTCGAGCACGCCGCCACATCCGATCCCGACCCCGTGTCCGACTCTCCCAACGACGCTCCCTCCGCCGCCGCGCGCCGCGATTTCATCCGTGAGATGGTCGCGGAAGACGTGGCGACCAATCGCTTTGGCCGGCCGATCGCCACGCGCTTTCCGCCCGAGCCAAACGGCTTTCCGCACATCGGCCACCTCAAGGCGATCGCACTGAACTTCGGCATCGCTCGCGAGTTCGGCGGCCGGTGCAATCTGCGGTTCGACGACACGAACCCAACGACGGAAGACGTCAAGTACGTCGAGGCGTTCAAGACCGACTTGACGTGGCTCGGCTATCAGTGGGACGCGGAGCTGTACGCCAGCGACTACTTCGAGAAGCTGTACGCCTTCGCCGAACTGTTGGTGGAGAACGAGAAGGCGTACGTCGACTCGCAGAGCGAGCCGCAAATTCGCCAGACGCGCGGCACGGTCACGACGCCGGGCACGGACAGCCCGTATCGCGATCGCACGGTGGACCAGAGCCTCGAGCTGCTGCGCCGGATGCGCGCGGGCGAGTTTCCCGACGGCGCGCACGTGCTGCGCGCCAAGATCGACATGGCGCACCCGAACATGGTGATGCGCGATCCGCTGCTGCTGCGGATTCGCCACAAGCATCATTACCGGCAGGGCGACAACTGGTGCATTTACCCGTTCTACGACTTCGCGCATCCGCTGTCGGACGCGATCGAAGGCATCACCCACTCGTTGTGCACGTTGGAGTTCAAGGACAACAACGACATCTACAAGTGGCTGGTGCGCGAGTGCGGTTTCGTGCATCCGCCGGAGCAGACGGAGTTCTCGCGGCTCGAGCTCGACTACACGCTGTTCAGCAAGCGGAAGCTGCTGCGGCTCGTCAACGAAGGTTTCGTGGCGGGATGGGACGATCCGCGCATGCCGACGATCGCCGGCGCGCGCCGGCGCGGCGTGACGCCGGAAGCGCTGATCGCGTTCGTCGAGTCGGCGGGTGTGTCGCGCAAGCCGCAGCGCACCGAGCTGGCGACGTACGAGCACGCGGTGCGCGATGACCTGAACATGCGCGTGCCGCGCGTCATGTGCGTGACGAACCCGCTCAAGGTCGTGCTCACGAATTATCCGGAAGGACAGGTGGAGGAGTTGGACGCGTCGTACTATCCGCACGACGTGCCCAAGACCGGATCGCGGAAGGTGCCGTTCTCGCGCGAGCTCTACATCGAGCGCGACGACTTCATGGAAGACGCGCCGAAGAAGTTTTTCCGTCTGGCGCCGGGCCGCGAGGTGCGGCTGCGGTACGGCTACTTCATCACGTGCACCGACGTGGTGAAGGATGCGAAGGGGGAGATCGTCGAGCTGCGCGCCACGTATGATCCGGCGACGCGCGGCGGCGACTCGCCCGACGGACGCAAGGTGCAGGGGACGATTCACTGGGTGTCGGCGCCGCACGCGCTCGACGCGGAGCTCCGGCTGTACGACAAGCTGTTCACGATTCCCGATCCCGACGCCGTCGAGGAAGGGGAAGACTTCGTGAGCGTGCTGAATCCGGAGTCGCTCGTCGTCGTGAAGGGGGCGAAGATCGAGCCGAGCGTGGCGAACGATCCGGCGGGGACGCGCTACCAGTTCGAGCGAACCGCGTACTTCATCAGCGACGCGATCGACTCCAAACCGAGGGCGCTGGTATTCAACCGCACGGTGACGCTCCGCGATTCCTGGGCGAAGATCAAGAACAAATAGCGCCGCGATGCGTGCGAGGCGGATTCTCCGAGTCTGATTCGCCCATCTGCTCTCCAAGGGGCGGATTGGTTCTAGTCGCGAGAGCCGATCGGTCGCATACTTCGCGGTCCTCAACACCGCATCGTGCTCCCACTCATCGGCATTTTGATCGTCGTCGCGGGCTTTGCCTTGCGACTGAACCCGCTGTTGGTCGTCGCCGTCGCCGCCGTGGCGACCGGGCTCGCGGCGGGACATGCGCTCGTCGAGGTCATCTCGGCGTTCGGCAAGGCGTTCGTCGACAGCCGCTCCGTTCCCGTGGTGTGGCTCGCGCTTCCCGTGATCGGACTGCTCGAGCGGTCGGGCCTCAAGGAGCGGGCACGCACGGTGATCTCGGGAATCAAGGTCGCGACGACGGGCCGGCTGCTGCTCGCCTACATGGCACTGCGCCAGATCACCTCGGCGCTGGGGCTCACGTCGCTCGGCGGGCATCCGCAGATGGTGCGTCCGCTCATCGCGCCCATGGCCGAGGCGGCGGCGGAGACGAGGTTGGGTGAGTTGAGCGACGAGACGCGCTACCGAATTCGCGCGCACGCGGCGGCGGCGGACAACGTCGGATATTTCTTCGGCGAGGACATCTTCATCGCCATCGGGTCGATCCTGCTGATTCGCGGGTTCCTCGATCAGAACGGCATTCACGTCGAGCCGGCGAAGCTCGCGCTGTGGGCGATCCCCACGGCGATCTGCGCGTTCATCGTGCACGGCGCGCGTCTGTTGCTGCTCGACCGATCGCTGAAACGCTCGAACGGCGCCGGACGCGGCGACGAACCATGATCACGCTCGAATTCGTCAACGTTCTGATGGGGCTGATGATGGCCGGTGTGGCCATCGTGAACTGGCGCGACCGGTCGAGTGCAAAGCGGTACGTGAACGGGGCGTTCTGGGGACTCTACGCGATCACTTTCCTCGCGGGATCGTACCTGCCGAACTTCGTCAATGGCCTGCTGGTGATCTCGATGGTGCTCGTCATGGCGATCGGAAAGCTGGGCGGCGCTCCGCCGGAGCAGACGACGCGCGCCGAGCGTGAGGCGAGCGCGGCGCGGTGGGGAAACAAGTTGTTCATTCCCGCGCTGACGATTCCCGCGGTGACCCTGCTTGGAACGCTGACGTTCAAGTACCTTCGCGTGGGCGGCGTGGCGCTGATCGACCCGAAGCAGATCACGCTCATCTCGCTGGGATTCGCGACCGTGGTGGCGCTCGTGGTGGGAATGGCGATGCTGCGTCCGCCGATCTCGACGCCGATGATCGAGGCGCGCCGGCTCATGGACGCCGTGAGCTGGGCGGCGGTGCTGCCGCAGATGCTCGCCGCGCTCGGGGCGATGTTCGCGCTGGCCGGCGTCGGACCAATCATCGCCGGAATCTTGCAACGATGGATTCCGCTGAACACGCCGTTCATCGTCGTGGTGGCGTACGCGGTGGGAATGGCGCTGTTCACGAGCATCATGGGCAATGCGTTCGCGGCCTTTCCGGTGATGACGGCGGCGATCGGCCTGCCGCTGATCGTGCATCGCTTCGGCGGCGACGTGGTGGTGATGGCGTCGGTGGGAATGCTCGCCGGCTACTGCGGCACGCTCGTGACGCCGATGGCCGCGAACTTCAACATCGTGCCGGCGGCGTTGCTGGAGCTGCCGGACAAGAACGCGGTGATCAAGGTGCAGGCGCCGACCGCCCTGATCTTGCTCGTGGCGAACATCGCGATCATGTATTTCTTCGTGTACCGGTGACACCATGGGTGATTTGACTGCCGCGCACGCGACGCGATTCGCGCGTTTGGCGCTGGAGCACGTGCGCCGCGAATACCCGCACAAGCTCGATCATGTGCTGAACGGCCCGTCGGACCTGCGGCCGCCGCGCGAGCTGCACCCGGTCTTCTACGGCAGCTTCGACTGGCACTCGAACGTGCACGGGTATTGGCTGTTGGCCACGCTGTACCGGCGCGTTCCTGCCCTCGAAGAACGTGCGAGAATTCGTGAGCTGTTCGACGAGCAGCTCACGCTGGCGAAGGTCGCCGTGGAAGTGGCGTATCTCCAGCAGCCGGGACGCGGCACGTTCGAGCGGCCGTACGGGTGGGCGTGGCTGCTCATGGTCGCGGCGGAGCTCGCGCGGCACGACAGCCACGAAGGCCGGCGGTGGAGCGCCGCGCTGCGCCCGCTCGCCGATGTTTTCGTGAACCGCTTTCGGGAATTCCTTCCCAAGGCGGCGTATCCGATTCGCGTCGGGACGCACTTCAATACGGCCTTTGCCTTGACGCTAGCGTTGGAGTATGCGCAAACTGTGAACGACGCTGACTTCGCGACGTTGATTCGCGAGAAGGCATCCGCATGGTATGGCGCGGACGCGGAATGTCAGGCGTGGGAGCCGGGAGGCGACGACTTTCTATCGCCGGCGCTCGTCGAGGCGGAGTGTATGCGGCGGGTGCTCGACCGCGAGCGGTGGGTCGTCTGGATGGACCGCTTTCTGCCGCGGGTTGCCGGCCGCGATCCTGCGACGCTGTTCACTCCGGCCGACGTGAGCGACCGCAGCGACGGGAAGATCGCGCACCTCGACGGATTGAACCTGAGCCGCGCGTGGTGCTGGCGAAGTATCGCGTCGAGCTGGGCGACGAACGATCCGCGTCGCGCGCTCGCGCTCGGCGTGGCGGACGAGCATCTCGCGAAGAGCTTGCCCCACGTCGCCGGCGACTACGCGGGCGAGCATTGGCTGGCGACGTACGCACTCCTCGCGCTGCTGGCGGAGACGACTACGGCGCCTTGATCTGCAGGAGCCTGGGCAGATCGTTGGCCCAGTCGGCGGCGGTGAATCCGCTCGGGTACTCTGCGCGAAGGCTATCGTCGGGCGTGAAGGCGAGGACCTGCGCCGCGTGGCCGACGCCGTACGACGCGACGCGCGGTCCGGCCTGCATGCCGGGCATCGATTCCATCTGCGCCGCCGGCAGGCCGAACGCGCTCTGAATCTGATTCACGTCGCGTATGTCACCCCGCAGGCCGATGAATCGTTTGTCGAAGTTGTTCAGCCAGCCGCGCAGTTGCGCGGCGGAGTCGCGCGCAGGATCGGTGGTGACGAAGACGACGCGTACCTTCGCCTGGTCCTCGGGGGACAACTTCTTGAGCGCCACCGCGATGTTCGACAGATGCTGGGGACAAACGTCGGGGCAGTTGGTGTAGCCGAAGTACAACAGCGTAACGGTGCCGCGGGTTGCGTCGCGAAAATCGAACGGGCGCCCGTCGGTATCTTGCAGCGTGAAGTCGGCCTTGGCTCGCACTGGAGAGAGCTGCACGCCGTGCAGCTCCTTGAGCGCCCGCGTGCGCGCGTCGCCGCAGCCCGCGGCGAGCAGCAGCGTGAAGACGAGCAGGGCGGTGCGCGCCAGCATCACGCCGGCGACGTCGCGGGCGCCGCGCCGCGGCGCTCGGCGTCGAACGCCTGCACCGCTTCGGCCAGGGGCGTGATGTCGAAGCGAACCGGGTCGGTCGTCGGCAAGCCGGTTTCCTCGGCGATGCGCGCGATCTCGGCGCGTGCGTCGCGATCGGACATTTCGGATGTATTCAACGACACGCCGATCGTGCGCGCGGGGCGCAACGGCTTGGCGATGGCCTCGTGCAGCGCGATGACGTCGGCGATTGGCGGTACCGGAAGCCACGCGTTGTGGCGAAAAGTCTTTCGCGTGGGCTGGTGGCAGGCGATCAGCGCATGCGGCAGGCTGCCATGCAGCAGGCCGAGCGAGACGCCGGAGTAGCCCGGGTGGAGAATGGAGCCCTGGCCTTCGACGAGCACGATGTCGGCGTCGCGCGCCGCTTGGATGGTGAGCGTCTCCGCGGCGCCGGCGATGAAATCGGCGACGACGGCGTCGACGCAGATACCCCAGCCGTCGATGAAGATTCCGGTCTGCCCGGTGGGCGCGAAGGCGACGCGGGTGCCGCGGTCGCGTAGCGCGGCGCGCAACTGCAGCATGACCGTCATCTTGCCGATGTTCGCGTCGCTGCCCACGGCGAGCACGACGGTCGCGTCGAGATGGCGCACGAGGCCCGTGCCCACGGGGAGATCGGCAGGCGGTCGACGCAAGTCGTGTAGTGTGACCCCGCGCGCCGCGGCGAGGGCCGCGAGCTCGGGATCGTCGCCGACGAAGCCGTGCAAACCGTTCCAGACGTCGAGGCCGAGGCCGATCGACTTGTGAATGGCCGTTCGCAATTCCGGTCCGAAGCCGCCGCCGTGCACGGCGATGCCAACGAGGAGGGCGTCGGCGCCGCGCGCAATGCCTTCCTCGATCGAGCCGACGACGGGAATGTCACCGCCATACCCGAGTACGTCGCCGACAGTTTTGCCCGCGAGACGGCTGTCGAGAACGGCGGCGACATGCTCGGCGGAGTAGCGAATGACGGAGTTCCCGGTCTTGGACGCGGGGGTTCCGAACTGGCCTTCGGAGTAGATGAGGTAGCGGGTCATCCCTGAAATCAACACGGAAAGGACCGGTGCGGTAAACCCCCGGTATGGCATATGCGGCGGCCCGCGGTGCACGGCTGACCGCAAACCATCGCCGGGGTAACCATGTCACAAGCAACGAGAATTGCGTTCGCGCTCGTCGTCGCCGCGTCGTCGATCGTCGCCGGCCAGTCGGGCGGTACCAACTGGATCGGGTACAACGGCAGCTATTCCGGCGACCGGTATTCCCCGCTGGCGGAGATCACGCCGCAGAACGTGTCCCGTCTGACGCAGACGTGTGTCTTTGACACGCACGAAGCGATCGGCTTCCAGACAGCGCCCACGGTCGTCGCGGGGGTGATGTACATCACGACCGACACCTCGACGTACGCATTCGACGCCCGGACCTGCGCGCCGAAATGGAGGAACTCCCGCGCCTATGCGCCGCTTCAGTTCCTGGCCAACAACCGCGGCGCGACGTACATGGACGGGCGGCTCTTCCGGATGGGCGGCGACGTGCACGCGTACGCCATCGACGCGTCGAACGGCCGGACGGTTTGGGACGTGTCGGTTGGTGATCAGTCGAAAGGAGAGTCGGCGCCGCTCGCGCCGGTGGCGTGGAATCACATGGTGTTCGTCGGCAACGCGGGGGGCGACAACTTCGGTGTCACCGGGCGCATCTACGCGCTCGATGCGGGCGACGGTCACGTACTCTGGAAGTTCGACGTGGTGCCCACGTCCGGTCCGGCGCGTAGAACGTGGACGAAAGCTTCGGCGCAGAATCCACCCACGGGCGGCGCAACGTGGACGTCGTACGCGCTCGACACCACGCGCGGAGTGCTGTACGCGTCGACCGGGAACCCCGCGCCGGACTTCGTCGCGGCGCTGCATCCGGGGGAGAACCTCTACACCACGGCCATCGTCGCGCTCGATGCGAGGACGGGCCATCTCGTGGCCTACGTGCAGCCCATCACCGGCGACTTTCACGACTGGGACGTCGCCGCGCCGGCGGCGATCATCGATACGCGGGGCGGTAAGCATCTGCTCATCGCATCGGGGAAGGAAGGGATGGTGTACGGCATCGATCGGTCGCGCCCAGGCGCGCTGACCGTGCTGTACAAAACTCCCGTCACCACTCGGTCGAACGTGACGCAGCCGTTCAGCGCGGCGCGGTGGACGCATTTCTGTCCCGGAACCCAGGGCGGTTCGGAGTGGAACGGCGCCGCGTACGACCCCGGGCAGAATCTGGTCTACGTGCCGGCCATCGATTGGTGCACGTCGATCAAGCTGCAGCGGCTCGACACGCTCAAGGGCAAGGTCGGCACGCCGTGGACGGGGATGGACGATCCGCAGGCGGCGTTCGGGCGGATGGACCCGAAGGAGAAGTGGCAGGGGTGGATCACCGCCGTGAATCCCGACGACGGCCAAGTGAAGTGGAAGTACCGCTCGCCTACTCCGATGCTCGCCGGCGTGACGGCGACGCGCGGCGGCGTGGTGTTCACCGGCGACGTGGACGGCAACGTGCTCGCGCTGGACGCGAAAACCGGAGCGCTTCTCTGGAAGGCTCCGACGAACAACGCGATCGGCGGCGGCGTGATCTCCTACGGCATTGGCGGAAAGCAGTATGTCGCCGCGGCGGCGGGAATGAAGTCCGTGCTCTGGCCAGTGCCGAACCAATCGGCACGCGTCGTGGTGTACGCGCTGCCATAGTCGCCGGGGCGGCTGCCGTCAGCGCGCCGGGAGGCTCGCCGTGAACACGGAGCCGGTGCCCGTTTTGCTCGTGACCGAGATGTCTCCGCCGAGCAGCCGTGCGAGCTTGCGACTCACCGACAGCCCGAGGCCGGTGCCCTCGTGCGTGCGCGCGAACGATCCGCTCGCCTGGACGAAGGGCTCGAAGATTCGCCGAATGTCGGACTCGGAAATTCCAGGGCCGGTGTCGGCGATGACGAAGTCGACCGTCGCGCCGTCGGGCGCGGCGCACACGCGCACCGAGATTTGCCCCGCGTCGGTGAACTTCACCGCGTTGCCGAGGAGGTTGATCAGGATCTGGCGCACCTTGACCGCGTCGGTGCGCATGTGGATCGGCGACGACGGCAAGTCCGCCCGAAGCCCGAGTCCCTTCCTGCCGACGAGCGGCTCGACGGCGACCAGCGCTTCGCGCGCGATGGCGACCGCGTCAGCGTCGGCGAGGTGCGCTTCCTCGCGGCCCGCTTCGATGCGCGCGAAGGCGAGAATCTCCTCGACGATGTCGAGGAGGTGTCGGCCCACGGTCTTGATCCTCACGAGCTGCGCGCGCTGCGTGTCGGATACCGGCCCGAAGATACCGTCGCCCAGCAGATCGGCGTAGCCCGACATGGCGCCGATCGGCGTTCGGAGCTCGTGGCTCATGGCGGCGAGAAAGCTCGATTTCGCCTGGTTGGCCGACTGCGCGGCCTCCATCGCCACGCGGAGCTCCTCCTCGCGGACCACACGCTCGGTGACGTCCTGGATGATGGCCACGGCGCCGCGCGTCGCGCCGTCATCCGAGTGCAGCGGCAGAATCCGTACGCTCTGCTGCATGCGCCGAAAGCCGTCGATGCCGCTCGCGGGCGGGATGTCGAGCAGGTAGCCATGGAGCCGGTGCGACAGGACCACGGTCGAGCCGTGCACCGCCTGCTCGAATGCGTTGCGAGCCGCCGGCCGAAGATTGGGCTCGACGACGGCCAGCGGTTTGCCGATGACGCCGGCGGCGCGCTTGCCGGTGGCCGTCTCGAGCCAGCGATTCCAGCCGGTGATCACGAGCGCTTCGTCGACGCTGAGCACGCCCACGTCGAGCACATCGCCGATCTCGCGCAGCATCGGCGCTTGCGCGTCGCTGAAGCGGATCCGACGCTCGCTCATCTCAAGGAATCCGATCGGCGAGCACTTGCGAGATGCGGGCGAGCGATTTGGCGCCGACGGCGACGACGAGATAGCCGTCGACCGCGAGCTCGCTCATCCGGAACTGTGTGGCGGCGATGACTGCGTACTGCACTTCCTCGGAATCGATGCGGAGGGAGCGCAGGATGTTCTTGAGCGACTCGATGTGAATGCGCGGCACCGAGAAGGAGACGGGTGTTTGCAGCATGTCGCCGAAGCCGCTCAGGCAGGCTCCAAGGACGATGTTGCCGATCTCGGCGAGCACTTCGCGCGCCGACTGGTCGAGCCGTCCGCCGAGGCCCGCTTCGCCGGCGGTCATGAGCTTGGCGAGGGCGGCGGCCTTGTCCTGTTCGAGCAGGAGCACGGCGTCGCCGGCCACGGCCCCGCCGAACATTTGATGCACGGTGGCGATCTCACCCCCGAGGAGTCCGGTGAGCTCCACCTCGATCTCGGTGATCGGACAGATCACCAGCCGCGGCATGTCGACGCCGATGCGCTGGCCGGTGATCTCCGACAGCGATGCAGCCGCGCGATGCAGTCCGACGTTGAATAGCTCCGCCAGCGCGTCGGTCTCGAACTCGTCGAGGTTCACTGGACCAGTGCCAGAACTTGGGTCACCGCGGCCACGAGCTGGTCGGCGCCGGCCGGTTTCGCGAGAAAACGCTGCGCCCCGCCGGTGAGCGCCGCCTGTTCCGTGCTCCGCTGAACGTCCGCGCTGACGACGATCACCCGCGCCGCCGGGTCGAGCTCCCGAAGCGTGCGCAGCACGTCGAGCCCGCCGATGTCCTCCATCGACAGGTCCAGGAGCACGGCGTCGGGATGGTCGAGCGAGAACGACTCGATGGCGCTGGTGCCGGTCGCAGCTTCGACGACGACGTGGCCGGCGCGTTCGAGGATGGCGCGATGCACCCGACGGGCGTAGGCCGAGTCGTCGACGATCATGATCTTCGCCATGTCAGACCATCTCCATGATGCTCGACGCCATGTCGTTGAGCGTGGCGACGCGATCGCTGAGACATGCCTCGACGACTGCGCGGGGCATGCCGTACACGACGCATGACGATTCGGCTTCCGTCAGAATACGTCCTCCCTTTGCCTTGATGTGCGCCGCCCCCACGAGCCCGTCGGTTCCCATGCCCGTCATCACGACGCCGAGCACGCGGGATCCGTAAACCTCCGCGGCGGAACGAAAGAGCACGTCGACCGCGGGCCGGTGCGGCGTGTCGAACGGCCGTAGATCGAGATGTGCATGGACAGCTCCATCGCCGGCCCGCGCGAACGCCAAGTGGCGGCCCGCCGGAGCGAGAAACATAGCCCCGGGCCTGATCAAATCGCCATCGTGCGCCTCCACCACGTCCAGCCCCGAGATGTCGTTCAACCGCTGCGCATACATCTCGGTGTAGCCAACGGGCATGTGCAGCACGACCGCGATGGGCACGGGAAAGTCGGCGGCAAAGCGGGGGATGACGTGGCGAAGCGCTTGCGGGCCGCCGGTGGAGATTCCGATGACCACGATGTCGGTCTGGCCGGCGACGACGGGCGGGGCGGCGCCCGCTTTGGCGCGCGGCGCGGCGACCGGCGCCGTGGTCTCGTCGGGCCCGCGTGCGGGCATGTTCACCGCCGCGGCCGCCTTGACCTTCGCTAGCAGCTCTTCGGCGATCTCGAACACGCGATCGGTAGCCAGCGCCGTCGGCTTCTGCACGAACTCCACAGCCCCGAGCTCGAACGCCTCGAGCGCGGCGGCGCCAGATTCGTGGCTGATGCTGCAGACCACCACTGGAATGGGGTGGGTCGCCATCTGTCGCCGCAGGAACTCGAGGCCGTCGATGCCGGGCATCACCAGGTCGAGCGTCACGACGTCGGGGCGGAGCCGCTCGCACATCTCGAGCGCCTCGCCGCCGTCGCGCGCCGAGCCGACGACTTCGATGAACGGACTTCGAGACAACATTTGCGTGACGATCTTTCGCACGAAGGCGGAGTCGTCGACGACGAGCACGCGAATCAACCGAGTCATGTAGTCATGCCGCTAAGGGGCTGCGTCGCGCGCAACCGTTGCCTGGAATGCCGACGTTCGCGCCTGCTCCGCGATCTGGCGCCGTCCTTCTTTCACGTATGCGAATGCGTTGCCGATCTCCGCCAGCTCGAGGTCGACGTTCAGCCGCGTCAACGACTCCGACGCACCGAGGAAAAGGTAGCCATCGTGCGGCATGTGCTCCGAGAAGACGCGCACGGTACGGCGAATGGCGTCATCGGAGAAGTAGATGAAGACGTTCCGGCAGAAAATCACGTCGGCCGTGGCGAAGGGCTCCATCTCCGCGGCGCGCGCGAGATTGACCACGCCCCAGTGGATGCCGCGATGCACGCGCTCGATCGGGCGCCACCGGTCGCCGTCGGGCTGGAAGTACCTCGCCTTGAGCGCCTCGGGCAGCTGTCGAAACGACCGGTCGCCATACAGTCCGTTCCGGGCGCGCTCGACCATCGCGGCGCTGCCGTCGGTCGCGAGGATCTCGATCGGATACTTGTTGAGCAGGCCTGCCTCGGCCAGCGCGATCGCGATGCTCACCGGCTCCTCGCCGGTGCAGCATGCGGCGCTCCAGATGCGCAGGGGCCGGCGCGGATGGTTGGTGAAATGCGCGGGTGCCACGACGTTGGCCAACGCATGAACCTGATCGGGCTGCCGCCAAAAAAATGTCTCGGGCACCGCGAGGCGATTCATCAGCGCCGACCAGTGCGCGTCGGCCTGGTCGTCGTAGCGCAGCAGGTAGTAGTAATCGAGAAAGGACGTCAGGCCGTTCGCGGTGACGAGCTCCGAGAGCTTGTCGGCCATGAGTCCGCGCTTCGATTCGTCGAACAACACACCAGTGTGCTGCGCGATGAGATCGCGCAGCAGCGCGTACGGCGCGTCGGCCAGCGAGAAAAGCTCGGTGCCATAGCCGAGCGATTGCATCCTGTCTCCGCCGCCGCCGGCCATCAGCCTCTCGCCAGAGCGTCTCGTGCGGCCAGGCGTACCGCCGGGCTCTCGTCGGTGCGCGCCAGCGCGGCGAGCTGCGATCGGGCATCGCGGAGGTCGAGCCGGCCGAGGGCGCGCGCGGCGGCGAGACGAACGGCCGCCGACGGATCGTCGAGCGCACCCGCCAGACAGCGGCCCGCGGCCGAATGCTTCATTCGGCCAAATGCTTCGACCACCAGCTCGCGCACGGTCTCGACAGCGGTCGTCATCTCGTCTCGCAGCGCGGGGACCTGCTCTTCGGTCAGGCCGGCGAGTGCCGCGACGACGAGCTCGCGCAGGCGCCGGTCGGTGCCCAACGTGGTGAGCGCATGAATGGCTGCCGTGTTGCCGATCGCCGCGAGCGTCTGCACGGCATGCGCGCGCAACACCGAGTCACGCGTCGCTCGCGCGATCGCCTGGACCGCGTCGACCGCGTGCTCGGCGCGCTGTCGGCCCACCGCGTCGAGCGCCGCGCGCTGCCGCGCCACTTCGTCTTCACTCAAGGCAAAGGCGAGCGCGGCACGCGTTTCCCCGGTGTCGAAGTCGCCGAGCGTGGCGATCGTCGCGCACGCGACGCCGGTCTCGGGATCGCGCACGAGGGGGAGCAGCACGCAGAGCATCGTGGACGCGCGCAATGCGCCGAGCGCTTCGATCGCCGCGATGCGCACGGGTACGGCTTGATCGCGCGTGGCGCACTCGGCCAGCGCGGTGAGGACATCGGCATGTGCGGTGCCGCGGCGGCTCATCGCGCGGGCGGCAAAATAGCGCACCCAGAGGTTGGGGTCGCGCGCCGCGGTCACGAGCGTGCGCAGCGAATCGTCCGACGCCGATTGTCCAAGCGCACGCGTCGCGGCGGCGCGCACGGTGGCGTCCGAATCGGATGTGACGGTCTCGTGGATCTTGGACCACGCGGGCCGTTGATCGTAGTTCGCGAGCGACTCCAC
Organism: Gemmatimonadota bacterium; assembly: GCA_028287235.1. Taxonomy (GTDB): domain Bacteria; phylum Gemmatimonadota; class Gemmatimonadetes; order Gemmatimonadales; family Gemmatimonadaceae; genus JAQBQB01. The sequence continues at coordinate 349,972 of JAQBQB010000010.1, read as the reverse complement.
ACATGCGCGGCGCACGACCGGGTCGGGATCGTCGCACAGCTCGACCATCCGACGGAGACACGAGGCATAGCCGAAGTAGCCGGCGATCCGCGCCGCCGACTCGCGTACGCGCGGCGAGTCATCGCTCAAGCGGCCGGCGACGGTCATCTCCATCTGCGGGTGGCCGATCGAGTTGAGCGCCGAGACGGCAGCTTGGCGCACCGCCGCTTCGGGATGATCCAGCACGGCGAGCAGCGGAGTAAACGCGCGGCGGTCGCCAATCGCACCGAGTGCGCCAGCCACGGCGATGACGACGTCGGGCTCGTGTTCGTGCAACCACGCGACGAGCGTGGGGACGGACGCGCTGCAGCCGATGCGGCCGAGCGCGAAGGCCGCGGCTTTGCGCACGTCGTCCGCCGCGTCGCGCGCGGCTTCCTCGATGTGCGCGGCGGCGGCAACGCCCCGCCCGGCGATTCGGTCGGCCACGATTGACCGCACGGCATCGTGGGTGAGCAACTGCGCGAGCGCGCGATCGATGCCCTCGAAGGGCAACCAGGACAGCACGATCACCAGCCCGCGCAGCTCTTCGACGCTCGCGTCCGGCAGCGCCGCGATCATGAAACGGGCCGAATCGGCCGTCATCACGCTGCGCGCGAAGTCGGCAATGAGCGCGCCTTCGCCGAACTCCGATTCCATGCGGTCGTGCACGTCGGCGAGCGCGAGGGCGATGGGCGCGACCGGGATTCTGTCATCCGCCGTGAGGCGCGCGAGCGGAATGGCAACGTCTTCCGCGCCGATCGCGCCGAGGCAGGCGGCAGTCGCCGGTAGGAGCATCTCGTCGTCGAGGAGCGGCAGGAGCCGGGCAGCGACGTGCGGCTCGCCGATGGCGGCAAGCGCGTCGAGCGCCGCGAACGCAAGAAAGAAATCGCCCGACTCGGCGACGGTCGCGATCGCGTCCGCCGCGTCGCGGTCTCCGATGCGCCCCAGGGCTTCGATGACGTGGAAACGCACATTGACGTCGTCGTCGCCGAGATGGGCGATCAGCGCGGGCACGGCGCGCGAGTCGTCCATCAACCCGAGCGCCAGGGCGGCGTACGTGCGAACTTCGGCGTCGTGCGTGTCGAGCAGCGGAACGACCATCGAGACGACGTCCGCGCGGCTCCGCGTGAGCGCGGTGAGCGCCGCGTTGAGCAGCGCCGGATTGCGGTGATGCTCGCGAAGCGCCTCGATGAGCGTTTCAGTAACTTCGCGGCCGCCGCCCTCGGCCATGGCCTCGGCCGCGACGCGGCGCACGCGCCAGCTCGCGTCGGTGAGCGCGTTGGCGAGGAGGGCCGGCGATTCGCCACCCGCGGCGAGCGACTTCGCGGCGCGCAGGCGAACGCTTTCGTCGTGACTGTCGAGATCGGCGGCGAGCCGGCGCTCGCGGTCGAAGCGCTCGGTGACGTCCTCGATCGTCACGATCACGCCGGCGACGCCGTCGTGATTCCGCAGCGGCGCCATGGTCACGTGCTGGCGCATCCGCTCGAAGCGGGACGTGCGGTCGCGCGGCGGGCAGGGAAGCAGATACTTGTGAAACGCCGGCGCGAGCACGTCCACGCCGGAGCCCTCGGCCACGCGACGCAGCCGCGCCAACAAGCCGCGCTCGGCGAGCTCGGGATACAGATGCGACAGCGGCTGTCCTGCCGCCGCGGACTCGGGGATGCCGGTCGCTTGCGCGATCCACGCGTCCCACGACTGCACCACGAGCGCGCGATCGGTGGTGAACACTCCAACGGATTGGGGGCGGCGCATCACGAACGTCTCAGCTTGCGCCCTGTCCGAGCGACCGTGCGCGCTCCGCCAGCTGTTGCGTCAGTAGCCCCGTGTCACGCGCGCCCTGTGCAGCGCTCAGTCCCAGCCGCTGCGCTTCGCTGAGGCTCTGCGCGAGCGAGGCCGTCGCCTCGGACTGCTCCTTGTTGGCGCGGGTGATGAGCACCACCTGCGTGGCGATGTTGCGCGTGGCGGTGGTCAGGTCTCCCGCGGCGCGGGACTGCTCGGCCATGCCCTTGTTCGTCTGATCGGTCTGCCGTCGAATCGTGTCGGTGGCCGCGGAGATCTGCGACATCGCAGTGGCCTGCTCGGCCATCGCCGAGCTGACGGTGGCGATCATCTTCGTGAGTCCCGCCGCGCCGGCGCTGATCTGTTCGCCCGCCGTCGCCTGCTCGGCCAGCGCGCGCGCCGTGGCCAACGAGCCACGCCGCACCGAGTCGATCGCGCCGCTGATCTGCGTCGCCGACGAGGCCTGCTCGTTCATCGCGCGGCGCACCTGGCCGGCGAGGCTCGCGCTGTTCTGGCCCGCCTTGATGATCTCGCGCGAGGACCGGCCCTGGTCGTTCATCGCCTGGGTCACCTGTTGTGCGACAGCTCGCATCTGTGCGGTCGTCCGCACCAATCCCTGCAGCGCCTTCGACTGTTCGGCGGTGCCGGCGGAAACCTGCTTGGCCTGGTTCGCCGCCGCGGTGATGACCGTGACGACGTTCTGCCCCGCCGCCAACTGCTCGTCGCTGGCCCGCGCGATCTGCTCCACCTTGGTCGACGTCTGCGCGATGCCGGCCAGAATGCGGCGCAGGCCCGCCGCGCCGTCGGCAGCCAACCGGCCGCTCTCCTCGGCGACGCGCTGTCCCTCCGACGACGACGACACCGCTTCCTGCACCACGTTCTGCAACGCCTTGATGATCGCGGCGATGTCCGCCGTCGCCTTGGCCGAGCGGTCGGCGAGGTTGCGGATCTCCTCGGCGACGACGGCGAAGCCGCGGCCGGCTTCACCGGCGCGCGCCGCTTCGATCGACGCATTCAGCGAGAGGAGGTTGGTCCGTTCCGCGATGAGGTTGATGGTGTCGACGATCGTCGTGATGTCTTCGGCGCGCTTGCCGACTTCCTTCACGACCACCGCCGACTGCGCCATGGATTCGCGCACGCGCGACAGCCCTTCGATCGAGCGGTCGACGGCCTGGCCGCCTTCTTCCGCGTCGCGCGCCACGCGCTTGGCGATGTCGTTCGCTTCGCCGACGATGAGCGCCGCGCCGCGGATCGAGCGATCGAGCTCGGTGGCGGTGGTCGCGGCGTTGTCGATGGACTTCGTGATCGTTTCGGCGTTCTGCGCGACGCTGTCGACCGAGCGCGCGGTCTCCTCGATCGAGGTGGCAACCTCCTCGATGAGCCCCGCCATGTTCTCGGCGCTCGCGCCGACTTGCTCGATCGACGCCGCCATGCTGTTGATCGAGCCCGACGTTTCCTCCGCGGCAGCCGCGAGCTCGTCGGCATTTCCGCGCACGGCGTCGATCGAGCGCGCCATCTGCTCCACCGCCGACGCGACCTGCACGACTGACGTGGCGAGCGATTCACCCTCGCGCGTCACCTCCTGGACCGACGACGTCATCTCGACCATGCCCGTCGCGACCTCGTTCGCCGCGGTGCTCATCGTGCGCGCCGTGCCGGCGACTGTGTTGATCGACCGACTCGACTCCTCGACCGACGCGGCCGTTTCGGCGATGGACGTCGCGAGGCTCGTCGTGCCGGCCGCGATCTGCTCGATCGACGCGGCGAGCTCGTTGACCGACGACGCGAGCTCTTCGCCCGACGTCGAGACCGAGTCGGCTTGGTCGGCCGTCTGGCGGAGCGAATGCGACACCTCGGTCGCCGTGACGATCGCGCTCTCGATGACGGACATCTGCGCTTCGCTGCCGCGCATGATCGCGGCACATTGATCGGCGACGGTGTTGGCGGTCGAGGCGATGCGTCCGGCGTCGGCGTGCATCACCGCACTGCCGTTCGCCGAGCCGTTGGATTTTCCGAATGGGTTGCGCATGCTGGATCCTCGAGTCGTTATACGATCGACGGTAGAATTTCGGCGGAAAGCGCGGCCGCGGCGAGCGACGGAGACGGCGCCTCCGTGACGCGCAACAGTTCAGCGACGTCGAGAATGAGCACCAATCGCTCGCCGAGCTGCGCCATGCCGCGGAGATAGCGGCTGCTCAGCTCGGAGAGCCCGTCGGGCGGCGGATGAATCGTGGCCTCCGGAATGGCCGCGAACTCACGTGCGTTGTCGACGATCAGGCCTACGGCGCGCCCCTCGGCGCGTACGATCACCAGTCGGCTGCGGAGATCGTGCGGCTGACGCTCGAAGCCGAAGCGCGCGCGGAGACTGATGGCGGGAATCACGCGGCCGCGCACCGACGTCACGCCGTCGACGAACGCCGGCGCGTTCGGCACGGGAGTGAGCTGTCCCACCATTTCGAGTTGTTCGATGTCGTCGCTGCGCAGCGCGTACGTCGTGCCCGCCAGCTCGCACAGCACGTACGACTCGGCGCCGCTCGCATTTACGCCCATAAGTGCTCCGGTGTGGTCAGCGCGCCCGCGACGTTCGGCGCGCCCGGCTGCAAGGTGCGCAGGGCAGCGCGCGCGCCGCGATCGCGCGTGCCGCGCACGAGCGCCGCCGCATCGAGGATGAGGCTGACGCGGCCGTCGGCCAACTCCGTGGCGCCGGCCACGCCGGGTACGGCGATGAGCGGGTCGGCCACCGGGTGGACGACGATCTCGCGCAGCCCGAGGACGCGATCGACGACCAGCCCCGCGAGATGCAGGTCGCTGCCGACGATCAACACGTGCCGCGCCACGCCGGGCCGCGACGGAAAGTTGAAGAGCGCGCCGAGGTTCACGAGCGGCACCACGCGTCCGCGATAGGTGAGCACCTCGTTGTTCTCGAAGCGCGTGACGGCCGCGGGGTCGAGCGGCAAAATCTCGCGCAGGACAATCTGCGGAATCGCCATGGCCTGATCGCCGATCTCGAGAATCAGCGCGTCGGTGATCATGAGCGTGAGCGGCAGCTCGATCGTGAAGCGCGTGCCGTGTCCGAGGACGGAGTCGACGAACAGCTCGCCGCCCAGACTGCGGATCGTGGTGCGCACGACCGTCATGCCGACGCCGCGGCCGCTCGCCATGTCGGCCGTCTCGCGCGTGGAGAAGCCGGGCGAGCAGATCACGTCGAGGAGCGCGTCGGGAGCGAGTGCCTCGGCGGTGGTGACGAGGCCCATCTCGCGTGCGCGGCGGCCGACGCGGTGCACGTCGATTCCCGCGCCGTCGTCTTCGACCTCGAGCACGATGCGGTCACCGGCGGCACGAGCGCGCAGCGAGATGGTGCCTTCGCCCGGCTTGCCGGCGGCGATGCGGTCGGCGCGCGATTCGATGCCGTGGCTCGCCGAGTTGCGAACGAGGTGGAGCAGCGGCTCGAGCATGCGATCGACGACGAGCTTGTCGATCTCGGTATCCTGTCCCGAGAACTCGAGATGGATGGCCTTTCCCGTTTCGCGCGCGATGTCGCGCATCGCGAAGCGCATGCGCTCGAACACCTCGCCGATGGGCACGAGGCGAATCCGCATCACTCCTTCGCGAATCGCGCGCAGCTGCCGCTCGATCGTCTCGTTCGCCTCGTTCAAGTCTTCCCAGGCGTTCGGCGTCATGCCGCCGCTCGCGCGTGTCACCGATTCGCCGAGCCGCGCACGGCTCACGACGAGCTCGCCGACCATGCGCATGAGGTCATCGAGGCGCGCGAGATCGACGCGCACGACGTTGGAGGCCGTGGCGGCGATCGGCGCCGACGCCGGTCGCGAGGCGTGAACGACCATGCCGACGGGCCCGGCCGATTCGGGGAGCCACGGCTCCCACGACAGTCCATCGGCACGCCAAGCGTCGATCGGCGCCACACCGTCGCGGACCGAGACGGTGAACTCGAACACGACCCCGCCCGTCTGCCGTACGCGCGGAATGGTGGAGGTGATCTCGCCAAGGGAGAGCAGGCGCTGCCGAATCATCTCGACGCCGACGCCGCGCGCCGCGAGCTCGGCGGAGGGCACGAACTCGAAGCTGTGCGAGCTCGTTCCCACCGCTTGCAGGCCGACCGATTCACGGGCTTGCATGCTCGCTTCGGTCGATTCCTCCTCGAGGAGACGGAGCACGTCGCGCACGCGATCGACGTACGGGCCCGGCGACGGCGGAGCAGTTCCGTCGCGGCGCGAGGTGACGCAGGCTTCGAGCAGCGATTCGCCGCTGAACAGTGCCTCGAGCAGCTCGGCCGGCGCGCTCGTCTCGCCCTGGAGTGCGCGGACGGCGTCCTCCATCGCGTGCGCGACCTCTTCCGCGGAGGAGAGCCCCACCATGCCGGAGAGACCTTTGAGCGTGTGCAGCGCGCGCGACAGCTCCTGCAACCGGGTGGCGTCGGGCGGCTCGCCGGCCGCGGTCTCGAGCGCGAGGAGAATTCGTCGGACCGTGGCCAGATGCTCGTCGCACTCGGAGAAGTAGTCGTCGATGAACTCCTCGAAGAACTGGCTTCCGCCGCCGCCGCCGTCGGCGCTCACGTTCGTGTTGCCGCGAGCAGCGGCCGAACTTGCGCCACGACGGAGGCCGGAGCGAACGGCTTCGTCAGGTACAGCGTGGCGCCTTCGCGCAGCGCCGCGGCGCGGCTGTCGTCGTCGCCGCGGGTCGTGAGCACGACGACCGGGAGGTCGCGCAGCGCGCCGTGGCCGCGGATGAAGCGGAGCACCTCGAGCCCGTGTACGTCGGGCATGTTGAGGTCGAGCATGACGAGATCGACCGGCGCGAGCGTGACACGCTCGATCGCTTCGAGGCCGCTCACGGCCTGATCGAAGCTCACCTCGCCGATCGTGGTCAGCGACGCGATGATCATTCGCCGCATCGTAGCGGAGTCATCAACGACGAGTACCTTTTTCATCGGCGGCACGGATGGCGAGTCATTCAAGGCGCAATCTATCCGGCGCGAACGGTGCCGGATAGAGAATCGGGAGGGGCTGCGTCATCTAGCGCGCGGTGGGCCCTGGCTCGAACACTTCATCCTCGGCAAATGGTACGAGGCACCCCTTTACGTCGAGCGCGACCGTACGAAAGCGGTCGGCGATGTCGTTCGAGATGAGCGTGCGTGTAAAGAGGATGACGGCGAAGAGATCGCCGCCCGCGAGCGAGCCGCCGAAGCCGAGCACGGACCGAATGGCGTGGCGCTCGACGAATTGGGCCTGCGCCGGGATGTAGGGACTTCCGCTCGCCTCCGCGACGTGAAACACGCCGTACGTCTTGCCCTCGAGCTTGCGCATGACGTCGGGGGAGGGTTGCACCACGTCGCTCAGGGCGAGTCCGAATTCGTGAATGAGCTGCGCGATCATCGGCGCACGCTGCACGATCTGCGGGCTGGGAAGAGGAACGGCCTGGTGCCCCTTGGACAGATGGCGCTCGTTCCAACTCGGGTCGTCACCGACGGTTGCGAGCAGGGTGAGGCAGCGCATGGAATCGGTGAGCTCGACCTCCGCCTCGTTCGACCGAAGCGCGCGCTTGGCGAACCGGCGGAGATCGTCGGGCAGGTGTCCGTAGGCGTGCGTCTTGTAGCAGCGGACGAGCGCGCAGGCGCGGGCTCCTTCCGGGGTGGTCAGCTCATCGTAAAAGAAGCCGCAGACGCGGCGTGCCGTCGCTTCCATCGTCGGCTCGTTACGGGCCACGCGGCGGATCTCCAGGCAGCAGCGCAGCATCTCGCCGAGTCCGAATCTGGTGAGATCGATGGGCACGGGTCGTACTCCGGAAGGTGGGCCGGCGGAAAGAAACGAGCTGGACCGATAATGTTGGAAGAACCGTTCCAACGTAACGGCGGCCTCGGCCATGAACGCCGCGCGCACGAACGCGCGGCCATTTAATTGCACAGGGGGCATGCGGCCAGCGCGCCCTTATGGAAAAAAGGACATGACAGCGATCAACACATCCGGCGTGGCGCGAGACGATCGAGACGATCGCGGCGACTCGATTTTCTCGCCCAGGGGCTCACCGCCGGCCAGGCCGCGGTGGTCATTGCCACGGAGGCGCATCGGCGCGCGTTCGCGAAGGCGTTGAAAGCCCGCGGGATCAAGGTGGACCGCGCGCGCATGGTGGGGCAGCTCACGGCGCTCGACGCCCGCGCGACGCTCGACCAATTCATGGTCGACGGCATTCCCGACGCGGAAAAATTCCGCGCGACGATCGCTCCCGTGGTGGAGCGCAGCCGCGCGCTCGCCGCGGGCGGGGCGATCCTCGCGTACGGCGAGATGGTCGATCTGCTCTGGAAGGACGACAATCCGGCGGGCGCGATCCGGCTCGAGAGTCTCTGGAACGAGCTGAGCGCGGACTACGAGTTTTCGCTGCTCTGCGCGTACGCGATGGGGAATTTCACCGACGCCGCGCATTCGGAGGACTTTCAGGCGATCTGTGGAACGCACTCGCGCGTCCTCCCGACGGAGGGGTTCGCCGAGCAGGACGAGGGCGCGCGGCTCGTCGAGATCACGCTGCTGCAGCAGCGCGCCAAGTCGCTGTCCACGGAGGTGGCGCGCCGGGAAGGATTGCAGGCCGAGCTGCTGCGCACCGTCGACGCATTGCGGGCGCGTGAAGAGGAGCTTCGCGTCGCGCTCGAGAATCGCGACGGGTTGCTCGAGCTCGAGCGTGCGGCGCCCGCCGACGCGGAGAAGGCCCGGTTGCTCGCGGAACAGGCGAATCGTGCGAAGGGACAGTTTCTCGCGGTGATGAGCCACGAGCTCCGCACGCCGCTCAACGCCATCGGCGGATACGCCGAGCTGCTCGACATGGGCATCCAGGGCCCGGTGACGAACGACCAGCGGGAGGCGCTCGAACGCATTCAGCGCAGCCAGCGCCATCTGCTCGGGTTGATCAACCAGGTGCTGAACTACGCGCGGGTCGAGTCGGGCACACTGCGGTACGAGCTCGCCGACGTGCCGGTGGGCGAAGCGCTGCGCGGCGCGGAGGCGCTGGTGCTGCCGCAGCTCTCGTCGAAGGGGCTGCACTATTCGTTCGCGGGCTGCGACCCGTCGATCCTCGTGCGGGCGGACCAGGAGAAGCTGCAGCAGGTGATCCTCAACCTGTTGACGAACGCCACCAAGTTCACCGATCCGGGCGGCCGGATCATGGTCGAATGCGAGTGCCGCGGCGCGAAGGTGCTCATCGGCGTGCGCGACACGGGCATCGGGATTCCGCCGGAGAAGGTCGACGCGATCTTCGATCCGTTCGTCCAGGTGGACAACAACTATACGCGCACGAGAGACGGCATCGGTTTGGGGCTGGCGATCAGCCGCGCCCTGGCGCGTGCCATGGGGGGCGACCTCACGGTGGAAAGTTTTATCGGGTACGGATCGACCTTCACGCTCGCCCTTCCGCGCTCCGGCTGATAGCTTCTTGGCCGGTCCACTTCCCGGTCGAGGTCTTCATGTCTGTCGTCGTTCGCGCGCTCGGCGCGCTGCTCATTGCGCCCGCCGTGGCGCTGTTCGTTGCGTCTCCCGCGTTGGTTGCCCAGACGCCCAAGGTGGGACCGGCGCACGGCACGGTCATCGTGGTGGGCGGCGGCTCGATGGGCCCCGACCTCTACGCCAAGTTCATCGAGGCGGCCGGCGGGCCGGATGCGCTGATCATCGACGTGCCGACCGCGGGCGGCGACACCGTCTATGCGCAGGATGCGCCGGGCACGCGCGGCTGGAAGAACGCCGGCGCGAAGAACATCTACGTCTACCACACCAACGACCGGAAGCTCGCCGACTCGGATTCGTTCGTGGCGATCCTGAAGAAGGCCGGCGGCATCTGGTTCGAGGGCGGACGACAGTTTCATCTCGTCGACTCGTACGCCGGGACGAAGAGCGAGACGGAGTTCCGCAACGTGCTGGCGCGCGGTGGGGTGATCGCCGGCTCGTCGGCGGGCGCCTCGATCATCGGCGACTTCTTGGTGCGCGGCGCGCCGTCGAATAACAATTTCATCATGGACTCCCCCGGCTATGAAAAGGGGTTTGCCTATCTGAAAGGCGTGGGCATCGACCAGCACGTCGTCGCGCGCGAGCGGCTGGCCGACCTCGCCGACTCGATCATGCCGAAGTATCCCGATCTGTTGGCGATCTCCGAGGACGAGGGCACCGCGTGGGTGGTGAACGGCGACACCGCGCGGATCGTGGGGCGCAACAAGGCGTTCGTGTACGGCGGCAAGGACGCCACCGACGGCGGCAAGCCCTTCCTGACGCTGCATCCGGGCGACGTCTACAACCTGGCGACCCGCCGCGTGACGCACCGCGCCGCCGACGACTCGCCGGTCACCGCGCAGCTTATCAGTTCTCTCTTTAAGAAATACTCAGATCCGTCGGCCGGCGGCGCCACGGTGCTCGTCGCCCAGGACGGCAAGGTGTTCATCGACCAGTCGTTCGGGATTGCCGACCAGCCGAAGTACATGCCCACGACCACGGTGCCGCAGTTCAACGTGGGCGGCATCACCGACGTCTTCAACGCGCTGTGCGCGCAGATTCCGGACGCACCGGCACGCGGCGGTGCGGCCGCCGCGCCGGCGAACGACAGCGCGCCGGCGGCGCGCGGCGCCGGTCGCGGTCGCGGCACGGCGCCGCCGAGCACGCCGTTCCAGAACTGCATCACCCGGCGCGTCTCGACGCCCATCGGCATGCACAAGACGTCCGCGACACCCGACGGCCAGGTGCTGTCCGACGTCGACGAGCTCTATCGCCTCGAGCTCGGTCTGCAGAGCCCCCGCACGTTCAACCGCGACACGGCGATCGATTACACGAAGGGCTGGCAGGTGGACACCTACCGCAACGCCAACCGGCTGAGCGCGTACGGCGCGGCGGGCGGAAAGCGCAGTGCGTTCGTCCGCTTTCCCGACAAGCATGCGGCGATCATCATCCTCACGAACGACGACACGGCCGACGCGAAGGGGATGGCGGAGAAGATTGCCGCGCAACTGCTCACCGGAAAGAAGCCCTAACGGTCGTCGATGTCGCGCGCGGGATGGCGATGCGACAAGAGTGGTTCGAACTTGATCCTCGTGCAAATGCCGGCCAAAGCAACGCTCGATCAGCGCCGCCGTGCCGGAGCAAGCACTACGGCACGACGGGCGTCTTCGGCTCCAGCTTCGCGGCCCACAGGCCACTGTTGAAGTCCGTGAACAGCACGAAGTCCTTCTTCCACGGCATCGCGTTCATCACGAACGGCGCGTTCGCGGTGTAGCCGGTGGGATCGAACGACTTGAACACCGCGATCTCGCGGCTCTGGTCGGCGAGGTTGCCCATCAGCTCACCCGACACGTCCACGACGCGGACGCCGCCGTCGTAGTAGGCCTGGTAGAGGATGTCGTTCTCGACGATGATGTCGTGCGACCCGTAGTCCTCCATGTGATACTGGCCCACGGGGATCGGGTGCATGGGGTCGGTGAAGTCCACGATGTGCGTGAAGCCGCCCGACGTCTGCGGCACGCCGTTGCGCGGCGGCACGCCGCCCGGTCCGCTGAGCTGATAGTTCGTGCCCTCGTACACGCGGCCGGCGCGGTTCATCTCTTCGTCGCCGATGAACAGGTACGTCTTGCCCGTCGACTTCTGGAAGTACGGATAGATCTCGTGGCCGGAGTTCACCGCGTACACCGTGATCAGCTTCGGCTTCTGCGGCGTGCCGCCGTACTTGCCGTTGCCGACGTCGACGACCACCGTGCCTGCGCCGCCCTGGGCGGAGTAGGCGATGCCGTCGTGCACCCAGAGATCGTGCAGGCGCGCGCCGGGATGCTCGTACTCGCTGACGTACTTCGGATTCTTGATGTCCTTCACGTCGATGATCACGTACTTCTGGCCGCCCGACACGGCGTACAGATAGTCGTCGGTGGCGAACATGTTGTGCACGCCGCCGGTGAGGTTCTGGTCGAACGACGACGCGATCTTCGGGTGCGCCGGCGTGGAGATGTCGAGCAGCACGACGCCGTTCACGCGATTCGAGGCGCCCTCGCGGGCGATCACCGCGTACTTCGCGCCCGGCGACACAGTCACGTCGTTGATCGTGCGGGCGTCGACCTTCACCGAATCGGTCTTGATGATGTTGTTGACGTCGGTGATGTCGAAGATCATCGCGTAGCCGTCGCCGCCCCAGGTGCCGACGATGCGCTGGGCGGCTTTCTCCTCTGCTTCCGCCGCACGACCACGGCGGGCGCGCTGCTGCTCATGGCCGTGCTGGGCAACGTCGTCATCTTGAACTTCACGTACGACGTGCCGGTGAAGATCTACTCGGCGAACCTGCTGCTGATGGCGATCTTCCTCGCGGCGCCGGACATGCCGCGGATCTTCAATCTCGTGGTGCGCCACCGGCGCACGGAGCCGGCCGAGATCAAGCCGTTGTACGCGACACCGGCCATGCATCGGGCGTCGCTCGTCTTTCGCTCGCTGCTCGTGGCGTACGCGGTGTTCGGCAACGTGGCGTCAGGCCACGCACGCTTCGTGTCGAGCGGACCGGACGCGCCCAAGCCGCCGCTTTTCGGGATCTACGACGTGCAGTCGATGACCCGCAACGGACAGGCGGTGCCGCTCGTGATCACCGACGCGTCGATCTGGAAGCGCGTGGTGTTCAGCCAGTTCGATCGCGCGAGCATGCGCTCGATGACGGACTCGCTCACGCGGTACAGCGTGCAGGTGGATACCACCGCGAAGACGGTGCTCCTCACCGGCCGCTTCGACACGACGGTGAAAATGAAGCTCAGCTACACGCGCGCGTCGAACGGCCAGCTCGTGCTGTCGGGACGCGTTGCCGGCGATTCGATCGTCGCCACCTTCAAGCGCATCGACGAGAAGAAGTATCTCCTCATGAGCCGCCGGTTCAACTGGATTCAGGAACAGCCGTTCAACCGGTAGCCGGCGCTCAGTCTTCCTTGCGGCGAGCCGGCGCCGGCGGCACGCGTATGGCGCGCATGCACCACCGCTCGAGCTCGAAGGGCGTGACCGTGTGCCAGTCGGGAGGAAAGGGCGACAGTCGCCGCTTCTCGCCGTCGGCCGCCTCGAACACCAGCCAGCCGCCACGGCGCCGCTCTTCGTTCCCCAGCAATCTGCCGAGCTGCTCGGACAGGAGCTGCGAGTGAATCTCGCGCACTTCCCACTGCATCCCCTCCGAGTCGGCGAAGCTTCGCGGGTCCGGCATGGGACGAACGCTCGAGCGTTGAGGTGGCGACGATTCCTCGCCGACGATAGGCACTAGCCGAACGGCGCGCAAGGAAGGGCGTCGACTTCGCACGTGTCGTCCGGCTCGACGCTGGCAGCTCGCAGGCTCATGGCTCGATGCCGGGGCTCGCGTTCCTGGTCGCGATGCTTGATGGGGCGCGCGATAGTGAAAGCGAGCCCCAGCAGCGAGCTGTGAGCTAGCGAGCTGCCAGCTATGAGCCAAGAACGTTACGGGGTAATTCCGGCTTTTACATTCGGCCTTTCAGGAGTTCCCAATACCCGATCCATTTTCTTCTGCCTCGGGTACGTCTCATCCAACGTATTCCCGTCGTACATTCGCCCGTTCATCATCACGTAACGAATCGTGTTGGTGTTGCGGATGTTCTCGAGCGGGTTGCCGTCCAACACGACGAGGTCGGCGAGCTTGCCCGGCTCGAGTGAGCCGAGGTCGGTCTGGAGGCCGATCGCCTCGGCGCCGAAGATCGTGGCGCAGCGGAGGATGTCCATGGGGCTCATGCCGCCCATGGCGTAGGACCAAAGCTCCCAGTGGTAGCCGATGCCGTTGAGCTGGCCGTGGCTGCCGACGCCGAGGTGGCCACCGGCCTTCACGATGTCGTTCATCGCGTGGCCGACGAGCGGAAAGTTGTACTCCTCATCCATGAACCACCCGCCGTCGTTGCCGCCGCCGGTGGTGCCGCGGCCGCGGCGGCGCGCCTTGGCGGCGAGCTCCTGGTAGGGAGTGAAGCGCTGCATCTTCGGATCGTTGTACGGCGGCTCGTGGGTGTACCAGTAATTCTCGGCGTGCGGCGCACCATACGCGACGATGAGCGTGGGCGTGTAAGCGATGCCCGACTGCGCCATGAGGCTGACGACGTCCTTGTAGAGCGGCGTGATCGGGATGTTGTGCTCCTGCCCCGGATAGCCGTCCATGGCCATCGTCATGTCGTAGCGGAAGTCGAGCGCGCCCTCGGTAGTGGGCATGATGTTCTGCTCCTTGGCCGCCATGACGATCCACTGCCGCTGCTGGCGGTTGCCAGCCATGTACATTTTTAGCGTATGCGTATCATAGTACTGTGAATACCGTCGCATGATGCGGCGGGCGTCCTCGAGGTTGTTGATCTCCTCGCCCTGTTGGGGCACGTACGTCGACGCGAACAGGCCTGGGCCGGTCGAGTAGATGCGCGGCCCAACGGCGGCGCCGGCGGCGACCGCATCCTCGTACGTGAGCACGTCGGTGGTGCCCGTCTGCGGATCGCGCATCGTCGTGACGCCGTACGCCAGGTTGGCGAGGTACGACCAGGGCTGCTGGTGCTCGCCGCGCTCCACGTCGGGGTGCGCGTGCGTATCGACGAAGCCCGGTACGATCGTCTTGCCGCTCACGTCGATCACTCGCACGTCAGACGGGGCCTGGACGCTGCCAAACGCGCCGATCGCGGCGATGCGGTTGTTGCGCACGAGGATGTCGCCGCGCTCGATCACGTCGTTGCCCTTCATCGTGACGATGCGCGCGCCGCGCAGCAGCACGCTGCTCTGCGGCACGTCGCGGCGGGCCTTGATGACGATTGGCGTCTCGATGCCGTGATACGTCGCCTTCTTCGCCGCCGAGTCGCGCGCCGTGGAGTCGCGGCGCGTGGTTGTATCGGGATTCGCGAAGGCGCTGTCGGCGGTGTACACGAAGTGCGAATGGCCGATCGACCAATGCACGAGCTTTCCATCGGCGCTCCACACGGGGAACTGCGCGCCGATCTCTGAGAGCTTTTTCGCCGGCACCGACGCGTTCGACGGATTGGCGAGGTTGATCGTCGGCGCATCGCCGACCTGCGGGACGAAGACCAGGTAGACGTCGTTCGACACCTGTACGAGCGCGCGGTCGCCGACGGGCGCCATGCGGATCGAGAGCGCCGACGCGGGCTGCGTCGCTTCGGCGCCGCTGTAGCCGGTGACCTTCACGTGGCTGCGCGAGTCGGTGCCGTCCCAGCGAATGGAGACGAGACCCTCGCCGCCGCTGTAGAGATAGATGCGGCCTGTGTCGGCCTGGACGAAGTGCGGACCGCTGCGTCCCTGCGCGGGCGCGATCAACGTTGCCGCACCACCGGCCGCGGGCACCCACACCAATTCAGCGCCGCCCATGAAGCCGGACTGCTCGCGCGTCTGCTGCGCGGGGCTGCGCACGGCGACGACGCGGTTGCCGTCGGGCGACCACGCGGGCGTGGACCACTGCGCGTTGCCCGGCGTGAGCTGCACCGGCCGTCCGCCGGCCGCGGCAACCTTGTAGAGATGCCCGCCCTCGCGCGTCCAAGTGACGAACGCCACCGACTTGCCGTCGGGCGACCACGAGGGCTCGGCCTCGGTGCCGTCGACGTCGACGATTCGGCGCGGCGTACCGCTGGGATAATCCATGATGTACAACCGATCGAGCGCAATGAACGCGAGCTGCTTCTCATTCGGGCTCGGCACCGCATCGCGGATCTGGTGCACCGTGAACTCGGCGGAGTCGGCGATGGGATACGTGAACGCGAGCTTGGGGCCGAGGTCGATCTTCGTCTGCACGCGGAAGGGAATGTTGGTCGCCGCGGAGCCGTCGACCGGCACGCGCCAGATCTTGCCGCCGTAGGAGACGACGATGGCCTTCGAGTCGGGCGTGAACGCGTAGCCGGGATACACGTCGAGCGGGGCAACGGATTCCTGTTCGTCGCGCTGCACGGGGTAGGCGAGCCAGCGCTCTTCGCTCGTTGAGAGATCTCTAATGCGAAGCCCGGTCTGCGCCTCGTACCGCGAGCCGTACACGAGATACTTTCCGTCGGGCGACGGCGCCGGGCGGAACGCTGAGCCGTACGTGTTGGCGCGCGCTTCGCGCCGGCCGGTCTTCCGGTCGAAGGTCATGAGCTGATACTGCGGCAGCCCGGCGTTGTACTCCCACGACGCGCCGCGCTGCGCGTACCAGATGTACCGGTCGTCCTTGCCGAACGCGGCACCGAGCGTGCTCACCGGAATCGCGCCGTTGAGCGGCGTGGGGTCGCGAACGAGCTGGATGCCCCCGCCGCCGTCCTTGTGATACATCCAGAGCTTCGACGTACCGATCGCCGCCGCGGCGCGCGACACGACGACGTACTGTCCGTCGGGCGTCCAGGCGGGCGAGCGATAGCGGGCCGACTTGCCCTTCGTGATCTCGTGCGTCGCTTTGGTCGCGAGATCGATCGTCCACACGTTGTCGCCGCCGTCGCGGTCGCTCGTGAACAGCACGAGCTTTCCGTCGGGGGAGAAGCGCGGCTGCGCGTCGAACGCCATGCCGCTGGTCAACGCCGTCGCGGCACCGCCGGCGATCGGCATCGTGTACAGGTCGCCGAGCAGGTCGAAGACGATCGTGCGCCCGTCGGGGCTCACGTCGAGCGAGATCCAGGTGCCTTCGTCGGTGTCGAGATCGATGGACCGGGCCGGCTGCAGCTCGAGGTCTGGCTTTTTCGGCGTGGCTTTGCGGGCGGTGTCCTGCGCGGCGAGTGCGTGCGCGAGGAGTGCGTGCGCGGCGAGGACGAGCGCCAGTGCCGGCGTCGTGAGACGACGAAACATTAATTGGCTCCGTGTGGGGACGGCGCGGAAACGTGCACCGTTCAGTTTGCAACGACTGAGAGGGACAGGCTAGGGGGTCGACGCCGTCGTCCGCAACGAGAGCGTGAACGTCGAGCCGACCCCGAACGTGCTCGTGACGGCGAGATCGCCGCCCATGCCCCGCGCCAAGTCGCGGCTGATCGCCAGGCCGAGGCCCGTGCCCTGGCCCTCGCGGCCGTGGCTCGAGTCCACCTGAACGAACGGCTCGAAGATGGACTCGAGCTTTTCGCTCGGAATGCCACGGCCGGTGTCCGTCACGTGAATCGCCGCGACCGACGACACCTCCTGCGTACAGGTCACGCTCACCGAGCCGCCCGGCGCCGTGAACTTCACCGCGTTCGACAGGAGGTTGAGCAATACCTGCTGCAACTTCTCGCGGTCAGCGTCGACGCACAGCTTGGGATCGGCGAGGGCGACCGTGTAGCGAAGATCCCGCGCGGCGAGCTGCGGCTCGATCATCGGGGCCATGTCGGCGAGCGCGTCGGCGATGGCGACGGGCGCGATGTGGTAGTCCACACGCCCCGCCTCGATCCGCGCCAGGTTGAGAATGTCGTTGATCAGGCCGAGTAGGTGCCGTTGGCTGCGGTCCACTCGGAGGAGCGCCGTGAGCTGCTGCTCGTTGAGCGGGCCGTAGATGCCGAGCTCCAAGAGTTGCACGTGTCCGGAGATCGCGTTGAGCGGTGTGCGCAGCTCGTGGCTCATCGTCGCGAGGAACTCCGACTTGGCGCGGTTCGCGTCTTCGGCAACCTGACGCGCGCGCTCCAGCTCCGTGTTCGTCTTGTAGAGCTCCTCCGCCTGCATCTCCAGCTCGCTCGCCTGGGCTTCCATCTCCGTCGCTTGATCCTGCAGCTGCAGGTTCGCCTCCTCGAGCTCCGCGCGCACCATCTGCGCTTCGATCAGCGCCACCTGGATGTCCTGCCGCATGCCGCTGAGCGCCGTCGCGAGCTGCTCGGCGCGATGCGCCGATTCCTGCGCCGCGTTGAGCCGAACGCTGGCGAGGCGCGCCGCGTACTCCCCGCGAAAGGCGGCGGCCAACGCCGGCAGGAGCATGCCGAGCCACGCAACATCGGTCGCGGGCGCGCTGGCGCCGAGGAGCACGAGGGCGCAGTCGTCGTTGCCGCAAATGCCGAACGCCGGTAGCGGCGCGGCGCGGAGTGTCACGGGCAGCTCGCCTCTGTGCGTGCCACGTGCGAGGCACTCCTTCAAGAACGCGCGCCACGCGCGGCCATTCGGGAGCGTCTGCGGAAAGCCAGGCGCGGACAACATCACGCCGACCTCGGGATCGCGTACGAACACGATCAGCGTCTCACCCCCCAGCGCGCGCGCGAGGTCCGTCGCGGCGGCGGCGCGGTCGGCGGGGTCGGCGAGCCGCACCGCCATTCTCAGGAGGTCGTTCACCGGCGCGACGCCGCCGTCAATCGGGAAAAACGCAGACGACAGCGGTGCAATTGTGAAAGCCGCTGAACTGCCCTTCTGCCCGAACGATCTGCCCGTGCGAATTGAAACCGGCGAACGGAACGGAACCAAGCTCCGTGCCGAGCGCGCGCAACTCCTCGGTGAACTCCGCGCCGAGCCGCAACCGCGTCGCGACACAATCGAAGAACAATGCCGCCTTGGGCTGGAAGCCTTCCCGCTCGACCTGGTCGAGCGCATCGCGTGCGGCAGCGGCGGCCGCGTCGGCGGCGGAGCGTGCTCCCGTGGACATGATGTGCGCCGCCGATCCCGCCGGAACATCCGCCGCCACCACGATGCCGCCTTGCTCGGTCACGCCGATGGGCACGCGAAGCTTGTAGCCGGAGTCCGTGTCCACGCCGACGATGTTGTGCAGAAAGAAGGGAATGGGCGCCGCGTGATCGAACACCTGATTCGTCGACTCCGCGTGTTCGTCGAACGCCTCGACCGCGGGCGCGACGTTGAAGCTCAGCACACATGCGTCGGCCGACTCCGTCACGCGAAGCGCGTCGCCGGCCGGCTGCCAGCCGTGGCGCGCGCCGATGCCGATCGGCTTGTTCGACAAAATCTCGAGCGCGACCGCCGCATCGGTATATGCCTCGGTGCCGTGAAAGACGAGCGTCTTCTGAAACGCGGCATTGTCGCCGGCGCCGCCGCCGAAGAAGCGATAGGTCCCCGCCGTGGCCATGGTCATCTTGTCGATCAAGTCTTCCGTGTAACCGGCGAGCGCGTCGACGAGAATCAGCGCCGAGCGATAGCGGAACTCGGGCGACGCCGTGCCCTTGAATCCGGACACGATGGTGCGCACCGCGGCGTCGCGATGCTTCGCGAGGTCGCGGCCGATCGTCGCCGAGAAATGCATGTCGGGCGAACGGAGCGCGAAGGCGCATGTGAGTCCTGCGCCCGACGTTTCGCTGGTGAACTCTCCCGCCGACGAACAGCCGACGATGAGCTTGGGATTGCATGCCTTCTTCAGCGCGGTGAGCAGCGCCGGATAGTCGTTCCCCGGCGACGCGAATACCACGACCGCGTCCGCCGATCCCGAGATCTGCTCCGCGATTTGACGGCCGAGAAACTCGCCGGCGGCGGCATTTTCGAGATCGGTGGATGTGATCGCCACGTCGGTCATCGCGTCAACTCGGGGTGGGGGAACGGCACCAGGACGGATCATTGTGCCGGGTCAGCCTACGAGGCTAGGCACAATGGGTGCCAAATGTTTCCCTCCGAGAAACCGCTGAAGGCGGTGCCGTCAAACAGCCAATGGGACTCGATCCGTAACCGGATCGGCCGACTCCATCGCTACTTGCTCCAGGGCGGCTTCACGCCGACCGAGCGCGCATACGCGATGAGCTGGCCAAGATGCTCGTGCATGTCGCCGGCCATGCCGAACGCCGCCTCGTCGAGCGGAAGACCCCACGGTTTGTACTTTCCCGTGAGCTCCGACGGGTTGGCGGCCATGAGCTGTGTCTTGCAGTACGCCCACGACTTGTCGAGCTCCGCGATCACCGCGTCCTTGCCGGTCGTCTTCTCCATCGACTGCAGCTTCACGCCCATCGCCGTCCGGCGTTCGGCCGGCGTACTTGTCTTCGGAAGGAAATCCTCCGGCGGCGTGCCGGCCACGGACATCGGACTGAAGACGTACCACTCCGACGCGACGTGCATGAGCGCCTCCGAGATCGACCGCACGCCGGCGCCCGGGCGCCACGAGTACTTGTCGGCGGGCATGGCCTTGGCCAATGCGAGAATCTTCACGTGCACGGTGTCGAGATCGTTCATGTACGTGTCGCGCAGATGGGTCGCCGACTTGGCGTCCATGACGGGCGTGTTGTCGGCGGAGGCCTGGACCTGGGCGCCGAGGGGCGCGGCAAAGGCGACGGCGACGGCGAGGGTGAGCTTGATAGAGGACACGATGGCTCCTGGGTGTGCGAGAAGCCGAAGTGTTGGCTGCCCACGCGCCGGTTCGCCATTCGGTTCAGCACATCTGACACAAAGCGAACAGTGAATCCGTGATCTCCAAGTCGGGCCGCGTTGTACAGCCCGGTACGGGCTTTGCCTATGTCGAGACCGGCGCGGCAGCAGCGGGCGCCCGTTGTACCACCATCATCGGGGGCTTCGAAATGCTCATCACTATTTGCGTTGGCATCGTCGCCGGATTCCTGGCCGGCAAGATCATGAAGGGCGCGGGCTACGGCATCCTCGTGGACCTGCTTCTCGGGCTCGTGGGCGGCGTGATCGGCGGCTGGCTGTTCGGCATGCTGGGCATCGGCGGCGGCGGCATCATCTGGTCGATTCTCGTCGCCACGGTGGGCGCGGTCATCCTCGTGTGGCTCGTCCACATGATCAAGGGGAACAGCAGCTCCACGGTCTAGCGGCGTTCGCGCGGGACACAACACCAACGAGGCGCCGGCGACAGTCGCCGGCGCCTCGCGTCGCGTTGCATGCCGATCAGGACGGCGTGAGCACGACCTTGATGCACCCGTCCTGTTTGTCGCGGAACGTCTTATACATCTTGGGCGCGTCGTCGAGCGGCACTCGATGAGTGATGACGAACGACGGGTCGAACTCGCCCGCTTCGATCTTGGCGAGTAGCGGCTTGGTGTAGCGCTGCATGTGCGTTTGGCCGGTGCGAATGGATAGGCCCTTGTTCATCGCCGCGCCGAACGGAACCATGTCGAGCATGCCGACATACACGCCGGGGACCGAGACCGTGCCGCCCTTGCGGCAGCAGTAGAGCGCCTCGCGGAACACGTGCGCGCGATCGGTTCCGAGCTTGATCGTCTTCTTCACCTTGTCGAGGACGGCGTCGAAGCTGCCGTGCGAGTGCGCCTCGCAGCCCACGGCATCGATGCAGCGGTCGGGACCGCGGCCCTGCGTCATCTCTTGGAGCCGTTCGTACACATGCTCCTTGTCGAAGTTGATCGTCTCGGCCTTGCCCGCTTCGGCCATGGCGAGGCGCTCGGGGACGCGCTCGATCGAGATCACGCGGCCGGCGCCCTGCATGTACGCGCTGCGAATCGCCATCTGGCCCACCGGTCCACCGCCCCAGACGGCGACGGTGTCGCCGGGCTCGATCTCGGCGCGTTCGGCGGCCATCCATCCCGTGGGGAAAATGTCCGACAGGAAGAGCACCTTCTCATCCGGAAGGTCGGACTCGATCTTGAGCGCCCCGACGTCGGCGCACGGCACGCGCAGATATTCCGCCTGCCCGCCGGGAATTCCGCCGAGGATGTGCGAGAAGCCGAAGCACGCGGCGGGCGAATGGCCCATCAGCTTTTCGGCGATCTTCTTGTTCGGGTTGGTCGTGTCGCAGGCCGCGAACAGTCCCTTCTTGCAGAAGAAGCACTGCCCGCACGCGATGGTGAAGGGAATGACGACGCGATCGCCCTTCTCGAGATTGGTGATCGCGCTTCCAGTCTCGACGACCACCCCCATGGGCTCGTGGCCGAGGATGTCGCCCGACTGCATGCCGGGTTGGTAGCCGTCGTAGAGATGCAGATCCGAGCCGCAGATCGCGGTCGACGTGATCTTGATGATGATGTCGCGCCCGTCCAGAATGGTGGGATCGGGAACGGTGTCGACTCGAACGTCTTCCTTACCGTGCCAGCGCAGCGCTTTCATAACATTCCTCGTTCGGGGAGGCCGAGGAATTTGCAGAGCGTGTGCCGACGAACGAGCGAGGCGCGACGCCGCCTGAAACACGGTGCCGGCCAACGTACGTACGGTAGTGCTCAACCGTAGCAACCATACCTCGAGACATCGACGCACCGCATGTACGCCAGCTGTCTGTTCTGCAATCGCGACCTCGGCCGCAACGAGTCGCTCGAGACCTTTCCCATCGGCACGCGGCTAGCGTTCGATCCGGAGAAGGGACGTCTCTGGGTCGTGTGCAAGCACTGCGAGCGGTGGAACCTCTCGCCCCTCGAAGAGCGGTGGGAAGCGATCGAGACGGCGGAGCGGTTCTATCGCGACACGCGTCGTCGTGTCTCGACTGACGAGATCGGTCTGGCGAAGCTGCGCGACGGCACCGAGCTGGTGCGCATCGGCCGGCCGATGCGTCCGGAGTTCGCGGCCTGGCGATACGGCGACCAGTTCGGCCGGCGGCGTACGCGGCAGATGCTCATCGCGGGCGGCGGCGTGGCGGCGATCGGAGTGCTCGTGGCCGGCGGGGCGGTGGCCGGCGTGGGCGTCGGCAGCTTTGGCTGGCTGGTGGCCCGCGGGGCCAGCTCGGTCTTGCAGGGCAGCCCGGAATCGGTCGTCGCCAAAATTCGGACCGCGCAGGGGGAGCTCCTCCACGTGCGGCGCCGCCACCTCGGCGAGACGACGCTGTCGCGCGACAGCGACGGCAGTCTATTGATAGATCTCAGATTCAAGAACGGTCATCAGCTGTTCGTCGGACGCGAGGCCGAGCGCATCGCGTCCATCGTCGTGCCGAAGGTGAACCGGTACGGCGGGAGCAAGGCCGCGGTGGCGGAGGCGGTGCAGGAGATCGAGGCCGTGGGCGGGGCCGAGGCGTTCGTCGACCGGCTGTCGCGGAGCGCGCACGCCTACACACGGCCGATCGGGCAGCTCGGCGGCGGGAACTGGTGGCAACGGCAGCAGCAGCGCGGTCGCAACAGGAGCTTCGGCCATCATGGCTTGTTCGGGCTGCCGGCGCCGCAGCGGCTCGCGCTGGAGATGGCGTTGCACGAGGAGAGCGAGCGGCGTGCGCTGCAGGGCGAGCTGGCGGAGTTGGAGCGGGCATGGCGCGAGGCGGAGGAGATCGCGGGCATCTCGGACAACCTGCTGCTGCCGGGCGGCGTGCTGGCCAGGGTGGACGCGCTGAAGAAGGCGACCAAGGACGAGCCAACGCGGTTGCTGTAGGCGCTCGCGGACGCTCGCGGACGCTCGCGGACGCATCGCCGATGCTGGCTTGCGCCCGCCCGAAACGCGCCGTACTACAAGGCGACGATTCGTTCCCACCGTCCACCAGCCTTCTCTCCCCATGTCATTCACGCCATTCGTTCTTGCCGCGCTCGTCGGTGCGTCGACCGCGGCCGCACAGACCGCCGATCCCGCGCAGCTCGACAGCATCATCCGAAAGGCCGTTGCCGACAAGCACATCGTGGGGCTGTCGGTGGGCGTGATGCAGAACGGCAAAGTGATTCTCTCGAAAGGCTACGGCGTGCGCGACCTCGGCGCGAAAACCGCCGTCACGCCGCAGACGATGTTCGCCATTGGCTCGGTGACGAAGCAGTTCACGTGCAGCGCGTTGATGATGTTGGCGGAAGAGAAAAAATTGTCTCTCCGCGATCCGGTCGCGAAGTACTACCCCAATCTCACGCGTGCCAAGGACATCACGCTCATCGACCTCGGCGGGCATCTGTCGGGCTACCGCGACTACTACCCGCTGGACTTCGTCGACAAGGAGATGGCGAAGCCGGCGACGGCCGACCAGATCATCAACGAGTACGCCACGCGGCAGCTCGACTTCGAGCCGCGGTCGCGCTACTCGTACAGCAACACCGGCTTCCTCATCCTTGGCCGCGTGATCGAGAAGGTGAGCGGCGAGCCATTCGGCGCGTTCATCTCCAAGCGCATCTTCACGCCGCTCAAGCTCGCACGCACGTCGTACGAGCCGGCGTGGACGGGCGACATGGCGCGCGGCTACACGTCGTTCGCGCTCGCCGATCCCGTGCCCGCCGTGCCCGAAGCGCCGTCGTGGGCCGGTATGGCCGGCGCGATCTGGTCGACGCCGAGCGACCTGCTGACCTGGGACCTCGCGCTGCTCGACCACACGCTCATCTCGCCGGCGTCGTACGCCACGCTGGCGAGTGCGCAACGACTCACCGATGGACG
The DNA here is from genome assembly GCA_028287235.1 of Gemmatimonadota bacterium. Lineage (GTDB taxonomy): Bacteria > Gemmatimonadota > Gemmatimonadetes > Gemmatimonadales > Gemmatimonadaceae > JAQBQB01. The sequence continues at coordinate 326,060 of JAQBQB010000010.1, read as the reverse complement.
CTCGAGCGGCTATGGATGCGGCGAGGGCGTGAACGACCGCGGTCCGGCGATCGTGCTGTCGCACGGTGGCGCGGTGAGCGGGTTCGTCGCGCAGAACACGGTCATCCCGGCGACCAAGTCGGCGGTGGTGCTGCTGTCCAACACGGACTTCTCACCCATCGGCGCGTTGAATCAGGAGCTGGTGTCGAAGGTGATGCCGCGCGGCGCCGACGTGCCGATCGTCGCGGGTGCCAGCGCCCTCGACGCGGCGCGCAAGTTTCTCACGGAGCTCGAGAAGGGAAGTGTCGACCGCTCCACGCTCGGCGAGGATTTCAGTCTCTTCCTCACGCCGGACAAGATCGCGGCGGGACAGAAGGCGCTCAACGCGCTCGGACCCATTTCGAACGTGCGCGTCGTCAAGACGCAGGAGCGCGGCGGCATGGCGGTCGCGGTGGTGCAGTTCAACGCGGGCGGCGTGGCGTCGCAGGGGCTGATGTACCGCACGCCCGACGGGAAGGTGCAGGAGTTCCTGTTCTCGAGGAACTAGCCGAGCATTCCGGAGTCCAAGGACGATGGGCGCGCTATTGAAATAGTACTTTCAACGCATCTCGCGTCCCGGTAATCACGAACTGCACCGCGATTGCCGCGAGCAGCAGCCCCATGATGCGCGTCATGACGCGGATGCCGGTCTGGCCCATCTTCAGCACCACGCGCTCGCCGACGCGGAGGATGATCCACGAGATCAGCATCGTGAGGACGATCGAGCCGTGCACGGCCAGCTTCTCGGGCACGGTCTTGGCCTGGCCGGCGAGCACCATGATCGTCGAGATCGCGCCCGGGCCGGCGAGCATCGGCATCGCGAGCGGCGTCACGGCCACGTCCTCCTTCGCGCGGCCCTCCGCGATCTCGGGCCGACTCTCCTGCGTGCTGCGCTGGCCGTGGAGCATGTCCATCGCCACTACCCAGAGGATCAATCCGCCCGCGATGCGAAACGCCTCGAGCGTGATGCCGAACATCTGAAAGATCAGCGTGCCGCCCAGCGCAAACGCGATGAGGATGATGGCCGCGGCAATGCAGGCGCGACGTGCCGTGCCCGCGCGTTGGTCTCGCGTCTGCCCCTGCGTGATCACGAGGTACGTCGGGATCACGGCGATCGGGTCGACGATGAACAACACCGACGTCAGTGTGACCAGCGCGAACTGGGTGAGATTGCCCATGCGATAATCGTAGTCGGGCTGGGCCGATCCAGTGACCCCGGCGAGCTTGGCGCGGTTGCGCTTGACATGAACCTCCGCCTGCTCGCCCTCGCCGCCACGGTCTCCGCCTGCGCCTCCACCACCGACGTAGGCGTGCCGCTCTCCACCTTCGGCGAATCGGCGGCCACGTCGATTCTCGCGTCCGGCAATGCTCGAGCCGTCTACGCCACGTTGACCGTCACCAACGGCGCGGCCGCGGCGCGGACGCTGTCGTGGGGTTACGACTGTGCCGGCGCCGGTGCGCTGCGTGTTCGCGCGTATCGCGTTGCCGGCGGGACGCGGGCGATCGCGTGGGATTCGGACCGCCTTCCGCGGATGCTTGGCTGTTTGACGCAGCTTGCGGAGCGAACCCTTGGCCCGGGCGAGGCGACGGCCATCCACCAGTCGATTGCCGTCGCGTCCATCCTCGGCGACTCGCTCGCCGCCGGCCCGTACGAGCTGACGGTGACGGCCGAGACCACGCCGCCGCTCCCGCTGGAGGTCGTGGCGAGCACGCTCACGCTGACGAACGCGGTGATCGATCCGCCTTCCGTCAACCTCAGCGGCACATGGACCGGATCGGCAAGCGGCGTGTCGATGAGCATCGATCTCACCTGGACCGCCGATTCCGTCACGGGCGCGGGGACGTACAACGCTTCCGCATCGAACGCGCTCGGCTGCGGGGGCGGCAACCTCCGCGGCACCGGCACCGTGACGTATGCCGGCGCTCGAGCGAAGGATCACGTTCAGGGGGGCATGCGGTTCGATGCCATCTGGGTGCCCCCGTTCAGCGGAGTACTGGTCGACGCCAACACGCTCGCCGGCGCGTTCATGTCGATCGACGCGGGCCCATGTCCGATCACGCTGACGAAGTCGCCGCAGCGCTGACCTCGGCGAACAATGGCCCCTTGCCAGATTTCCGCCGAGCCGAGCACACTAGTGGGTATGCCAGCAGCGAAGCGCGATCGTTGGACGCGGGCGGAAGTCGAGCGTCTCATCGCCGACGGTCCGCTGCAAACGCCGCGGTACGAGGTGGTGGACGGGGAGCTCTTTGTGACACCCTCTCCGCTGCCCCCTCACCAGGTCATCGTCGGTGAGCTCTACGCCGCCCTTCGCGAGTACGTCCGGGCACAGAAGCTTGGCCGAGTGTATTTCTCGCCGTCAGACATCGAACTCGAGCCCGAGACGTACGTGCAGCCGGACCTGTACGTGGTGCCGCCGGAGGAGGACCGGCGTCTCCGCTTGGCGACCAAGGCCACGATGCTGTCGCTCGTCGTGGAGGTTCTATCGCCGGATAGCGCGCGCGGCGATCGTGGGCGGAAACGGCTCCTCTACCAACGACGGGTGCCCGAGTATTGGATCGTCGATCTTGATGCGCGCCTCGTGGAGCGGTGGCGTACAGGCGACACCCGACCGGAAATCCTGCGCGACGAGCTGACGTGGACTCCTGGAGCCGCGCACCCTCCGCTCGTCGTGCATCTCGAGCAGTTGTTCGCCGAGCTCGCGGACCCTGACGACGAAGCCTAGCGCTCGGCCCGCTACTCGACGGGGCTTCGCGTCGTCGAGCGCCACAATCGATAGCCGCCCTTGAAGGCGTTCGCGTTGTCGCCGAGTCGCGCGAGGCGCGGCAGAGTCTTGAGGTGCCGCGCGTTGCCGCCGCCGAGCACGACGTAGTCGACTCCGAGCGCGGCGATGAACAGCGCCGTCACCTCCGCGACGTTGCGCCGCCACTCGTGCTTGTCGTCCTCGTATCCCGCGTTGCCGAGATATTCCTCGTAGCTCTTGCCGTTCTTGTACGGCAGGTGCGCGAGCTCGAGTGGAATGAGCGCGCCGTTGCGAATCATCGTCGATCCGAGACCCGTGCCGAGCCCGAGGAAGAGCATGTTGCGGCCGGCGTAGCTTCCCAGTGCTTGCATGGCCGCGTCGTTGATCAGGCGCACCGGGCGTCCGAGGGCCTTCTTGAAATTGAAACCCACCCAGCCCTTGCCGAGGTTCCACGGCTCGCGCGCCGGCCGGCCGTTGCGGACCGGGCCGGGAAAGCCGATGGAGACGACGTCGTACGTCCAGCCGGCGGTCGCTTCGTGAACGTCGTTGACCATGACGCGGGGCGTCATGCGCGGGCCGGACGGAATTTTCAGGACGGTGCGGCGGCCCGACGCCAAGACTTTGACGTTCGTGCCGCCGATGTCGATGACGAGGATCTTCAGAGACGGGTCCGGTGACTGGTCGGCCTAACCTAGCGCGGACGATGAACGGCGGGAAGCAACTGTTCTTGGCGCCGAGCAGGAACGGGGTGCATCTTGCGAGCATGAAACACGCGTCCATCGTCGCAACGCTTCTCCTGGTTCCGGCCATGCTGAGTGGGCAAAGCGGTTGGGTCACCACGTCGGACTCGGCGCGATTGTACTATCGCGTCGCCGGCACCGGGCCCGACACGATCATCGCGATCCACGGTGGTCCGGGGATGGACCACGAGTCCATCTATCGGGATTTCCTGCCATTGGCGCAGCGGCACACGGTGATCTTCTACGATCAGCGTGGCGGCGGCAAATCGACGCTGCCGGCGGACACGTCGACGCTCGTTGCCGCGCGCCAAGTACGGGATCTCGACGAGCTACGGCGGCACTTCAAGCTGGCCAGGGTCACGCTCGTGGCGCACTCGTATGGGCCGCTGCTCGCCGCGTCGTACGCGATCGCGCACCCGAACAGCGTGTCGAAGATGGTGTTCTTCGGCCCCGTGCCGCCGCGCCGTGGCGACTTCTGGCAGCGATTCGGCAAGAGCGTCAACGCGCGGCTGGACAGCGCGCAGCGCGCGACCATGGCGCAAGCATCGCGACGCATGACGAGCCCGTCGGCGACGCCGGACGAGATCACGCGCGCCTGCCGCGACCTCTGGGCGATCGGCATGCGGCCGCGGCTCGCCGAGCCGGACCGAACGCTTCCATTAGTAAAGTCTGATTTGTGCGCCACGGATCCCGAGGGGATTCGCTATGGCAGTCGCGTCGGCAACCGGGTTATCATGGGATCGTACGGCGACTGGGATCTGCGGCCGGCGCTGCGCACGCTTCAGGTGCCGACGCTGGTCGTCCACGGTGCGGACGAGAGCATCCCGATGGATCTCGTCAGGGAGTGGGTGACGTCGCTCCCGCATGCCACGCTGCTCGAGGTACCGCGTGCGGCGCACTTCACCTACGCGGAACGGCCCGAGCTGGTCTGGCCGGCGGTGGAGAAATTCCTGTCCACGCCGTGATCGCGTGACCAGTCCGAGCACGCCGACCCCGGACGCCGAGCTCATGATGCGCCTGAGGCGCGCCCTCGCGCCGGCCTGTGAGATCGAGAGCGAGATTGGGCGCGGCGGCATGGCGATCGTGTATCGCGGCCGCGACACGCGGCTCAAGCGCGGCGTCGCCGTGAAGTTGCTTCCGCCCGATCTCGCGTTCCGCGCCGACATCCGAACGCGTTTCCTGCGCGAGGCGGAGACGGCCGCGCGGCTCGGACATCCGAACATCGTGCCGATCTACGCCGTGGACGAGCGCGATGGGCTCGTGTATTTCGTGATGGCGCTCATCACGGGCGAGAGCGTCGGCGACCGGCTGCGCCGGGCGGGGGCGCTGGCCGTGTCCGATGCGCGCCGGATCCTGCGCGAGGTCGCCGATGCATTAGCGTTTGCTCATGAGCACGGCGTGGTACACCGCGACATCAAGCCCGACAACGTGCTGCTCGACAGCGACTCGGGGCGCGCGATGGTCACGGACTTCGGTATCGCGCGCGCGGCGACGGAGGAGGGCGGGGCGTCGCGTCTCACGGCGACCGGCGCGGCCATCGGCACGCCGGCCTACATGTCGCCCGAGCAGTGTGTGGGCGACCGCGACATCGACGGGCGCTCCGATCTCTACTCGCTCGGCACGGTCGCCTATCAAATGCTCACCGGCGAGCCGCCGTTCAGCGGCAACAATGCGCCGTCGGTGATGATGAAGCAGGTGACGGAGCGGCCGGTGCCCGTGCGCCGGCGCCGCGGCGACGTGCCCGAGGACCTCGAGCGGATCGTGATGCGCTTGCTCGAGAAGGATCCGGCGGATCGCTTCGCCGACGGTGCAGCGTTGGTGGCGGCGCTCGATGGGGCGCCGCTGGAGCCGCTGCGCTCGCGTGCGCCAGACGAGCCACGCCGTCGTCCGCTCACCGTCGGCGAAAAGATCGACTTCGCGCGCGAGAAAATCGCCGAGCGGCAACTCGACGTGGCCGGCTTGACCGGCTTGACCGAGTTGACCGAGTTGACCGGCTTGCGGACAGGGAGACTGGCGCGGCGCGAAGCGCGCGACCTTCGCCGCGCCGCGCGTCGGCCGCCCAAGTCGCTGCCCGATCGCCTGAGCGCCGCGCGAAGGCGGATCGTCAGCTACACGAGCACGAGCGCGATGCTGTTCGGCATCAACTACGCGACCACCGGCGGTCATGGCTATTGGTGGTGCGTGTTCCCCATGCTCGCCATGGGACTCGGCGTCGTGAAGGAGCTCGGCGGGTTCTGGGCAGACGGAATTCCACTGCGCGCAATCATCAACGGACAATTGCCGGCCGCCACTCCCACGGCGCCGCCGGGCGGAGCGGCGCTCGCCGGTCCGCATGGCGAAGTGCTGCGCCAGGCGATGACCGACCACCGCCATGTACAGGACATGATCGCGCGGCTGAGCGACGCCGAGCGGGCCATGCTGCCCGACGTCAAGTCGACCGCAAACGCGCTGTACGAGCGCATCGTGGCGCTGGCCACGGCGCTCGACCGTCCCGATGGACAAGTCGGCACGCAACGCGGTCCGGCGCTCGACGCACGCATCGCCCAGGCCGAACAACAGCCCGGCGACGGCGATCGCGAGCGGCGGCTCGGCCTGCTGCGCCGGCAGCGCGACATGCTCGCCGAGCTCGTACGCTCCCGCGCCACGCTCCTCGAGCAGTACGAGAGCGCCGGACTGCTGCTTCAGAATCTCGCGCTCGATCTCCTCAAGGTCCGCTCGTCCGGGCTAGACTCCGCGCTCGGCGGCATCAACAACGCCACGCAGGAAGCGCGCGCGTTATCGCGGGAGATAGGCTACGTGCTGAACGCCGCCGACGAGCTGCGCGGACTCGAGAGCTAGTCGCCTCCGCCCGCGCGCGGCAGCGTGACGAAAAAGCTCGATCCCTCGCCCGCGACGCTCTCGACGCGCAGGTCGCCGTCCATGCGCCTGGCAAGATTGCGGCTGATCGACAATCCGAGCCCCGTGCCTTCGTGCTTGCGCGTGAGATCGAGATTCACCTGCACGAACGGCTCGAAGATGGACTCCAGCTTCTCCGGCGGAACGCCCACCCCGGTGTCGCGCACGGCAATCGTGGCGCGAGAGCCGTCTTCGGTGCACTCGACGGTGATCGAGCCGCCACGGTTGGTGAACTTGATCGCGTTGGAGAGCAGGTTCGCCAGAATCTGACCCAGCCGCTCGCGGTCGGCCCGCACGGCGAGACTGGGCGAGCAGTCGACGAAGGTGAGCACGAGTCCCTTCGCCGCGACCTGCGGCGCGACGAACGAGCGCGCTTCGTCCATCGCGTTGTAGAGGAGCACGTCGTCGATGTCGAACTCCACGCGTCCGGTCTCGAGCTTCGTGAAGTTCAACACGTCGTTGATCAAGCCGAGCAGGTGGCGCTGGTTGCGGCGAATGCGTCCGAGGTCGTCACGCTGGGCGTCGTTGATCGGTCCGCGAATGCCGAGCTCCAACAGCTCGGCGTAGCCGCCGATCGCGTTGAGCGGCGTGCGGAGCTCGTGGCTCATGATCGCGAGGAACTCGCTCTTCGCGCGATTGGCCGCTTCCGCTTCGGCGCGCGCCGTCTCGGCCTGCGCCAGGAGCTCCTCGCGTTCGCTCGCGACGCGGAAGCGCTCCGTCAGGTCGGCTGCCGCGAGGTGCACGCCGTCGCCGACTCGAATCGCGCTCACTCGAAGGCCGTGCTGCACGTCGCCGCGCGTGTAGTGCACGTCCTGCAGCCACGGCTCGCCCGTCTCGATGATGTGGCGATAGACCTCGAGCCGGCCCGCCGCTACGGATTCGGGGAACATCTCGCGCATCGTGTGTCCAATGAGCTCCGCATTCGTCGTCGCATTGCCGAGCAGCACGGGCTGCACCGCCGAGTTGGCGTAGACCCAGCGAATGTCGATGATCGCGCCCGACGCGTCGCGAATCGCCTGGCCGAGAAGCGACGCGTCGGGTGACGCGTCCTGCACGGTACGAAAGCGCGCCTCGCTCTCGGCGAGCGCCGTCGCCGTGCTGATCGCCTCTTCCATCTTTTCTTCGAGCGACGCGGCGGTTGCGTTGAGCTCTTCCGTCTGCGCCTCCAGCTCGACGGCGTTGTCCTGCAGCTGCTGGTTGGCGATCTCCAACTCGCGCTCGCGCTCGGTGCGTCGCGTAACCTGGTTCGTGGTCTCGAGCGCCGTCACGAGCACGCCGCATACGGCGCCCGTCTCGTTGCGCACCGGCGTGTAACCGTACGTCCAATACCGATTCAGCCGCTTGCCGTCGCGCGTGATCGGCACGAGCTGATCTTCATTCCACGTTGCGCCTCCGGCGAGCGCGGTCTCGATCTGCGGGCCGATGATCGGCCAGACCTCGCTGAAGAAACCGCGGCCATTCGCGCCGAGCGCCGACGGATGATGGTCGCTGCCGAGGCTCGGCCGATAGGCGTCATTGTAGATCTGCACGAGATCGGGTCCCCACCACATGAACATCGGCTGCCGTGAGGCGAGCAGCGTTCCCACGGTGGTGCGCAACACCAGTGGCCAACGAGCCGGCGGTCCCAACGCCGTCGAAGCCCAATCGAACTCGCGACACCTTCGGACCATTTCGCCGTCGACGGTGAACAGCACGTCGTCGCGATGGAGCGGAGCTCCCGCCATAATCCTCTCGGATGAACGTTTGGATCGAGCTAAGTATCGTGACGCGCGGGTATGGGCCGGAAGTCCCGTCTGAAAGCGCGACACGGCGCTGAAGCGAGGTGATGCGGACGACCGTCCAACGATGCATCTTCCCTGTCGGGGCCAATTCGCCGTCGGCTTCCCATACCACCACAACCCTCCTTTCCTACTTGGAGCACGATGCCCGTGTCCCGCTCTCGTGTATTGTTCGCCGTCACGTCGGCCGCCGCGCTGACGTCGGTGCTGTCCGATTTCGCCCTCGCCCAGTCGAGCGGCAAGCTCAATCGGTACGGCAATCCGCAGCGCGTCGCGCCGGCACCCACGTCGCCCGCGATCACCGTACGCGACCTGCAGATTCGTCTCTATCAGTTCTCCGACGATTCGATGATGGGGCGTCAGGTCGGCCGGCTCGGCAACTACAAGGGCACGGCGTACATCGCCGCCGAGGCGAAGCGTCTCGGGATGGTGCCGGCGGGCGACAACGGCACGTACTTCCAGGTGCTGCCGTATCACGTCAAGGAATTCACGAACCACTCCCGAATGACGGTCGATGGGAATCCGTTGCGCTGGGAGAAAGACTTCGTTGGCGTACCCGGACTTCGTGCGCCGCGACCGATCAGCGGCGCGCCGGTGATCTTCGGCGGCGTCGAGGGCGACACGACGCGTCAGATCTCGGCCGCGCAGGCGGCGGGGAAGTTCGTGGTGCTGCTGCCTGCGCCGCCGAACGCGGCGGCGGCTGGGCGGGGTGGACGGGGCGGGGGTGGCGGCGGTTTCGGCGCGGCTCCGTCGCGCTTCGCCGACGCGGTGGCCGTGGCTACGGTGGATCTCGATGCGCTCTCACCGGCCGCGCGTGCGGCGATCAACGTTCCGACGGTGGCGTCGCAGAGCAGCGGCGGTGCGCGCGGCGGGCGTGGCGGCACCGGCCCGACAGACTCGCTGACGATTCTCAAGCAGGCGCTCCAGGCGGCGCAGCCCGCCGCGGTGATCCGACTCACGCGCGACGCGGCGGCGCGGCTCTTTCACAAGAACAGCATCGACGGGCTGACGCCGGGCGGAATGGGCGGAGTGGTGAGCGCGTCGCTCGACTACGTGGAGCTCCCGAGCGAGTGGGCGCGCAACGTGGTGGCGATCATTCCGGGAAGCGATCCGGTGCTCAAGCACGAGTACGTGGCGATCGGCGCGCACAACGACCACATCGGCATGCGCTCGCCGGTCGATAAGGATTCTGTGAAAGCGTTCAACGACGCGCGAAACAAGATTCTGCTCGCCAAGGACATGATCGCCGTGACGCCGGCCGAGTTGGCGACGATTCACGTCGACATGGACAGCATCCGGAAGATCTATCCCAAGGCGCGCATCGACTCCGTGAGCAACGGCGCCGACGACGACGGCTCGGGCTCGATGGGCGTGCTCGAGATCGCCGAAGCGATTCAGTCGATGAAGGTGAAGCCGAAGCGCTCGACGCTGTTCGTCTGGCACACCGGCGAAGAGGCGGGGCTCGTAGGCTCGCGCTACTTCACCGACAATCCGACCGTGCCGATGGACTCGGTGGTGGCGCAGATCAACATCGACATGATCGGCCGCGGCCGCGCGGAAGATCTGCCCGGTGGCGGGCCGGATTACGTCGGCGTCGTCGGGTCGTTCTTCGACTCGAAGGATCTGGGTGACGAAGTCGCGGCGCTGAACAAGAAGGCGGCGAAGCCGCTCGCCTTCGACTATCGCTACGACACGACCCTGACGTGGACGGGCTACAACAACATCTACGGGCGCAGCGATCACTACAACTACGCGCGCCAGGGCGTGCCCATCGCCTTCTTCTTCACGGGCCTGCACGGCGACTACCACCAGCTGAGCGACGAGGCGGAGTTCATCGACTATCCGCACTACGCGCGGATCGCGAGTTACCTGAAGGATCTGGTGGTCGAGGTGGGGAATGGCCCACGGCCGCGAATGAACGGCAGCAAGCCTGCGCGGCCGCCCAAGGCGTTGACGCCGTAAGTCGCCGGCGCCACGCAGCTCACGGAGTGCGAGCGAGGCCGCGCCGCAAGTCGGCGATCTGTCGCTGCAGCTGCGACGGTTGCCGGCTTGTTTCGCTCTCCACCTGTCGCGCGATTGCCCGCGCGGTGTTGCGCACCGCGTCGATGCCGCGCCCCTTGATGAACGGCAGGCTGGCGAGTCGCGAGCTCGGCTCGACCGATTGATCGTAGATCATGAGCGTGCCGGCGACGCCGGTTGCATCGTTGCGCCACGGAATGAACGTCGCGCTGCCGTCGACCGAGCTGGCCATCGTCGAGTTGATCATGTGCCAGTCGAGGCGGTAGCCGCCCGCGAACTGGCCGGCGAGCGAGTGCACCGCTTCGCGCAGCGTGTCCGCCTCCGTCATGCGCGCGATGACATGGATGACGTAGGCGATCCGCTTGACGGCGCTGTCGCTCGTAGCGGGAACGACGTTCGATTCACGCACGTCGGGCAGGTAGGAGGGCCGGAGCGGGTAGTCGGTGAGCACGGCGACGCTCGCCTCAGGCGCGGCCGCGATGAACTGGTAGACACAGACCTGCGGCCAGCGGTAGTCGGGGCGGTCCACCGTGAACAGCGCCGGCTCGCCGCGAACGACGGCTGAATGCTGGGCCGCAGACATCGCGCCGGCGCCACGCAGTTCGTCGAAGCATCGGGGCGCTTGACCGGTGGACTGGCGGAACGCGACTGTGGCGATGCAGAGTAGTGTCGGGGTTCGCATGGAGGATAGTTAATGAAACCGATCGAAATCTCGTCGCATGATGCCCGTGCGGAAGCCTACGTGCACGGCGCCCACGTCGTGTCGTGGCGGCCAACGCCCGCCGACGAGCGTCTCTTCCTCAGCGCTCGTTCGCGCATCGAGCCTGGCGCGGCGATTCGCGGCGGCATCCCGGTGGTCTTTCCGCAATTCTCGACCCTCGGCCCACTCCCCAAACACGGTTTCGCCCGAACGAGCGAATGGACCCTCGTCGATTCGGGCGCCGGGTTCGCCACCTTTCAGCTCGGCGCGTCTGCAGCGACGCTCGCCATTTGGCCGCACGAGTTCATCGCGGAGTTGGCGGTGCGCGTCGGTGGCGCGTCGCTCGAGGTGCAGCTCGCGGTCGACAATTCCGGCGACGCGCCGTTCGAGTTCACCGCCGCGCTGCACAGCTACCTTCGCGTCGCCGACGTGCAGCAGGTACGCGTGCGGGGACTCGAGGGACTTCGCTATCGCGACTCCACCGCGGCCGGCATCCAGCGTGTGCAGCGCGAGGCGGACCTGGCGATTGCCGGCGAGGTGGATCGGATCTATCTCGATGCTGTGAATCCGGTCGAGGTGCGCGAGCCGGGCCGCGTCACGCGCGCGAACATGACGGGATTCCGGGACGTCGTCGTCTGGAATCCCGGGCCGGCGGCGGATGCAACCATGACGGACATGGAACCGCGCGGGTATCAGAGAATGCTATGCGTCGAAGCGGCCATCGTGGGGACACCCGTACGTCTCGCGCCGGGCGAACGCTGGACCGGAACGCAGGCGCTCACAGCGGAGTGACGCCCTCTTCCGGCTCGAAGTAGGCCTCGATGCACCACCGCGACACGTCGGTGGCGAGCGCGCTGTAGCTCTCGACCGACGGCGCGGCCTCGTGCATGATCTGCTTCACGTTCTTGAGCACCGCCTCCGGGTGCTCGTTCGCTGCCCGGAGCGTTTCGGTGTAGTCGCGCACGCAATCGCGAAGACGGATCTTGACGTCGTCGGTCGGATACGGCTGGCCGAACCGGTCGAGCACGTCCGACGTCGCGGCGGCATTGGCCACGCAATCGGCGAGTGCCCGGGCAAGCGCGGCTGCGAATCCGGCTCTCGGTTCGTGCTCTCGACGGACGTCCTTCGCCTCTTCGCGTGGGTTCACGGGCGTTCCTTTCCTCGGCACAGTTGGATATCGGCTATCTGGCAGCCGTGCGCGGGGGCGCCGGAAGCTGTGCGAGACGACGCTTCATGTTCTGGAACCCCTGCGAGTCGGAGCGCAGATTGGCCAGCACGTTGGGCGGAGTCTCATTCAGCATTCGCTGAACGTCTGCAATGCGGTCCTGCGTGCCGGGGTGGTCGGCGAACCACGAGCTCGTCGCGCCGCCGCCGCCGCTCTGTTGCTCTTCGGCGAGCAGCTTCTGAAAGAAGGTCAGCATGCCGCGCGGGTTCAGGCCGGCATGAATCTCGTTCTGGAAGCCGCCTTGGTCGGCCTGCTGCTCGTCGCTGCGGCTGAACCTCGCGAAGATGGCCGTTCCGCCGACCTGGATCGCCGCCTGCGCCGCCTGATTGGTGCATACGTTCGTCAGCGCACACGCGAGCCCGACACCGACGTTCGCGCCTTGCGCCTGCTCCATCTGCTTCACGGAGTGACGCCGGACGACGTGCTCGATCTCGTGCCCGATCACCGCACCCAGCTCGCTCTCGTTTGCCGCGCGCGACAGCACGCCGCGGTTCACATAGATGAATCCGCCCGGCAGCGCGAACGCGTTGACCACGTCGGTGTTCACCACCGCGAACTGCCACGCCAAGTCTGCGCGCGAGGTGGTCTTCGCGATCGAGTTGCCGAGGCTGTTGACGTAGCTGTTGACGGTCGCGTCGTTCAGCATCGGCAGCTGGGCATTCACCTGCTGGGCTTCCTGCTGGCCGAGCTGAATTTCCTGCTGCTGCGACACGCCGCAGCCGGCGAGCGAAGAGGCGGCAACGACGCAAGCGATTCGAGTAGTGCGAGAGGGCAGGCGCATGGGCATGGTGCGAAACGGTTCCGAGAAAGTGGTGGTCGTACCGACGTCTATTTCAACTATGTCAGGCACAACCCGGGCCGTAGGACATGCTCGGTCTGAAATCCTCGCCGGAGCGAGTCCTACTCCCGGCCCACGAGCGCCGGGAGCTCGGCGAGAAGCTCTCGCGCGAGGAATCCCACCGTTCCCAGCCGTCGAGCCAGGCGCCGGCCTGCCGTACCGTGCGCCCACACGGCCCAGGCCGCGGCGATCGTCGCTTGCGCGCCGCGGGCCGCCAGACCCGCGACGATACCGGCGAGTGTGTCGCCCGAGCCCGACGTGGCGAGTCCGACCGACCCGTCCTTGTAACAGAGCAGCGAGCCGTTTGGCGACGCGATCCAACTCTCCGCGCCCTTGAGCGCCACCACCACGCCGAATCGCTCGGCCGCGTGCTTCGCTGCCGCCGGCGCGTCAGCCTCCACGTCTCGCTTGTCGATCCCGAGCAGCGTCGCCATCTCGCCGGCGTGCGGCGTCACGACGGCACGGCCGCCGAGTGTCATGAGCATTTGCTCATCGTCGCGCAGCACGAAGATGCTTGCCGAGTCGAGCACGAGCGTCGCGTCGGCGCCGAGGATGCGGACCAGGCCCGCGACGATCGGCGCGACGCTCTCGCCGCCGATCATTCCCGGCCCCACGAGCACTGCGTCGGCGCTGGACGCGTGCGGCTCGAGCAGCGGCCAGGCCCGGCTGCCGGCGATCTCGCCGGCGCGCGTCGGCGGCAGCGCGACGACGAGCGCCTCGGGTACGGCGAGGCCGAGCGGCAGCGCGGCGTCGCGCACCGTGGCGACCTGCAGCTTCCCCGCGCCGGCGCGCAGCGCGGCGACGCCCGCGAGCAGCACCGCGCCGGGCACGCGCATGCTTCCACCGATGACGAGCACCTGGCCGCGCGCGTTCTTGTCGGCGTCGCCGTCGAGCGGCGGCAACGGCATTCGCCGGAGGAGGGTGCGCGTGATCTCCCGGGAACCGCGGCGCGGCTTCGTCACCGCGCGGCCGCCGGAGCGTCGGGCTCCGCGGTCACCGGCGCGCCCGCTTCCTCGAGGGGCGCGACGAAGTTGAAGCGGATCAGGCGAAGCTCGTGGTCTTCCGCGGCCGTGTCGGGCGACTTCATCTCGAGGACGTACTCCGTCACGCCGCAGTTCGCGACCTCGCCTTCGGCGTCGATCGCGAGAATCTGTTCTTCGGTCATCTCCTCGATCAGGTAGCGCAGGCAGAGCACGACGACCTGGTGCGCCACGATGAGGACGCGCGAACCGGGGCGGCTATGGTGCAGGCTCACGGTATCGAGCACGCTGCGCAGGCGAAGGATCACGTCGCACCAGCTCTCGCCGCCCGGCGGACGGTGATAGAACTTGCCGAGGCGCGTGCGCAGCGCCGCCTGGTCGGGGAAGCGCTGCTCGATGCCGGCGCGCGTGAGCCGGTCGAGGATGCCGAACTCGCGCTCGCGCAGCCGCTCGTCGACGATGAAGCGCGCATCGGGATGGACGCCGCCGACCTTGCCGATGTGCGCCGCGGTCTGGCGCGCACGCAGGTATGTCGACGTGATGACCGCCGTCGGACGGCAGCCGGGGTCCATGCCGGCGAACCAGTTGCCGAGCGCGACCGACTGTTCGTGGCCGAGCGGGCTCAATGGAACGTCGACGTCGCGCTCGGCGATGTCGATGACGTGAATGCCCGCCGCGGTGGCGGCGTCGCGCGCGATGTTGCCGGCGCTTTCTCCGTGGCGGACGATCCAGAGACGTTCAGGCCAGCGGCGGGGCTTTTCGTCGTGGGCGCGGATGCAGAGGCTCCGTGATGAGTTCGGAACCGGGGGAAATGCAAGCTGCTTGCCTGGCTCCGCCGATTGTCACCGCGACTCGCTGCGCTCGCTCGGAACGACGGGCGAGAGGTACGTCGCGGCGGCTGCTTGCACACCGCCTCCGACCGGCCCGTCGGGTCCCGGCACCACGCCAAGCGGCGTGAAGGCGTTGAGCACCTTCGTCACCGAGTGCTCGCCGAGCGCGCGATAGCTCTCCAGTTGCAGCTCGCTGAAGAACTGATCCGACGTCGACTCGTGCGGAAAGCTCTTGCTCGCTTCGGCGTACGCCAACACGTCGCGCGGCTCGTCGCCGGTGAGTGCGGGCTTGAGGTAGATGATGTGCCCATCCTCGGCGAGCGGATCGACCGCGCTGTACCGCACGCGTCCGAAGGCGACGTGACCGCCGTCCTTTTGCACGGTGCCGTCTTCACTGCGCGGCTTGATGTCGAACGGGTCGGTGTCGAAGGCGACGGGCACGCCCAAATCCACGCGGATCTTTCGGATCGCGTTCCCGAGGTCGTCGAAGGTACAGCGCTCGTCGCACGATGCATCGACGGCGATGATGAGCCGGCAGCGGCGCACGACCATCTCGTACAGCGCGAGATTCTCGAAGTGGCCGCCGTCGGACAGATACACGAGCGGCTCGCTGTCGGTCGTGAGTCCGAGCAGCTCGGCGAAGATCGGCGAGATGAGCCGCCGCGGGTTGGCCGAGTTGAACGTTTTGCGTCCCGCCCAGCCGGGATTGCCGAGCCACCATCCGAGCCGCGCGTTGAACAGCGCCATGAGGAACGTGACGGCGGGCGAGGAGTGATACCCCATGTTGGGACTCGCCGCGGCGCCGGAGATCGCCATGGCCGTTCCCAGCGAGATGCCTTGCTCCGTTCCGCCGTAATAGTCGTTGGCCGTGCCGTTCGCCTCGAGATGCGTGCGCCGGTAGCCAAGTCCCCAGGCGCCGGCGTGATACTGCGACACGGTGAATGAACGCGCCTTGCGATCCTGCCACTCAAGATTGTTCACCGCCGTGAGGTTGAGCGCGAGATTCAGGATGTGAATCGGCGGCTTCGCGAGACCAGTCGGCACGGCGTCGCACAGGCAGTGCATCGCCATGTTGTCCGCCGGATCGAAGCCGGTGAACGGGTTCGGCACGCGCGTGCCGGCACGCCGCGACGCGCCGAGGTAGGCGCGAATGAGCCGCGCGCGGTACATGGCGTGCAGCGAGAACTTGTTGACGTCGATGTAGAGCGAGAACAGCGCGCCCGCCGCGATGAAGAGCACGAGCAGCGCCACCAGCACCCACTGCGGGTCGGCGTGCAGCCGCATGGCGGACAGTCGTTCATTCGCGGCGACCGTCACGTGCGCCGCCGTCGCGGCGAGCGCCATGAGCATGAGCACCACTCCGACGGGCGCGGCCAGCGCGAGCGCGACCTTGCTCAGGACGTTGATCGCCGTCGCCATCGGTGGAGGCGACGGCTTGTTCTCGTCGGGCGTGTGCGCGCTCTTGCCCAACAGCGCCGCGATCCAGCCCGTCGCGCCGCCGATACCCGCGCCGGCGAGCAGGCGCGGGATGGACCCAAGGAGCCAGCCGCCGAGCACCGAGATGCTCGACAGCGCGAGCCAGACGCCGGCGACGAGCAGCAGCCATGCGCTGTAGCGCGACGACCACTCGCGCTCTTCGTCGAAGCGGTCGCGGCTCGTGAGGCCAACGTAGAGAAAGCCCGCAACCACGAGGCTCGTGATGAACGCGGGAAGCGCGAGCATCGCGTAGACGGCGGTCTGCGGATAGAGCGAGAACTCGGGGCGCGTCGAGACGGAATCGAGCGGCAGACCGGAGATGGCCGCGATCAACATCGACAGCCGGTCACCCGCAACCTCGGCCAGCTTCGTGCTGCCGGTGACGATCCAGCCGGACAAAAAGAAGATGCCGAGTCCGACCACCGCGCCCGTGCCGACGATGGCGACGAGCTCGCGCGTCAGCTCGGCGCGCGAGCTTCGGCCGCTCGCCTGCAGCGCCGCCTTCGCCATGAGCCATCCGCCGAGATGCGCGACGACGCCGAACGCGACGAGCAGCATCCACGAGCGCTCGACGGGAAAGGCGACGGTGAAGAGGCGCGGCAGTGGTTCGCCTGTGTGGTACGCGTGGTTGAGCCACGACCATGCCGTGTTCAGCGCGACGGCGCCGACGACGATGGGCAGCAGGCAGCGCGCGAGAAACGCGCGCTCGCTCCGCGCCTTGCGCACCAGCCGCGCTGCCTCGGCCTCTGGTGAGGGCGCGTTGCACGCCAGCACTTCGTCGGTGCCGTCGGGCCGGCGGGTGTGGACGAAGTAGACGCCCATCACCGCGCCGACGAGGCCGATCAGCGTGAGCGCGGCGATCCAGGTGAACAGTCCGATCGACGGCGGGTTGGCGACGAACGCCGCCGCGACGAGCGGCACCATGAGGCCGGCGATGAGCACCGGGAGCACGACGAGCCAGTTCAGCAGCAGATTGCGCGCGACCGTGGCGCCGAGCGTCCAGACGTCGGCGGCAAGGAGGCCTTTGCGCGGCGCGAGATAGTTGGAGAAGGCGCGCAGGTGGCGGATTGCCGGAGGATCGGGATCGAGCGGAGATTTTGGCGCGCGCTGGCTCGGGTCGCCGCCCGGCTTTGGCTCGTCGAGCGCCGCGAGCACGGCGTCGCGTCCCGAGCGGGCCATCCACGCCGTGAGCCACGAGCCGATGTAGCCGCCGCCGGAGACGGTGGAGAGATAATCCACGCGGCGGAGGACGCGCTGCCGCGCGAGTCCCTGGATGACGCCGAGGGAGAAGGAGGCGCTGCGAATACCGCCGCCGGAAAGACAGAGTGCCCAACGCGCGCGTGGCGTGCCGCCGTCCTTGCGCTCCTTTTCGCGGAGATCGGCGGCGCGATAGAGCTCGGCGGTCGCGCGATGCGCCGCTGGCCGGAGCAATCCGTTGAACGCGACCTCCAACACCTGGCGGTTGAAGCGTTCGCGCACGGCGTTCGGCTCGTCGAGCGCCGTGAGGTCGGGCACGTTGTCGCGGAGCGCGCGCCCGCGGTCGGCGGAGAGGTAGCGCCAGCAGATCTCGACGAGCTCGTTGGGTGGGAGCGCGAGCGCGCGGTCGAGAATCGTGGCGGCGGGGTCGCTGGGCAGTGGCGGAACTGTGGCGGGGTCCGGCGGCACCGCGGCCGCCTGGGCTGAGGCAGCCGGCTCGACGCGCATCGCGCCGCGGGTCGCGGTGAGCGACCGGACGAGCTTCTGCGTCAATTCCACGGCCCGCGCTGCGGCCTGCGCGAACAGGCCGGCACTCCCTCGCGGCCAGCGCGGGATGAGCTCGAGCTCCTCGATGCGGAGTTTTACAGTTTGCTCATCGACGATGTCGGCGGGCTGGACGCGCCACACCGTGGAGTAGTCGACCGCGAGCGCCGGGTCGATCTGGCGAAACTCGTCGTAGAGAACCTCGAAGAGCTCCCACGGGCCGTTGTACGCGGCCTTCGACTTGCCGGTCCACGATAGCCGCATGCCGTCCGCCTTGGATGAAGACGCGAGCGAAGCAGAGCGTCCTCGAAGCTGTGGTCGGTGGGACGATCGGGCAAGGGGCCGGATGAACGTCGAGCGGGCGGGGATCTGGGGTCGCACGGCCTCGACGTGCCGCGAGCGGGCGTTATATGAATTTACTCATGATCGCTCACACGCCGCCGACAGAATCCGAACACGACGTTCCGAAACTTCGCGGTGTCTCACGTCGTAGAGCACGCACACGACCACTGCACGGCGTCAGCAACCACCGGAGTACCGACCATGACGATCTCAGCGACTTTCCTCGCGCTCAGCCTTCTCGGCAGCGATCCGAAACCGACCACCGCTCCGCGCGCCGTCTCCGCCGAGCCGGCAAAGACGTGCGTTTCCGCCGATCGCACCGGCACGTTTCGCGTCATCACCAAGAAGGCGGGCGGCACCGCGCTCGGCCTCGGGCTCGTGCTATTAGAGAATATTGAAGGCTGTCTCGAAGCGACGTTCATCACCGACGACGCCGGCCCGGCGATCATCGACGGCCTCTCGCTGAGCGGCGACACGCTCAAGGGCAACCTCAAGCTGTCGACCGGCGCGGCCAAGGTATCGCTGCAGTTCATTGGCAACGGCGTTGCCGGATCCATCGTCCAGGGGCGGAACGAGTGGAGCGTCGAAGGGCGCAAGACCAGCTGACCGGCAGGGGAGTCATCCCGAGCGCTCGCTTGGGATGACTCCCTGCTATCTCACCCCGCCGCCTGCTTCGCCTTCCACGCCGCGAGCACTTCGGCCTCCCGCTTCATCGACAGCCCGTTGATCTCGCCGTTCAACGTCGCCTCCTGCTCCTTCTGCGGACGCGTCTTGTGCCAGTCCAGCGTGTCCTTGGCGGTAACGGCGAGCGGCCGGAAGGTGAGTCCCTTCGCGATCGCCTTGGCTGCGCTGCGCCGCTGATAGCCGGCAGTCCGGCCGACAGGTGGCTGCCAGACGGTCATGTTCCGCCATGGCTTCACGTCCTGCGTCTGCAGGAATTCCCACGGCACCCACGTGAAGTGCGCGCCCGCCGTGGTGATCGCCTTCACGCCGTACAGCATCTCGGAGATCGTCATCGGGTGCGCCGGCCCAATGGCGTTGAACAGCCCAAGCTCATGGTTCTCGGCCACGCGAACCGTCCATTCGGCGAGATCGCGCGAGTCGATGAACTGACAGGGATCGTCCGGCTTGTCGGGCGCCAACACCTCGCCGCCCTGATCGATGCGCGCCGGCCAATACGTGAAGCGGTCGGTGCGGTCGAGTGGTCCCACGATGAGGCAGGGGCGGATCACGGTGTTGATGCCGGGATACTGCGTCTGCACTTCCTGCTCGGCGCGCGTCTTGAGCGCCCCGTAATACTTGCCCGCGGCGGCCGCGTCGAGCGTGTACGGATCGAGGTCGGCCGGCATCGGTGTCGTGGGGCTGTCTTCGTTGATGCCGATCTGGCTCTGATCCCGATACACCGACGTGGTCGAGACGAAGATGTAGTGCTTGGTGTTGCCCTTGAGGTACTTCGCCGCGTTGCGCACCCAGGCCGGGTGAGTTGTGGGATTGTCGATCACGACGTCAAACTTTTTCCCGTCCAGCGCGCTGGTGTCGCCGCCCAAATCGCCGATCAGCTCCTCGGCCACCTTCCCCTTGAAGGAGCCGGGCCGCGTCTTGCCGCGGTTGAACAGCGTGACGCGATGGCCGCGCGCGATCGCGTAGTCCACCTGCTCCGGGCCGGTGAAGCCGGTGCCGCCGAGGATGAGAATGTTGAGCGGAACGGCCGCGCGCTCGACACGACGCGCCTTGCGCGAGGCGTCTGGCGCAACTGGTTCAGCGCCGAGCGGGAGCGACGACAGCGGTGTGAGACCGAGGGCGCCGCCGACGGCGGCGGTCCACTTGAGAAAGGTGCGCCGGTTGGACATGGGAATCCTGAAGGGATAGGTGAAGGGAGCTACCGGGAATCTTGCTGCGGCGAGAGGCGCCACGTAACGGTCGCGCGAGCGACGACGTCGCCGGCTGCGTCGCGCACGTCGGCATGCACGTCCATCGACGTCTCGGCGGTGATCGGCGGTACGTCGCACCGACACTCCGCGGTCAACGTGCCTCGCGCCTTCTTGAGGTATTCGATCGAGAGGCTGGTCACGATGCCGCGCACGCCGCGTGGCAGCGCCATGAGCATCGCCGTTCCGCTCGTGACCTCGGCGAGGTTGACGAGCGCGATCGCGTGAATCGAGTTGAGGTGATTGCGGACGCGCTTCCGGTCGCGCAGCGTCCAGCGCGCGTAGCCGGGGCCGAGCTCCTGCACGCGAGCGCCGAGCGTGCCCGTGTATGGCGCCATACGTCCGATCAGAACGCTGAACAGCGCCTTGCCGCCGGGGAGCGGCGAGAGGCGGGCCCACCATTTGGCGATTGCGCCGCCCGGAGCGTCGAAGGATTTCACTCGGAAAACATGCATCGGCGGCAGCCCGTTCGCGAGGCATGCCGTGCCCCGTTCTTGCGTATATGGCAGGTGGGAGAACTCGCGCACATGCCAACTTTTTTCCGACGCTACCTCACGAAACTCGTGCTGCCCGCCGCCCTTGCGGTGGCTACGACCGTCACGGCCGCTTCCGACGTTCCAGCCCAGGAAGACACCGTGACGCTCGGCGGCCGCGAAGTAGTCGTGTGGCGGCCTCGGAACGTTTCGCCGGGTCCGCAGCCGATCGTTATCTTCTCGCACGGACTCGGCGGATGTCCGACTCAATCGCGCTTCATGACCGAGGGGCTGTCCGCGCGCGGCTATTGGGTGTTCGCGCCCTTTCATCGCGACGCCGGGTGTGGGAAGCCCGGACCGACCGCGCGCACACCACTGCCGTTCAGCGAACCGGCGCGGTGGAACGATCGGACCTTCGCCAACCGCGCCGACGACGTGCGCGCGGTGATCGCGGCATTGTCCGCCGCGCCCTGGAGCGACCACGTCGATCTCTCGCGGCTCGCGGTCTCGGGACATTCGCTCGGCGGGTACACCGCCCTCGTGCTCGGCGGCGGATGGCCGTCGTCGAAAGCGCCGTCGGTGCGCGCGGTGCTCGCGCTTGCGCCGTACGCGGAGCCCTTCCTGGTGCACGGAACGCTGTCGGGCCTCGCGGTGCCCGTGATGTATCAGGGTGGCGCGCTCGACGCCGGCATCACGGAAGCGCTGCGAAAGCGCGGCGGTGTCTACGACAAGACGGGCGGCCCGAAGTACCTCGTCGAGTTCAACGGAGCGCGCCACTCGAGTTGGGGCAACAGGCCGAACGGCGCGCACGACGCAATGCTGGCGTACGCCGCGGCTTTCCTCGACCTTTACGTCCGCGGCTCGGGTGATGCGCGACTGTTGACGCAACCAATGCCAGGCGTAGCGACGCTGCGGTTCGACGCGCGCGACCTGGGCGACAAGGACTGACATGATCCAACGACTCGATGGCACGGTCGCACTCGTCACGGGTGCGAGCAGCGGAATCGGTGCGGCCACGGCGATGGCGCTCGTGGCCGAGGGGGCGGCCGTGGCGCTCGTGGCGCGCCGCAAGGAGCGGCTGGACCAACTCGTGAAGGAGATCACGACGCTCGGCGGCCGAGCGATCGCGATCGAAGGCGACGTGAGCCGGCGTGAGCAGGCCGAGGCGGCGGTCGCGCAAGCGGTGAAGCAATTCGCGCGTCTCGACATTCTGGTCAACAACGCCGGCGTCATGCTGCTCGGTCCCGCGGCGGATGCGCCGGTCGAAGAGTGGGACCGGATGATCGACGTCAACCTCAAAGGCCTGCTCTACTGCGCGCACGCCGGTCTGCCGCATCTCGTGAGCGCCGCCGCGAATGGGCCGCGCGGCGTGGCCGACATGGTGAACATCAGCTCGACGGCGGGCCGCGTTCCGCGCGCCGGTACGGCGGTCTACAACCTGACCAAGTTCGGCGTAGGCGCCTTCAGCGAAGCGCTGCGGCAGGAGGTGACGAAGCAGCACGTACGCGTGGCGCTCGTGGAACCGGGCGCCGTGAAGACCGAACTCGTGGATCATGTGCGCAGCGGCGTGCGCGAGGGCATCCTCGAGCGCTTTTCGCATTTCGAGCGGCTGGAAGCGGAAGACATCGCCGACGCGATCGTGTACATCGTGACGCGCCAGCGTCGGGTCGCGGTGAACGAGATGCTGATCCGGCCGACAGAGCAGGAGTATTAGGGCTGCCGCTGCGCGTTCATCCGCTCAAGCCATCACCCGCTCCAACCGAATCGGCAGATCGCGCACGCGCTTCCCGGTGGCGTGATACACGGCGTTCGCGATGGACGCCGCCACGCCCGTGATGCCGATCTCACCCGCGCCCTTCACGCCGATCGGATTCACGTGCGGATCGTTCTCCTCCACGAAGTGCACGTCGATCGTGCCGACGTCGGCATTCACGGGAACGTGATACTCGGCGAGATCGGCATTGAGGTACCGGCCCGAGCGCATGTCGACGTGCGTCTCCTCGAGCAGCGCCATGCCGATGCCCCAGACCACGCCGCCCTGGAGCTGACTGCGCGCGGTCTTCGCGTTGAGCACCTTGCCCACGCCGTGCGCGGTGACGACGCGCGGCACGCGAATGATCGCCAGATCGGGATCGACGTGCACCTCGGTGAACACCGCGCCGAACGAGTGCATCGAATACTGCTGCTGCTCGGCGCCTGGCTTCGAGGTGACCGTCACTTCCACCGGCTGCCCGCCGTTCTTGGCCACGATGTCGGCCGCCGAGTTGCTCGCCAGACCGCCCGGCGCGAGCTGCTCGATCTTCGCTTTGAGCGCCAGCGCGGCCTCGTTCACGGCGCTGCCCGTCGACGCCGCGGTCACCGACCCGGTCGACGCGGGATTCTCCGGCATGTCCGTGTTGCCGAGCTCGAAGCGCACGCGGCTCACCGGCACGCCGAGCGCGTCGGCGGCAATCTGGCTCATCACCGTGTAGGTGCCGCACCCGATCTCCTGCGTGCCGGCGCGCACGTCGATCGTGCCGTCGGGTAGAAGGCGCGCGGTGGTGCCCGCCGCTTGCCGACGCGCCGGATAGGTTGCCGTCGCCATGCCCCAGCCCACGAGCAACCGGCCGTCGCGCATCGAGCGCGGCACGGCGTTGCGCTTGTCCCAGCCGAACGCCGCGGCGCCCGTCGCATAGCACTCGCGGAGCGATTTGCTCGACCACGGCTTGCCGCTCTCCGGATCCGTCTCCGCGTAGTTCTTCAACCGCAGCGCCACCGGATCCATCTTCAGCGCGTACGCCAGCTCGTCCATCGCGCTCTCGAGCGCGAAGGTGCCGCTCGACTCGCCGGGTCCGCGCATGAAGGTTGGTGAGCCGACGTTGAGCTTGATGAGATCGTACTGCGTCTCGATGTTCGGGCTCGCGTAGAGCATTCGCGTCTGCGCCGCCGCGGACTCGACCCAGTTCTCGAGCGTCGACGTGTTCGACGTGCTCTCGTGCCGAACGGCCGTGAGCGCGCCGTCGGGCCTGGCGCCGAGCGTGACATGCTGGATGGTGTGCGGACGTCCGCCCACCGGACCGAACATCTGTTGGCGTGAGAGCACGAGCTTCACGGGACGATTTACGCGCTTCGCGGCCATGGCGGCGAGCGTCTCGTGCGACCACGGACCGCCCTTGCTGCCGAACCCCCCGCCGGTGAAGTAGGCCACGACCTTCACCTTGTCCGGTGTGAGGCCCAAGCTCTTCGCCACGGTGTTGCGCACGCTCGTGATGCCCTGCGTCGATTCGTAGAGCGTGAGCGAGTCGCCGTCCCAGGCGGCGATCGTGCTGTGCATCTCCATGGGATTGTGATTCTCGAGCGGCGTCGTGTACGTCTGGTCGACCTTCACCGTGGCGGCGGCGAGTCCGGAAGCCACGTCGCCGTGCTTGCTCGTGCGCTCGCCGCCGAGCGGCTTCACCGTCTCGGGCGGATTCTTCGGCGCGCTGTGTATGTCGAGCACCGGCTTGTCTTCTGTATAAGTCGCCTTTACCATCTGTGCCGCCGCCGTGGCGTGCTCGAAGGTGTCGGCGACCACCACGCCGATCGGCTGCCCGTTGTAGTGCACTTCATCATTCTGTAATAGCGTCGGCACTCGCATCGCCGGCGGGCCGTAGGCGTTCGGCACCGCGGTACCGGACGTGTTGCCGCCATAGCCGGGCAGGCGCTGCGCGTTCTGCGGCGTGAGCACCGCAAGCACGCCTGGGGCTCGCTCGGCCGCGGACGTGTCCATCTGCTTCACGTGTCCTTTCGCGATCGTGCTGGTGACGATCACCGCGTACGCGACGTTCGGCAGCGGATACTCGGCGGCGTAGCGCGCGCCGCCCGTGACCTTGAGCCGTCCATCGACGCGGTTCAGCGGCGCGCCGACGCTCGGCGCTCTCCCGTCGCTCATGCCGACACCTCCGTCAGTGCGCGCACGAGCGTGCGCTTCGCCAGCTCGACTTTGAATGCGTTGTCCTTGTGCGGGCGCGCGCCGGCGAGCGCGGCGTTAGCGGCGGCGCGGAAGGTCGCCTCGGTCGCCCGCTTGCCGACGAGTACCGCCTCTGCTTCATGCGACCGCCATGGCTTGGTTCCCACGCCGCCGAGCGCAACGCGCGCTCCGCGAATCGCTCCGCCTTGGAGGTCCACGGCGACGGCGGCCGCAGCCAACGCGAACGCGTAGCTCGCACGGTCGCGCACCTTCAGATAGAGCGACCGCTTCGCGAACGACACGGCAGGCAGGTCGATCGACGTGATCAGCTCGCCCGGCCTGAGCGTTGTCTCAACCTCCGGGTGTGCCCCGGGCAACAGATGAAAGTCGGCGAAGGGAATCGAGCGCGGCGCGGTGCCGCGCACCTGAACCGTCGTGTCGAGCGCCGCGAGCGCGACCGCCAGATCCGACGGATGCGTCGCGATGCAGTGCTCGCTGGTGCCGAGGATGGCGTGGGTGCGATTGAACCCGCCGATCGCCGAGCAGCCGGAGCCCGGGTCGCGTTTGTTGCACGGCGTCGCCGTGTCGCGGAAGTACGAGCAGCGCGTGCGCTGGAGGATGTTGCCGCCCATCGTCGCCATGTTCCGCAGCTGGCCCGACGCGGCGAGGAGCAGCGACTGGCTCACGAGCGGATATCGGTCACGCACACGCGGGTCCCAGGCTACGTCGCTCATGTGCGCGAGCGCGCCGAGGCGCAGTCCGCCGCCCGGCAGCTCGCTCACCGCGGCGAGCGAGGCGTCGCGGCGCGCGAGCGTCGTCACGTCGACAACGGTGGTGGGCCGCTCGACGTCGAGCTTCATGAGGTCGATGAGCGTCGTGCCCCCGGCGATGAATTTCGACGACGGGGTGGACGCCGCGCGCAGGGCGCTCTCGACGTCGGCGGCGCTGATGTAGTCGAAGGAGATCATCGCCCCTGTCCTCCGCCATTGCGCCGCACTTCCTGCACGGCGGCGACGATGCCCGGGTACGCGCCGCAGCGACAGATGTTGCCGCTCATCGCTTCGCGCACGTCGTCGTCGCCCGGTCCCCACGGTTCGCCCACCATCGCGGTGGCGGACATGATCTGGCCCGAGGTGCAGTAGCCGCACTGGAAGCCATCGTGCTCGATGAACGCCTGCTGCATCGGATGCAGCGAGTCGCCGGTCGCACCGGCGCTCGCCGCGAGGCCCTCGATGGTCGTGATCTTCTTGTCCTGCTGCATCACCGCGAACGTCAAACAGGAAAGGGTGCGCCGCCGGTCGATGTGCACGGTGCACGCGCCGCACTGCCCATGATCGCAGCCCTTCTTGCTGCCGGTGAGGCCGGCGTACTCGCGCAACGCGTCGAGCAACGTGACGCGCGGCTCGAGGTTGAGCGTGATCGTCTGTCCGTTGACGTTGAGCGTAACCGGCACGGCGTCGCCGACCGCGGCGCCGGTTGTCGTTCCGCCGCTCGGCAGTTGCGCCGCGGCGGTCTGGGCTCGTCCGAACGTAGGCTCGAGCGTGAGTGCGACGGCGGCGCCGATCGCGGTGGCAACGAAGCCGCGTCGCGACCATGCGGTACGTACGCCGTCGCCGTTTGTTTGCAGCCCGAGAGCAGCGATCTCGGCGGCGCTCTCCACCGGGTCGATACCAGCCACGTGCCGCCACGCGATACGGCCGCGGCCGTCGAGCACGAACACCGCCGACTCGCGCGCCGCGCCGTAGAGCGCGGCGGCGGGCTCGTCGTTGCTGACGAGGACGCGCTGCGGCTCTTCACCGGCTTGAATCAGATGCCTGTAACCCTCGATCTCATCGGCGCGCGCCGGATCCCATCCGGGCTCGTGGAACGCGAGGATGACGGGCGCGCCGCGGACGTCGGAGAGCCAACGGCCGGTCGAGAGGACGAAATCTGGGGCGATGTCGCCGATGTTGGGCGGTTGCATACGGCCCGTCGGCGCAATTCGTGTGCTACTCGGCGCGCACAGGCTGCCGTTTTCCGTTGTGAGTTTTCCGGCGGCGCCTACCGCCCGTACCTCTTCATGATCGCCATCAACCGGTCGACCGGCAGCGCGTAGACTCGCGTGTCGTTCGCGCCGGTCATGGTCTCCGCCGCAAGAAGCGCGTTGAGGATGGCTTCCTCTGTCGCCTGTACGGTCGCGGTGAACAGCGGGTTGATGCTCGCGTTCGGCACCATGTCGACGTGCGCGACGCCCGTGTCCGCTGCGGCGTGGGCGTTGGCCGTCGAGAAGGCGACGAAGATGTCGCCCGAGCTGTTCTCACCCTTGCCGCCCATTCGTCCGACGCCGAGCGCGGCGCGCGTCACCAGACGCTTGAGCTGGTGGGGCAGCAGCGGCGCATCGGTGGCGACGACGATGATGATCGATCCCGCGCCGTCGTCCTCGCCGCCGGGATGCGGCGCTCCGCAGCGCTGGGCGTTCGACGCGACGCTCGGATCGGTCGACGCGTTGCAGCGGACGAGATCCGTGATCTCCTCGCCGACCGGAACGCCCGCGACGCGCAGCTCCCGGCGCTGTCCATAGTTGCACTGCACGAGCACGCCGACCGTATAGCCGCGGCCGGCGACCGTGATCTTGCGCGAGGCCGTGCCGATGCCGCCCTTGAATCCGTGGCACACCATGCCCGTGCCGCCGCCCACGGCGCCTTCCTGCACCGGTCCACCCTTCGCGCCGTCGAGAGCGGCAATCGTGTGCGCGGCCGTCACGTGAAACCCGTTGATGTCATTTAGAGAACCATCAAAAGTCTCGGCCACCACGGGCAGGCCCCACGGCTGGAGCCCGGGACGTTTGACCTGCCATTGGAGAATCGCGTCGCGCACGACGCCCACGGAGTGCGTGTTCGTGATGGCGATCGGTCCCTCGAGGAAGCCGGATTCCTGCAGCCACGTGGTGCCCGTCATCTCGCCGTTGCCGTTCAGCGCGAACCACGCACCCATCACCGGGTCGGGATTCGACTTGCCGCGCGGGTGCACGACGGTCACACCGGTGCGCACCGGACCTTGGCCGACGATGAGCTTGCCGCTTCCGGAGATCAGCGTCGTGTGGCCCACTTCGACACCGGCGACGTCGGTGATCGCGTCGAACGCCCCGGCGGTGCCGCCGATCTTGTCCGAGAGTCCAAGATCGCGGGCGCGCGGCTTCGTCGGCGACTGCGCGCCGAGTGAGAGCGACGAGACGGCGAGGAGCGCGAGCAGGGCGGGCGTACGAAGGTTCGTGGTCATTTGCCGGCGAGGAATTTCGAGATCGTTTCGTTCAAGAATGTGCGGTCAGCGGGGCTTCCCCCCGCGCCGGCCGGATGTCCCCAGAGCGACGGGATGGGGACGAGCGACACCGTCGACATGAATCCGGCTTCGTAGCGCGCGTCGCCGACGGGGAAGTAGAGATCCGTTTCCGACGGCATGTAGAGAAACGGTACCTTGATCGACCGCAGCGCCTTCTCCACGTCGCCGCCGAAGCCCGGTGTCGCACCCACGTCGTGTCGTTCCCAGGTGCGCGCCTGCAGGACCATGTCGTTGGCGTCGGCCCCGGGAATGAAATTGCGGAAGCGCTCCATGTACTGCTCGAGGGTCGTGCCCGGGGGCGCGGTGGTCTTCCACAGCTCGCGGCGCCACCACTCCTGCGAGTAGAGCCATCCGGCCCAGACCATCCCAAAAGCCTCGAGGCCCTTCTTGGGCGGCGTCGTGTAGTCGCCGCCGTTGAACGTGGGGTCGGCGGTCAACGCCGCGATCTGCCCCTCGAGGCGCACCACGCCGTGGCCGTACGTCTTTGCCGTGCCCGACGTGGCGACGACGCGGTCGGCGAAATCGGGATAGCTCACCGCCCACTGAAAGGCCTGCTGCGCGCCCATCGAGAAGCCGATCACGGCGCGCAGATGAGTAATCTTTAAATCCTGCGTCAGCAACCGGTGCCCGGCCTCCACGTTGTCGCGGATCGTCGTCACCGGAAAGCGCGGGCCGTGATAGGGCTCCGCCGTGTTGCTCGGCGACGACGAGCTTCCGTTCCCGAACAGCTCCGTCGCCACGAGGTACAACTGCGCCGTGTCGAGCGCGCGCCCGGGCCCGATCAACCACTCGTACCCGTGATGGTTGGCCATGTAGTGCGACGGCAGCAGCACCGCGTTGTCGCGCGCCGCGTTGAGATGCCCATACGTGCCGTAGACGACGATCGCCTTCGGCAGCACGACGCCGCTCTCCGTCTTGAAATTCTCGATGGCAAACTGGCGATGCTCGGCGCGGTCCACGCGCTGGGCGGAGACCGGCGATACGACGACCACGCACGCCGCCAACAGTGCGACGGCCGGGCGACGGTGGCGCACGCTACACTCCACTGACGAAATGCACGACGATCGCGATGATGGCGATCACGAGCACGAGATGGATCACACCCTTCGTGATCTTGAACACCGTCATGCCCAGCAGCCACATGACGACGAGAACACAGCCGATGATCAGCAGCATGCCGAGCTCCAGGGAAGAAGAGAAGGGACATCATACCGTCCGCGGGGCCGCTTGTCATCCCGAGCGAGACTGGAGGTCGTCAGCCCCCGGCGCTCGTGTATCGTCGAAGCGCCGCTCGCCACACGAGACGACTGACCAGCAGCGCCGCGCACCCCACGCCGACCGACTCCACGACTCCGAGCATCGACAACCGGCCCACCAGCGCCGAGGCGGGGATCGTCGTCGTCCACGCCACGGGCAGCAGGTAGACGAACACGAGACGCAGCGCCTTGGGATACGCCGAGGCGGGATAGCGTGCTGCCTCGAACAGTGCGTCGAACACCGTCGGCAGATTCTCGATCGCGACGAGCCAGAACGCGAGACACATCAGCGCGAGCCAGACGGAGTAGAGGACCGCGATGGCCGACGCAAAGGTGATGAAGAACGCGAGCGCATGCGCCGCGTCGAGCGGCCGGCCGAGCTTGTGCATCGCGTACCCGGCGAGCGACAACCCGAGCACGAAGTCCGCGATGCGCCACAGGTCCAGCTCGCGAAACGTGAGATACAGCTGCGCGTCCACCGGGCGCGTGAGCACCAGGTCGAACGAGCCATGCCGGATCTGCTCGGCCAAGCTGCCGATTCCTGGGCGGAACACGCCTTCGACGACACCGACGAGCGCGTTGAATACGCCGAGCAGCGCGACCGTCTCCCAGAAGCTCCAGCCGCCGAGGTGCGTGGTGTGGCTATAGAAGAGCGCTACGGTGAGCACCGCCATCGTCAGCCAGAACAGCGTGCCGAACATGCTGGCGAAGAAGTTCGCGGGATACTGCAGCTCGAGCGTCGCGCTCAGCCGTATGAGCGCGCGGAGCACCGCCCACGTGTTCAGCTCGAGCCGCGGCTCAGCCGCGTCAGCCACCGACGGCACCATAGCGTACGAGTCCGCGCCGCCACACGAGCCGGTAGGCTCCCCACCACACGACGAGCCACACGATCTGGCCGATGAAGCCGTGCGCGACGCTCGACGCCGAATCGCCCACGCCGGTCAGCAACGACACCGGGAAGGCGATGACGTACGGAAACCAGAGATAGTGCGCGATCACCGCGACCGGATGCGGCAGCAGATCCAGCGGCGCGATCTGTCCGGAGAGAAAGACGCCGAGCGCCATCTGGAGCTCGATGAGCGACGTGGCGCGCGTCGTCCAGAACGCGAGCAGTCCGATCGCGAAGCCATTGAAAAAGCGAATCGCCGCGCCGAGCACGATCGCCACCGCCGCGAGCAGCCAGCGCCGCGGATGCACCGGCAGTCGCACGATGGGCCAGAACCAGGCCGCGAGGAGCCAGACGAGCAGCACGATCGTGCCGGTGCGCGCCTTGTACGCGAGATTGTCGGCGATCGCTTCGTGCACGGGATTGAGCGGGCGCGCGAGCCGATAGTTCATCTCGCCCTCGGCCACCCAATGGTCGATCGACCACGCGTCCCAGGCCTGCGTGAGCTGGTTGATCAGCGTTACCGCGAAGAAGTACCGCGCGAAATCGAGCTGGGTGAATCCGTCCACGTCGCCGCCCGCCGCCGACGCGATCGACCACCAGATGCCGAGCGCCACCGCCGGTTCGATGATGCCCCAGAGCAGCCAGAGCGCGATGTCGGCGCGATACTGCAGATCGACGAGCCACGCGGCGCGGATCAACGCGCCGTAGCGGCGTGCCCACAGTGCGGCGGTGCTCATGGTCGCGGTACCAGCGGTACCAGCGGTGGCGCCGGCGGCCGTTCGGTGTTCGCCGCTTCGGCGAACGCGAGACGAATCGCGTCCTCAATCGGTGGATCCTGAATGGATACGTCCACCACGGCGCCCGACATGAGGATTCGCGCGCTCGCCCGCGTCGCTTCGTCGCGCGGCACGTCGATCGTGGCGTGCGGAAACTCGAAGTGGTGGATCTCTCCGAAGCGCGCGATCTGTTCCGGGGTCGCTCCCTCAGCGAGCGTCAGCTCGATGCGCTTGAGCGGCGTGGTCCGAGCGACGAGCGCATTCAGCGAGCCGTCGAACAGGAGACGCCCGCGGTCGATCATCAGCACGCGCGACGCGAGCGCCGTGATGTCGGCCATGTAGTGCGACGTCAGCAGCATCGTCGCGTTGTGGCGCGCGCGATAGTCCAACAGAAAGCGGCGAATCGCGTCCTGCGCGGTGACGTCGAGCCCGAGCGTCGGCTCGTCGAGCATGAGGATGGTGGGGCGGTGCAGCAGCGCGGCGGCGAGCTCGCACTTCATGCGCTCGCCGAGGGACAGCTGCCGCGCCGGCGTGTCGAGGAGCGGCCCCAGCCCGAGCAGGTCGACGAGCTCCGTTCGCTGCGCTTCGTAGACCTCGGTTGGAATACCATAAATCGCCTTGTTCAGGCGAAAAGTTTCTTCGGGCGGCAAGTCCCACAGGAGCTGCTGCTTGTTTCCGAGCACGAGCGTGATGCGCGACTTGAAGGCCGAGCCGCCCGTCCACGGATTGCATCCGGCGACGGTGACGGTACCGGCCGTGGGGTACAGCAGGCCCGTGAGCATCTTGAGCGTCGTCGTCTTGCCCGCGCCGTTGGGGCCGAGGAAGGCGACGATCTCGCCGTGCTCGATCTGGAACGACAGGCGGTCGACCGCCGTTACGTCACGATACCGGGGCGACACGAGCGCGTAGAGCGCGCCGCGAAGCCCCGGGTCACGTACCTTCACGCGATAGTGTTTGCTGAGATCCTGCGCCGTGATTGCGTGCGACATCGAGAGGTTGCCCACCGCGCGGGCGAATTCCCGGCCAGCCCGCCGATATTCGCCGCCAAGATTTCTTCACATGAGCTCGTTCCGTGTAAAGTGCAGGATCGCAGCCACAAACGCCTCGGAGGCGCTGAAGTTCACCGCGTGCGCGGCGCCCTCCAACGTCGCGATCGCTGCGCGCGGCATCATCCCCGCCAGATACGCGATCCACTCCTGCGACACGATGGTGTCGCGCGCCCCGCGAACCAGCAGCGTCGGCTGCGCGATCCGCGGCAACTTGTCCTCGATGCGGTCGGCGATCGCGTCGCGCAGCGTCGAGAGAATCGTGCGGGGGCCGGCGCGCAAGTAATCGCCGACCACGACGGGAACGAGCGCCAGGCGCTCGAACGGTGCGTCGGTGAGCAGTCGCCTCGACTCGCCGATCGCGGAGCGCCTCGTGTTTTCGATCGTCGGAGAGCTCAGCACGAGCGCCGCCGCGCATGCGGGCCGTTGGATGAGGAGCTCGGCGATCACCTGACAGCCGTACGAGTTGCCGACGAGCACCGGATTCACGAGGCCGCACTCGTGCATCCAGTCGCCGAGCGCGCGCGCATTCTCGGCGATGGAATACGGCCGGCGCGGCGCGTCGCTTCGGCCGATACCCGGCAGATCGGGCGCGAACACGCGATGCGTGGCGGCCAGTCGCTCGCCCGTGGGGATCATGTAGCGGCTCGAGACGCCAAGGCCGTGCACGAGCACGATCGGCGGCTGGGCGTGCGCCGCCGGCGCGGACGCCCAGACGCGCGCGTGCATGCGCAACGCGCCCAGCAACGTCCAACGACTCGTCATCACGCGTCGATCACCGCGCCGGCCAGGCGAACAGCGAGGACGGTACGGGCGCCAACCGCGAGCGCGTGACGTCGTCGGGCTCGGTCCAGAACGCCGACGTGGGATCGCCGCTGCTGAACCGAATCTCGATACCGCGAACGTTGCTGCGCTGGACGGGTATGGCGAAGTCGACGCGGTAGAGCCGCTTCGACTGCGTCGGATACGCGGCGAGAATGCTCAAGCCCACGCTCTGCCGCGACGCGTTGCTCCCGTACGGCACCTCGCCCGCCCAGAGCGTTCCCGCATCGGCGAAGAGCGCGATGCCGGCGTCGGAGTGGCGGATCAACGCCGGATGCGCCCACCGCAGCTCGGCGCGCACCACGTTTCGTTCCTCGCCGGCGAGTCGCGACGCCGCGTAGCCGCGCACGCCGCCGTTCGGATCGGAGAAGGTGAGCTGCGTCGGGAGCCGGCTGCGCCGGGCAACCGACACTTCGTCGGCGATGTTGAACAGGACGCCCGGCGACGTCTTGAGATACCACGCGACCCGGCCGCTGCCCATCATCGAATCCCACAGCCCGCCGGTGAAGTCGCGGCGCGCCTCGCTCTCGAACTGCGCGCCGAACATCGAGCGTCCGATCACGGCGCCGGCATAGGCGCTGTTCGCCACCAGCACGTCGCCGCGCCCCGGCATCACCATTCCGGGCGCAGCGAGCGTGCCGATCTGAATGCCGGTCATGATGTCCTGCGACGCGAAGAGCGCGTCATAGCCGGTCACCGTCGAGTAGCTGATCCGCCTCACGCCGACCAGACCGCCGAGCCGCGTCGAGTTGAAGCCCGGATAGCGGCGACGAATCGCGGTGTCCGGATCGGGCACGATCCCCGAATCGGTAACGAACACCGCCTGCGAGCCCGGCGTGATGCGCGTACCCATCGCGGCGCCACCCAGCAGCGCGACCAGCCCGCCGATCTCCGTTCGCGCCACGCCGCCAACTGACCAGCGTTCGTGATTGACGCCCAACGCGACGTTGTCGCCGGCGGGACGCAGCAGAGTGGGATAGTCGTACGCCCGGCGAAAGGTCGCCTGGAACGATCCGCGCTGGAGGTCGGTGAGAAAGGGATGCGACAGGCCGAGCTCGACGTGCCCGCCCAATGGATCTTTCGAGAGATCGATCATCGAGACGAGCGGATGGCCAAACGCTGCGTACTGCGATGCCTCGAGGTGCGCGCCGTTGCGGTAGGTGTATCCCCGCTCGACGCCGGCGAAGGCGCGGATGCCCAACCCGCTGATGTTCGAGTTGCCGAGCGACAGCGCCGACGGTCCGCCGCGCCGAATCGCGCCCGACACGAGCACCGGAATTTCGTCGGTCGTGACGATGTGCAGACGAACGCCTCCCGCCGAGTCGGGAAGCGCGCGCACCGACGCGTCAGCCAGGAAGGGAAGCGCGCGCAGGATGCGCTCCGACTCGGCGCGCCGCTCATCGGTGCAGACGTCGCCTTCGCGCAGCACGAGATAGGTGCGAATGACCGACGCGCGCGTGGTCGCGTGGTGCAGCCCGACGGCACGCGCCATGGCGCGCCACTTCCGCGCCGAGCCCTCGAAGGGCGGCCGGCCGGCATCGACGGTGATCCGCGAGATCGTTTGACCGTTACACGATGCGCTCGCGGGCGTTTGTGCCGGCGTCTGGGCGTGCGCCATTCCTGCCGCGCCGAGAAGGGCGGCGATCGCGAGCGACTTACGGGACACGAACGAGTGGTGCGGAAACCATGAGACGGGATCGCGTGGGAGGTTTCCGGCTCAGCAAGTCATCTTCCGTGCCGGGGCGCGCGAGGAAATCCCAAGCCGTTGAGTCGGGAGTTTAGTGCTGTCGGCTAGATGACATTCGCGAGCAGGCGTGCCACGTCATCGGGCGCGGTCACCGGCGCCGCGTGTCCCGCGCCGATCTCCAACCACTTCCAGCCCGGCTGCGACCGCGCCAGCCGTCTGCTCGCCTCGATCGTCGGCAGCGGCGGCGACGTGAACGATACATACGTCACCGGCCGCCGGTTGCCCACCGGATGCGTCATGCGCAACGGACTCTCGAACGCGCCGAGGGGATGCGGCGTCGCGTGCCGGCGCAGCCAGTCGGAGACTGGTCCCCGCGATACGCCCATGTCGTCGTAGCTCTCCGGCGGCGGGAAGGCCACGCCGTCGAACCGGTCGGTCGCGAGCTGCTCGCGCTCCCCTCGAATGGCGGGGGGAAGGATGTCGAACACGCTTTGGCCGCTGCGGAGCAGCAACGCATCGAGGAACACGAGATGGTGGATCTGGTCTCCCAGCCGGTCGGCGACACCCGATACCGTCGCGCCACCGCTGCCGTGCCCCACGAGGATCACGTCGCGCAGCTCCTCGAATTCAATCAGGTTCGTCACGTCGGTGACGAAGGTGTCGATGGTGATGTCGCGCGACAGCAGATGCCGGCGGTCGCCGAGGCCGGTCTGCGTCGGTGTGTAGACGCGGTGGCCGAGCGCGCGGAGCCGCTGCGCGACGGGCCCGTAGAACCAGCCGCCGAACCACGCGCCGGCGACGAGCACGTAGGTCTTGGGCTCCGCGGCCCGCGGCTGCGATTCGGCCGGAAGCGCCGCGCCCCCGAGCAGCGCGGCGCTGGTTGTGACAAAGGAGCGGCGTTTCATCGGTGTTCCTGCGCGGCGGCGGAGATGCGGGGCAATTTAGAGCTCGCACGGGTGTCCAACTAGCTGTTTTCCTCCGGGCGCCCCATCGTTGGGTCCATGAATCGCACTCTCTCTTTCGCGGCCCTCGCGCTCTGCGCCGCCGCGTCGCTCGTGTCCGCGCAACGTCCCCTCAAGGTCTACATCTCCGTGGACATGGAGGGCATCACCGGCGTCGCCTCCGCCGATCAACTGTCGCCCGCGAGCTTCGAGTACGGGCAGGCGCGCAAGTGGATGACGGCGGAGGTGAACGCCGCCATCCAGGGCGCGCGCGACGCCGGCGCCACGGAATTCGTGATCAGCGACTCGCATGGCAACGGTGAATCGCTGCTCATCGACGACTTGCCGACGACGGTGCCGATCACTGTCGTTCGCTCCTTTCCGCGTCCGCTCGGCATGATGGAAGGGATCGACTCGAGCTTCGCGGCGGTGATCTTCATCGGCTACCACGCGGCAACGACGAGCACCACCGGCGTGCGTGCGCACACCATGTCGAGCGCGCTGCTCACGCGGATCGCGCTGAACGGCACGCCGCAGTCGGAGGCCGGCATCAACGCGGCGATCGCGGCGCACTTCGGCGTGCCCGTCGTCATGATCACCGGCGACGACGCGATCGTGGGCGAGACGAAGCAGCGGTTGGGCAACATCGAAGGTGTGGCGGTGAAGCACGCGATCGGCTTTCACTCGGCGGCGACGATGTTGCCGGCGGTGGCGCAGGGTCTCATCCGCGACCACGCGAAGATCGCGGTGGGCCGCCGCGCGGAGATGAAGCCGTACGTGATGACGAAGCCCGTCACCGTCGACGTCTCGTTCAAGAACTACCGCCCGGTGGAGCTGCTCGGCTATCTCACGAGCGTCCAACGCGTCGATGCCCATACCGCGCGGCTCGTCGGGCGCGACATGATCGAGGTGTCGAAGTTCCTCGAGTTCGTGACGAGCTATGATCCGACGATGACGCCGTAAGCCGTCATCCCGAGATCTTTTCAAACGGGTCGAGCTCAGGGAATCGTCTTTCCCTTCAACCCGTCGAGCTGCTCGATCGTTGCCGTCGACGGCTTGCGCTGCTTCTTGAGGCGCGCCGAGACCGCCTCGGCCTGTTTGAGAGCTCTCAACACATTTCCGCTCGCCAGCTTCGCGAGGTCGGCGTCGCTCCAACCGCGGCGCGCGAGCTCGGCGAAGATGACTGGAAACGTCGAGACGTCTTCCAGGCCCACGACGTTCTCGGTGATGCCGTCGAAGTCCGAGCCGATGCCCACGTGGTCGACGCCGGCGACTTTGCGCACGTGCTCGATGTGGTCCGCCACGTCGGCCACGCTCGCGGTGGGACGCGGATGCGTCGCGCGCCAGTTCGGATGCTTCGCCAGCGAGTCGTCGTCGGCCAGCACGGCGGCCGACACGAAGGAGTTCACGAACGGCACCATCACCACGCCGCCGTTCTTCGGCAGGCGAGCGAGGATGGAGTCGGGCACGTTGCGCCGGTGATTGACGAGCGCGCGCGACGCGGAGTGCGAGAAGATCACCGGCGCCTCCGTGACGTCGAGCGCCGCGCTCATCGTGCCCGGCGACACGTGCGACAGGTCGACGAGCATGCCCATCCGGTTCATCTCGCGCACTACCTCGCGGCCGAACGGCGTGAGGCCGCCGTGTTTCGGCGCGTCGAGCGCCGCGTCGGCCCAGTCGAGCGTCACGTTGTGCGTCAACGTCATGTACCGCGCGCCGAGGTCGTAGTAGGTCTGCAGCAGCGGCAGCGAGTTCTCGATCGCGTGGCCGCCCTCGAGGCCGAGTAGCGATCCCACCTTGTGATGCCCGAACGACGCGCGGACCGCGTCGGCGGTGAGCGCCCACTCGAGCTCCGGATACTTCGCGATCACCTTGCGCGCGATGTCGATCTGCTCGAGTTGCACGCGGGCGTAGCCCGGCGTGCTCGCGACCTTGCCCTTCGGCGCATACGCCGAATCACCCGGCTCGCCCGGGATGTAGATCGACCAGAACTGCCCGCCGACATGTCCCTTCGCCAGGCGCGCGAGATCGGTCATGCCCGGCGTGCGCTTGCGCAGGTCGTACGCTTCCACGTCGTGGGGATGCACGGTGTCTTCGCGGATGCGCCACGGAAGGTCGTTGTGCCCGTCGATCACCGGCGACTTGGCGAGCACGCGAAGCGCGCGCGCCATGTATGGATCGGTGACGGGCGCGTTCGTGGTCTGCGCCGTGAGCGGCGCCGCGGCGGCGAGGAGCAACACGATGGCGGAATGTGCGCGCATGAAGGACTCGAGGTGTGTTACGGCGTGGTGACTTTCCGGACGCCGGTGATGAAGTATTCGGTGTCCCCGAAGCACGATCCGGGCACACCCTTGTGCTGCTCGTAGTCGAGAACCACTCGTTCGCCGCTCACCTTGTTCAACTCGGCCGCGATCGAATCCGACCGGGTGCTGAAGATGAACTTCTCCGGCGTCGATCCCGGAATCGCCGTCATCTGCAGCTCGCCCTCCCAGGTCTTGCACAGCCACCCGCGCTTCGAGACTTTCTGCAGGAAGCCGGCGCGCTCGCCCTTGGAATAGCTGTAGCTCAACGTGATCGCCGTCCACAGCGTGAAGACGATGATCGGCAGAAGGATCACCGCGGCGAGGCTCAGGGCGAGCGCGTGGCGGCGGATGAAGCCGGGAAGAGGCATGACCTGTCGGAAGGGCGTGGTAGCCGAGCTCACGGAACATAGCTCCGGCGACTAAGAAAATTGTCGTAGGACACTGAATCGGCAATTCCTACCTTTCCTGGCTATGGAAATCGATCCGATCGAGCCCGCCGAAGCAGCCGCCAATCCCGCGCACGCCCGTCTCAACACCTGGGTCGCCATCACCGTCGCGCTGCTCGCGACCTTCATGGGCATCTGCAAGGTGAAGGACGACAACATCGTCCAGGCCATGCAGCAGGCGCAGGCCGACAAGATCGACAACTGGAGCTTCTACCAGGCGCGGAACATCCGCCAGGAAATTGGCCAAGCCGAGCTCACGCAGCTCTTGATCGCGCGAAGCGCGGCCACTCCGGCCCAGCGGCCGGCGATCGATTCGGCGATCGCGCGCTACAAGGCGCTCGTTGCCGATCAGGCGACCAAGAAGGATTCGGTGCGCGCGCTGGCGGTGGCCGCGTCGACGACGTACGACTCGCTGAACTATCGCGACGATCAGTTCGATCTCTCCGACACGCTCGTCGCACTCGCCATCTCGCTGCTCGCCCTCACGTCGCTCACGCACAAGCGATGGCTCTATTGGATCGCGATGGTGCCCACGGGGCTGGGGTTCCTCATGGGACTCGCCGGCTTGCTCGGCCTGCACATTCATCCCGACGCGCTGTCGCGACTGCTGTCGTGAGATGGCGTTCAGCCCGTGGCTAACCTTTCGCGGCGCGCACCAGGTTCGCCGCGCGCCGCGGCCCAGCGCGACCGATCGGCGTGAACGTCACGCCCTTCACTTCGTTGTACGAAATGAAGAAGTGCTCGATTTCGCGCACCAGATTGCTCGGCAGATCGTCGAGGGACTTCGCGTCTCCGTATTGATGCGACTTGCACGCGACGGCGATCAACCGGTCGTTGCGCACCGTCTCGCCGGACTCCTCCGTCTGCTCCGCTTCGATCGCGCCGATCAACCGGCTGGGCACCACCGCGCCGACGAACGCGGGTTCGTCCATCAGCACCAGCACGTCGAGCGGATCGCCGTCTTCGCCCGTCGTGGAGGGAATGAATCCGAAGTCGAAGGGAAAGCTCGCTCCGGCGGTGAGCACCCCGGTCAACGTGAAGTGACCGTAGCCACGGTCGAAGGTGAA
This sequence comes from Gemmatimonadota bacterium, assembly GCA_028287235.1. GTDB lineage: Bacteria > Gemmatimonadota > Gemmatimonadetes > Gemmatimonadales > Gemmatimonadaceae > JAQBQB01. Next base: position 286,858 of record JAQBQB010000010.1, on the reverse strand, counting down.
CTTGTTCCGGCTTCCGCGAACGGCTTCGACTACGGCATTCAGATCGCCCGACTGCCGATCGAACGCGGGAAGACGGCTCTGACCGATAGGCACGGAGCGGCGCGGCATGTAACGGAATCTGGTCAGGTGTCGTAGCTTTCGCATCCCACACTCCGATGGCATCATGACAGGCCCGTTCCACGAGCTACGCCACGCCTGGCGCCGTCTGCGCCGCGCTCCGCTGTTCAGCCTCACCACGCTGCTCGTGCTGGCGTTGGGAATCGGCGCGACGACGGCGTTGTTCAGCATCGTGAACGGCGTGCTGCTGCGGCCGCTACCATATGCCGATCCGGAGCGGCTCGTCAGCCTCGCGCACAGCATCGTCGTGCCCGGGATCAACCAAGTCGATCAGTCCGACGCGACGTTCCTGCTGTACCAACGGCATAACACCGTCTTCGACGGCATCGGCTCCTACCGCGACGACGAAGTCAATCTGGCGTCGGGCACGGGCAACGGCGCCGACGCCGAGCGGGTGAGTGCCGTGGGCGTGAGCGCGAGCCTGCTGCCTACGCTCGGCGTGACCCCGCTCGCCGGCCGCACCTTCGCGCCAGGCGAAGACCGCACCAATGTGCCGGGCGTGGTGCTCCTCTCGCAGGGACTGTGGGAGAAGAAATTCGGCGGCGATCTGCACGTCGTCGGCTCGCGCGTGCTGATCGACGGCAGACCAAACCAGATCATCGGCATCATGCCGGCGCGCTTTCAGTTTCCGCGCGCGTCCGCGGAGCTCTGGTATCCCACGCACTTCGATCCGGAGCACAGCGCGCCGGGGAGCTTCAACTATCAGGTCGTCGCGCGGCTCAAGCCGGGCGTGAGCCGCGATGCTGCCGCCGCCGACCTGAATCGCATCCTGCCGCGCATGCTCGATGAATTCCCGAGCGACATTCCGCCGGCGATGTTCGAGAAGGTGCATCTTCGGTCGCTCATCCGTCCGCTCCGCGACGTGGTCATCGGCGACGTCGGTCCGCTGCTCTGGATCCTCTTCGGTACCGGCGGGCTGGTGCTGCTCATCGCCTGCGCGAACGTGGCGAATCTCTTTCTGGTCCGCGGCGAAGCGCGCCACCGCGAGCTTGCCGTGCGGACCGCGCTCGGCGCGAGCCGCGGGACGATTCTCGCGCAGTATCTCAGCGAGGCGCTGCTGCTCGCCGCGCTCGGGGGAGCGATCGGGTTGGCGATCGCCGCCATGGCGGTTCGCGCACTCGGCACGTTGCCGGAAGGCATCTCGCTCCCGAGGCTCGGTGAGGTTGCCGTCGACGCGCGCGTCATCGCCTTTGCCGTGGCGGCGACACTGCTGGCGGCGTTCGCGGTGAGTCTGATCCCGATGCTGCGCGCGCGCAAGATTCCGCTCTCCACCGTCCTCAAGGACTCCGGCCGCGCTGCGACGTCGGGCGTCGCGAAGCAGCACTCGCGCAACGTGCTCGTCGTCGTGCAGGTCGCGCTGGCGCTGGTCCTCGTCGCCGGCTCGGGCCTCATGCTCCGCAGTTTCGCGCGCCTGCGTGCCGTGACGCCGGGGTTCGACGCCGATCGCGTGCTCACCATGCGCATCTCTCTTCCCGACGCGAAGTATCCGAATGCCGTGGCGCGGATGCAGTACTTCAACGCGCTCGCCGACGCCGTTCGAGCCATTCCCGGCGTCGACGCCGCCGGCTTCACCACCTGGTTGCCATTGGGCGACGGCCACGACAACGGTGCGCTCGGCGTGGAAGATCACATGCCGCTCAAGAACACGGTGCCGGCCGTGCACGACCAGGTGTGGGTGAGCGCCGAGTACTTCAAGGCGATGGGAATCCCGATGCTGTCGGGCCGTTCTTTCGGTGCGCAGGATGCTGCGCGTCCGTCGCTGGAAGCGATCGTCAGCCGTGCCTTCGCGAACCGGTACTGGAAGGACGGCAACCCGCTCGGCAAGCGCATTCGCCCGGGGATCGACGGGCCGTGGTTCACGATCGTGGGCGTGGTGGGCGACGTCCACATCGAGTCACTCGAAAGGCCGGCTGACGATGCCGCGTATTTCGCGCAGGTGACGCCGGCGCACGATTCGGGGGTGAGCGTGGACGGGGGCGTGTCGCTCGTCGTGCGCACCCAGGGCGATCCGTCGCGGCTCACGGCCGCGGTGCGCGAGGCGGTGCATCGTCTCGATTCCACGTTGCCGACCTTTCACGAGCAGCCGATGTCGCGCGTCCTCACCGACGCGTCGGCGAGGACGCGCTTCACGATGGTGTTGCTCGGCGTCGCCGGCGTCGTGGCCCTCACGCTCGGCGCGGTGGGCATCTATGGCGTCATGGCGTACGGCGTGAGCCTTCGCCAACGTGAGATCGGCGTGCGCATGGCGCTCGGCGCACGCCCCGCCGACGTGAGCCGAATGATCTCGCGGCAGGGCCTCGGGCTCGCGGCGGTGGGCGTCGGTATCGGATTGCTCGCGGCCCTCGGGCTCACGCGCTTCATGGGCCGCTTGCTCTACAACGTGAGCTCCACCGATCCGATCGCCCTCGGCGGCACGTGCGTGCTGCTGCTGGCCGTCGCGCTCGTGGCCAGTTGGCTGCCGGCGCGCCGTGCCGCCGCCGTCGATCCGTCGGTCGCGCTACGGAGTGACTGAGAACGCGTCCCAGGCCATGATGGGAGAGGCCTGGACGCAGAAGAGCGAATCGACGGCGAGCTTTTCGCGAGCCACGGCGCGCCGCAGGTCCACGGCCGACGTCTCGAAGAAACCTTTGTCGACCTTGCCGTCCGGTCCGCGATTCGGAAAGACGAGGTCCGCGCCGTAGAGCACCTTGTGGCCGGGAAAATACGCCATGAGCATTCTCTCACCGTACTCGCCGCCCACCGGATAGAGCTCGATCTGGTTTTCGCCGCGCCCGATCACCGTTTTGCCAACGACCGGAATGAACTTCGGCGCGCGCGGCACCTTGGCCAGCGAGTCCGGCTCCATGGTGTGCGGCATCTTCGCGAGCGCGGTGAGGAAGGGAACGCTGCCCGAGCTCACGTAGATCGGGATGCCGAGTGCCATCGCCTGGCGCACGCCGCCCAGGTGTGCCCAGGGGTCCGACGTCATGACGAGCGCCTTGATCGGTGCGCCCGGCCAACGCTTGTGCGCCTCGCCGATCACGTCCATCAGGTACTGCCCACTGATGTGTGCCTCGAAGATCACGACACCGTCGGGCTGCCTGACGAGCGTCTGCGTCCACTGGTCGGGCACGCGGACGATGCCGGGCTCGAGCTCCGTCGGTTGGCCGCGCATGCCGAGGCGGAAGCGCGAGAAGTCGAGCTTCGATGCGGCAACCGATTGCAGGCGCGCCGAGTCGGAGACGGCGAATGAATCGGCGGCCGGCGCGGCGGTGTCGAGCGCGACGGTCGCGAACGTGACGTCGCGCAGCGGCTCGCCGTTGAGCGACACCTTCACCTGCATGGGCCAGTAGGCGCCCGACGGCTGCACGTTCCAGTCGACGTAGTCGGCGCGCATGTGCACGTCGCCGAACGGCGCCCAGCGGAAGTTGTCGGAATAGGGACGCACGATCTCCACCGCACCCGGTAGATGCGAGTCGCGATTGAGCTCGAGCTCCATGCGTCCGTTCCGCCAGGGAAAGGAGACGACGTCGAAGGTCACGCCGTAGTGCTTCACCACGCGCTCGTACTTCAACGCCGGCGACCGCGACGCGAGCAAGAGCGCGCGAATCGGCGAGCCGTCGACGCGGTCGATGACGTCCTCGTAGAACGATTTCGATGCGCCGATCTCTCGGTTGCCTGTGCGATTGGCCACCACGGAATCGACGAGGATCGTGATGCGGTCGGCTGACTTGGCGCCTGTGGGAAGTACGCTCTGCGCGGTGCGGCGGAGGCTGGCGTTCCGAATGTCGTGCAGCTCGCTGAACTGGCTATAGCCCACGCGCCACGGTCCTTCGGCGCGCTCGGCGTTTCCGAGGATCCAGTCGTGCTGCGCGCCGGCGAGGCGCACCGAGCGGATGTCTCCAAGCGACGTGTTGCGCTGCATGGCGGCGATGGCGCCGTCGACGAGGGCGTGGGGGTCGGGGGGTGTGACGGCGAGAAGAAGTGCAAGAAGTCTCATTGTGTCATCCTGGGGAGGCAGCGCGACCGAAGGATGACACGCGGGCAGGAATGTTCACCACGGCCCTGTCGCCAACGGCACGCTCTATGTCGCCAGCGGCTTGAGCAGCCGGTCCAACGCGCCACGGCGGCGCCGGCTCACGGGCAGCGTGACGCCGCCCGCCAACACGACCTCCATGCGCTCGCGGCGCACCTCGGTCACCCGGGCGAGCCGCACGATGTACGAACGGTGGATGCGCGCGAACACCGCCGGATCGAGCGTGCGCTCGAGAGCGTCGAGCGGCGTGCGCACGAGAAGCCGCCGCCCGCGCGCGATGACGGCGGCGTAGACGTCGTCGGCCTCGATGTAGTCGATCGTCTCGAGTGGAATGATCACGTCGCGCACGCCGACGCGGGCGACGAGATGCGAGAGGTCGTGCGGCTCTTCCTCCTCGAGCGTGTCGGCGATGCGCCGCAGCCGCAGCCGGTCGCGCACCCGGTCGAGCGCGGCGTCGAAGCGCTCCTCGGTGAGCGGCTTGGTGAGATAGTCCACCGCGTCGGTCTCGAACGCGGGGAGCGCGAACTTGTCGTAGGCGGTGACGAACACCACGAGGGGTCCGCTGCGCGGCTCGCGTCCGCGCGCCACGTCGAGGCCTGATTCGACCGGCATGCGCACGTCGAGGAAGACGACGTCGGGCTCGAGCGCGGCGATCGCCTCGCGCGCCTCTTCGCCGTCGGTGCACTCGGCGACGACGGCGACGTCGGCGTGCCGCTCGAGCAGTTGATGTACGAGCCGGCGCGAGAGCGCCTCATCGTCGGCGATCAGCGCACGGATCATGCGAGTCACGACGCGGGGCACGACGCCAGCGGCAGGGTAATCTCGACGGACACGCCCGGGCCATCGGTCGCGTTCCGCACCGACAGCGCCGCGCCGTCGCCGTACATCTGCGCCAGCCGCGCCCGTGCGTTCTCGATGCCCACGCCGGTGGGCGGCATGCCCGCCGCGGGGAGTCCTCGTCCGTCGTCGCGCACCGCGAGACGCAGCGCCGACCCCACGACGCTGGCGTGAATGCTGATCTCGTTGCCGGCGCGCTCGCGCAGCACGCCGTGCTTGAGCGAATTCTCGACGAACGGCTGGAGGATGAACGTGGGCACGCGTGCGCCGGCCAGATGGTTAGGTACGTCGATCGTCACGCGCAGGCGATCGCCGAAGCGCACGTGCTCGATCTCGAGGTAGCGTTGGACGAAGTCGAGCTCCTGCGCGAGAGTCGTCTCGTGCGCGTCGCCGGCGTTGATCGTGGCACGGAGCACGTCGCTGAGCAGCGCGAGCGCGCGCACGGCGCGCGCCGTGTCCTGATCGCGCACGAGCGCCATGACGGCGTTGAGGCTGTTGAACAGGAAGTGCGGCTGGAGCTGCATGCGCAGCGCGGCGAGCTGCGCGTCGCGTAGCTGCGCCTCCAGCTCCGCTTCCTTCCGTTCGCGCTCGCGAAGCCGCGCCGCGCCGTTCACTGCGTAGCTGAGTCCAAGAATGGCGAAGTAGGCGACGGTCATCGCCGGCAGGCCGGAGATGAACCAGCTCCCGGCCGATTGCCAAAGACTCAACCGCCCCGGCCGCACCCACAAGTTGACGAGCGCGTCGCCGAATGCGACCAGCGCGCTCGCGCCGAGGCTCGCGAGCGCGTGCACGGTCACGTTCCTGGCACGCAGCGGACGCTGAAGCGGAAAGCGCTCGCCGAGACGGATGATCACCGGCGTGAGCAGCGCCCAGCCGTACCACTGCGGCGCTTCGGCGGCGAAGGCGCGCCAGGCGGGAATGGGCCGGCCGCCCATCCGCGAGAACATCACTGTCTCGAAGGTGGAGAGCAGCGTCGGTACGCTCCAAATGGCGAAGAGCGTTGTGGGCGTGAGCGCGCCGTGTCGCGAGGGGGCACGTGCGGCGGCGGGAGTTGGGGCGGGAGTTGGTGGCATACCGCCGACAGGATGCCCGCGGTGCGCAGCCAAAGCAAGTCCGGCCATTGACGAAACGCAGGATCCGTACAATCGTAGAGACCACCAGGGTAGACATTCTACCATCACATGGCGAAATCATCCGACGACCGTGTCGAGCTGCTCCAGGGCACGCTCGACATGCTGATCCTCAAGACGCTGCTTTTCGGTCCCGCGCATGGGCACGGGATCGCAAAGCACATCCAACAGACCACGCGCGACGTGCTCACCGTGGAGCACGGGTCGCTCTACCCGGCGCTGCACCGGCTCGAGAAGAAAGGCGCCGTCGCCGCGAAATGGGACAAGCCGCCCGACGGCAACCGCGAGTTCAAGTTCTACCGGCTCACGGCGGCGGGACGAAAGCAGCTGTTGGCGCAGCAGTCGAAGTGGGACGAGCTCGTGCGCGCGATTGGGCGCGTGATGCAACCCGCAACGGAGGGATGAGCCATGTGGCGGCGACTGTTCGGCGGTGCGCGTCGCTCGCGCGACGCCGAGATCGAGCGTGAGCTTCGCGATCATCTGGACCTCGAGGCGGAAGAGATCGCGGCGCGCGGCGGCACGGACAGCCCGGCGCTCGAAGCGCGTCGCCGCTTCGGAAATCGCACGCTGGTCCTGGAATCAGTCCGCGGGGTGTGGCGATGGAGCTGGCTCGAGCAGCTCGGCCAGGATGTTCGCCACGGCCTGCGCGGGCTGCGGCGCAGTCCCGTCTACGCGATCGCCGCCACGATCACCCTCGCGCTCGGCATTGGTGCGACGACCGCCGTGTTCAGTCTCACCGATCCCGTATTGCGGCGCCCATTTCCGCTGCTACCGCAAGAGCGTCTCGTCTCCATCGGACAGCGCTCGGCCGATTGTCCCGCCTGCGAGGACGTGTCCCCCGCCGCGTTCCTCGCGCTGCGCGTCGGCGCGCCGTCGATGGCCGCCGTGGCGGCGACGTCCAGCTGGCGCACCGCACTTCGCGGCGCCGAAGGCAGCGAGCTCGTCGAAGGGTTTCTCGTCTCGGCCAACCTCTTCTCGGCGGTCTCCGCGCCGTTTGCGCTGGGCCGCGGCTTCGCGACGGGCGAAGACGAGGCGAGCGCGGAGCCCGTGACGGTTCTCTCATATGATTTCTGGCAATCCCGCTTTGGCGGCAGCCGCGGCGTGCTCGACTCAGCGATCACCCTCAGCGGCAAGGCACAGCGCGTCGTGGGCGTGCTGGCGAAAGACGTCGTCTTTCCCACCCGCGCCGACGTCTACGCGCCGCTGGTGACGCGGCCCTCCGACGCGCAGAACTACGGCTCGCGCTATCTCTACGTCTTCGGCCGGTTGGCCGACGGCGCCACGATCGCCGACGCGCGGCGCGACGCCGATCGCGTCAGTCACAGTCTCGCGCAGGCTTCACCGAAGACCGAAGAAGGTTGGCGGCTCGTGGCGCGCCCCGTCGCGGCGTTTCACACCGAGGACGTCGCGCTGCTCGTCGAGATCGTCGCGGTCGCCGTGGCGCTCGTGCTGCTCGCCGCGTGCGTGAGCGTCGCCAATCTCGCGCTGGCTCGCACCGCCGCGCGCGGGCGCGAGCTGGCGTTGCGCGCCGCGCTCGGCGGTCGTCGCACGCGGCTCGTGCGGCATCTCCTCGTCGAGGCGTTCCTCGTATCGCTCGCGGGCGGGGCGCTGGGTGCCGTGCTCGCCGTCTGGGGCGTTTCGGTGATGCGCGACGTCGTTCCCCCGTCGCTCGGCGCGTTCGTTCCCGGGTGGGCGTTCGTACACGTCGACGGCCGGGCGCTCCTGTTCACGCTCGTCGTCTCCGTGGCCACGACGCTCGTCTTCGCGCTACTCCCTACGCTTCGTGCCACGCGAGTGAACCTGTCCAGCGTCCTCTCCGACGGAGGACGCGCGAGCGCCGGCGTGAGCGGCACGCGCCTCCGCGCGTGCCTCGTCGTCACCGAGGTGAGCGTCGCGCTGGTGCTGTTGACCGGTGCGGCGCTGCTCGCGCGCAGTGTGCACAACATGATGAACGGCGACCCGGGCGTACGACTCGACCACGTGTTGTCGATGCATCTGTCCGTTCCACGCACGGTTCCGGACAGCGCCGCGCGCGATTTCATGGTGCGGCTCGACGAACGCCTCATGGCGCAGCCCGGCATTCGGGGCGCAGGGCTCACCACCACGACACCGCTCAGCAACACTCGGTGGGGCACGGCCTTCGACGTTCCCGGCCGCACGCCGCTTCCGGGCGACCGGCGGTTGTCCGCCACCGACCAGCGCGTTACGCCGGGCTACTTTCGCGCGATGGGCATTCATGTCGTCGCCGGACGCGGCATCGAAGCGCGCGACGACGCAAGCGCTCCTCGCGTCGTCGTGATCAGCCATCACACCGCCGAACATTTCTGGCCGGGGCGCGAAGCGGTGGGACGCACTGTGCTCATCGACTCGCTGCCCTGGACCATCGTGGGCGTCGTCACTGACGTGCGGCACGGCGGCTTCGACGAGCCGCTGTTCGACGAGCTGTATCGCTCGCTGCCGCAGGCGATGTCGCGTACCATGGACCTCGAGGTCTGGGCCGACGGCGATCCGGACGCCATGCGCGACGTCGTTCGGCGTACGATCGGGCTCGCCAATCCGGCCGCGGCCATCGGCGGCGTCATGACGATGCGAGATCTCGAGGCGCGCCATGTCTCGGCGTTCAAGCTGATGGCCGGACTCGTGGGCGTGTTCGCGGCGATCACGATGGTCATCGCCGTCGTGGGTCTCTATGGCGTGATCGCGTACGGCGTGGCGCAGCGCACGCGCGAGATCGGTGTGCGCATCGCCCTCGGCGCGCGCGGCCGCGACATTCTCTCGCAGGTGGCCGGCGGCGCGATTCGCCTCACCTGCATGGGCATCCTGCTCGGGGGTGCCGGTGCGTTCGCCTTCGCGCAGCTGCTCCGCTCCATTCTCTACGGCGTGACGGCGAGCGACCCGCGAATTCCCCTCGCTGTCGCGGCGGCGCTGCTCGGCGTGGCGATCGCGGCGGCGCTCATTCCCGCGTGGCGCGCGGCGCGGGTGAATCCGGCGGTGGCGTTGCGGGACTGAATTCGCGGTCATCCCGAGCGGGGTCGACTGGCATACGCGCCGCACTGACGCCAATTTCGCTGGATGCTCAGACATGCCTTTTTCCGAATCGCCTTTTCCCTCGCCGTGTTCGCCGGCGCCGCCCACGCCCAGCCGTCGGCAGCCACGCTCGCACGCCAGGTCGAAGTTCGCCGCACCGCTCACGGTGTGCCACACATCAAAGCCGAGAACCTCGCCGCCGCCGCCTACGCCTCGGCGTACGTCCAATCGGAGGACTACGGCCCGCGCGTCGCGCTGAGCCTCCTCCGCGCCCGAGGCGAAATGGCCCGCTGGTTCGGCCGCGACAGCATCAATGAGGATTTCGTCAATCACCTGGCGTACACGCGCGCCGTGCAATCGTATCCGCTCCTCGAGCAGCCCACGCGCGACGTCTACGACGGATTCGCCGTCGGCGTGAATCGCTACATCGAGCTGCATCCCGAGGAATTTCCGGCCGGGTTCGTGCCGCACTTCACCGGGTACGACGTGCTTGCCAAAGACGTCGAGCTCCCGCCGCTCGCCCAGTCGGCGAAGTTCCTTGCCCGCACCGATTCTGCCTCGCGCGTTCGAGCGCCGGCGCCCGGCGATCCCAACGACGGCTCCAACGCCTGGGCCTTCGCGCCCGTCCGCACGAAATCGAAACACGCAATCCTGCTGCGTAACCCGCACCTCACCTGGACCGCCGGCTACTACGAGGCGCACGTCGTCGTGCCGGGCGTGCTCGACTTCTACGGCGACATGCGCATCGGCGGCCCGTTCGGCGTGATCGGCGGCTTCAACCACGATCTCGGCTGGGCGACGACGAACAACGACGCGCTCCTCTGGCAGATCTACGCGCTCGATGCCGACCCCGCGCAACCCGACCACTATCTGCTCGACGGCGCGTCGCTGGCACTCCAGCGCGAGCCGGTGACCGTCACGTTCAAGGACGGTGCCGCGCTCTCCAGCGAGACGCGCGAGACTTACCGGACGTCGCTCGGTCCCGTCATCGCGCGCGCCAACGGAAAGGTCTATGTGTTCCGCGCGGCCGACGACGGGGAGTACCGTGCCGGCGAGCAGTTCCTCCACATGATGCGCGCGAAGTCGCTCGCCGAGTGGAAGGACGCGATGCGCATTCGCGCGCGGCTGAACTCGAGCTTCACATATGCCGATCGGGCGGGGAACATCTTCTATCTGTGGAACGCGGCCATCCCGTCGCTGCCGCATCCGAGCGGCGGAGACACCACTGCCATTCCCGCGCGTCGCACGTCCGAGGTGTGGACGCACTTCGTCCCCCTCGACTCGCTGCCGCAGGTGCTCAACCCGAAGGGCGGCTACGTCCACAACGAGAATGACGCGCCCTACTACACGAACATGCGCGAGCCGCTCGACCCGGCGCGCTACCCCGCGTACTTCCCGGTGCCGCGCCTCGGGCTGCGCAGCCAGCTCGCGATCGATCTGATCGACAACGACCGCAAGATGAGCCTCGAGGACGTCGTTGCCCTCAAGCACTCGTATCGCATGCTCCTCGCCGACCGCGTGCGCGACGATCTCGTATCCGCGGTGCGCGCCGCGAATCCAACGGGCGACGTTGCGAAGGCGATCGACATGATCGCGGCGTGGGACAAGACCGTGTCGCCCGATAGCCGCGGCGGCACACTCTTCGAGTCGTGGTGGCGCCGCTACCTCGGACGCGGCGGCGCCGCCGCGGCGGATTCGGCGTACGCGCAGCCGTGGAGCGCGTCGGCGCCCACGTCCACACCGCGCGGGCTCCGCGCACCGGCGCGCGCCGCCGAGGCGTTCGCGTGGGCCGTGGGTGAGACGACGAAACGCTACGGACGCTTCGATCCGCCGTGGGGCGACGTCCACCGTGTGCGCCGTGGCGCCGTGGACGTTCCCGTGGGCGGATGCGCCAGCGATCTCGGATGCTTTCGCGTGCTCACGTACCGCGACGACGCCGACGGCAAGCGCGTGGCCACCGGCTCCGACGGCTGGATTCTCGCCGTCGAGTTCGGCGACGAGCCGCGCGGCTACTCCGTGCTCGCCTACGGCGAAAGTCCGAAGCCGACCTCGCCGTATTTCAGCGACCAGGCCGAGATGTTCTCGCGCGGCCAGCTCAAGCCAATCGCGTGGAACGATCGCGACATCGATGCGCAAACGATCAAGCGCTATCGACCGGGTGAAACTCCGTAGGCGTCGCGGCCTTCGTCGAGTGCGCCGGACGCACGGATAGAAAGGCGTAGTCCGCCCCTTGCACCTCCCGGCTCCCGTGCCATGATATAGGCACAACTGAGAGCCCTGGAGGCTGCATGTCGACGAGTGTTCCACCACGCGACGGCGGTGCCCTGTCCGGATCGGTCAATTCTCTCACCCCTTTCCTCGCCGACGAATCGGCGCTGCGGCGAATATTCGACGCCGAGTACAGCGCGCTCGTACTGAGTGCGAAGAGCCAGCTCGGCGACGCCGCGTCCCAAGCACCACGCGTCGTCGAATCGGCCTTCATCAGCGCCTGGGCGCACCGCCCCACGCTGCACGACGCCGAGCAGGTCAGGGCATTTCTCGCGAGTGACGTTCACCATGGTGCCTCGCGCGCGCTGAGCCGGCGCGCCGCGGCGCATCGGTTCGGAACGCACGGCGGGCGCGATACCGGCAACACCGGTTCACACGCCGCGGCGTCGGACGAGGCGAACGCCGAACGTTCGTGGGAACAGATCACACACGCCATCAATACCGAGGGCGGCAGCGAAAACGATCAGGCGCACCTCGCCGCGGCCGAAGTCGGCCGGCACGAGGCCGCCGCACACATGAAGAGCGTTGGCAAGGGACAGTCGTGGGTCGTGCCCGTCCTGATCGGTGTTGCCGCGCTCGCTATCTCGGTAGTCGCCGTGATCTACACCAGCCGGCTTGGCGAAGACGACGCCATGGTGTCCGCCACCAGCAACGCCTCCATCCAGCCCATCGCGTCGAGCCCGGGCCAGATCGGCACGCTGACGCTGCGCGACGGGACGAAGATGCGCATCGGTCCCGATACCAAGGTGTTCATTCCAGACGAATTCCCGACGAAGATCCGCGCGATCAAGGTCGACGGCACGGCGGAATTCGACGTGGCCAAAGGGCAGCCGATCCCCTTCCGCGTCGTCGCCAATCGAACCCATCTCATCGCTACGGGTACCAACTTCGTCGTGTATGCGTATTCGGGCGACAGTTCGGTGCTGGTGCAGGTGCGCGACGGGAGCGTGACGGTGAAGTCGGGCAAGCAGTCCAGTACCGTTACGGCGAATCAAATGTTGTTCATCGACCGTACGACAATGCGAGCGCCGACGGACGATGAACGGGCTCAGGCGTTCGGCTGGCCCGAGGGACGTATCGCGGTGGAGCACAAACAACTGCGAGCGGTCGTCGCGCAGTTGGCGCGTTGGTTCAACCTCGACATCAAGGTTCCGGATCTCAAACTGCTCGACCGCGAGGCTGGCTTCAACGTCTCACTCGACTCGTCTCGGGCGGCAATCGCCCAGGTGGAGAAGAGCGGCAACGTGAAGTTCACCTATGAAGGCGACAGCAAAGTCTTCCGGGATGCGATGGCGAAAAAATAACAACACTCACTCGATTGGAGACATGATGCGCCGCTTCGTTTCACTCGCTTTCGCACTCGCCGCTGTTGCCTCGCCGTTGGCGGCGCAGGGCACCCATCCCGACTTCACCGGCAAGTGGGTGCTGGACCCCGCGAGCGCACAGGGCGCCATGGCTCCGACCGCGATGACGATCGTCGTGGTGCAGGACGCGAAGACGATCAAGCTCGAGAGCGCGGCCAGCACCGCGATGGGCGACCAGAAGGCCAACCAGACCGTGAGCCTCGACGGCACGGCGACGAAGAACACCGTGGACGCGCAGGGTATGGCGCTCGCGCTTACGTCGACGAGCGCTTGGGACGGCCCGACGCTCGTCATCACGACCAAGGCCGACATTCAGGGCCAGCCGCTCGAGCAGGTCGATCGCTATTCGCTCGACGCGGACGGCAAGACGTTGAACATGCAGCGGAGCGCCAGCATCGCCGGACAGAGCATGGCAGTCAAGTTGGCATTCAAAAAGTCGTAAGTTCTGGTATGCGAGAAAAGGCCGGCGCTTCGTGCGCCGGCCTTTTTTTGTTCACTCGCTTCGCAGCGCCCAACTCGGATCCACCCGCGCCGCGCGCATCGCGGGAATGAGACACGCCGCCAGCGTCACGAGCGACAACAGCGCCACGACGCCGCCGAGTGTCACCGGATCGTTCGGTCCGATGCCGAAGAGCAGCGTGCGGAGAAAGCGGGTGAGCGCGAACGACCCGGCGAGACCGAACACGATCCCCGCCACCGCGAGCCTTCCGCCCTGGCCGACCACCAACGCCACGATGTCGCTCGGCGTCGCGCCCAAGGCGCTGCGAACGCCAATCTCTCGCGTCCGCTCCGCCACGCTCCCGGCGAGCACACCATAGATGCCCGCGACCGCGAGCAGCAGCGCCGCCACGGCGAACGCGCCGAACAGCACCAGCGCGAGATGGCGTTGTGTCGTCGACATGGCGATGACCTGATCCATCGTCGCGATCTTCACGATCGGCTGCGCCGGATCGATCGCCGCAATCGCACGGCGCACGGCGTTCGCCAGCGCGGCGGGATCGCCGCTCGTGCGCACCACGAGCACTTCCTGATTGTCGGCGAAGAGCCACTGTGCTTCCGGTGTGTACCATTGCAGGGTCGTCGCCGCATCGAGCCCGCCATGCCGCACGTTGCCGGCGACGCCGATCACCGTTCGCGGCGCACCCTTGGGCCCGCCGAGCACGATGCGCTTGCCGAGGGGGTTCTGTCCCGGCCACATGCGGTCGGCGAGTGCCGCACTCACGAGCGCAACGTTGTTCACCGTGTCCGCTGCTTCCGCAGCCGTGAACGTCCGGCCGCGCAGTATCGGAACGCGCATCGTCGAGAAATATCCGGGCGACACCACGTAGCGGTCGCCGTTCGGCGCCAGCTCTGGATTCGCCGGGATGTTGTCGGCGTCGATCACGCCGTAGCTGTCCGCGTTGCCGCCGAGCGGAAGCTGATTGGCCACCGCCACGCTGGTGACGCCGGGGAGCGCAGCCACCGCGCTCCGGACGCGGTCGTGATACGCGACGACGCTCGCGTTGGTGGGATACTTGGTTCCGATCGAGTTGACCTCGAGCGTGAGCAGGTGCGAGGCGTCGAAGCCCGCGTCGACGGCGAGCAGCCGCACGAGACTGCGCGCCACGAGGCCGGCGCTCACGAGGAGCATCACGGCGAGCGCTACTTCGCCCACGACGAGCGCGGCGCGTGTCAGGTGGTTGCCGGTGCTCGAGAGCCGCCGTCCCGAGCGCAGCGTGGCGCCGAGGTCTCCGCGGCGCGACCGAGCCGGCGCGAGTCCCATCAGGATGGCGAGCACCAACACCAACGCCGCGACTGCGAGGAGCGCCCGGACGTCGAGTTGGATGGCCGCGAGTCGGGGCATTCCCTGCGGGAGGCGTCCGACGAGTATCGGAATTGAGATGCGCGCCACGAGAAGACCAGCCGCACCGCCGAGTGTCGCCAGCAGGAGTCCTTCGGTGATGAGCTGCCGCAGGAGCCGCGACCGCGCCGCGCCGAGCGCGGTGCGAATCGCGAACTCTTCTTCACGCCGCACGGCGCGGGCGAGCTGCAAGTTCACGACGTTCGCCACCGCGATCAACAGCACGAGCACCACCGCGCCGCTGAGTGCGAGCAGCGCGGGCCGGAACGGAAGCGTTGCCTGGTCCTGCACGCTCACCACCGACGCGCCGACCGACGCGTATTGGTCGGGAAACTGCTTCTCGATGCGCCGGTGGATCTGGTCGAGCTCCGTCGCGGCCGACGCCATGCCGACGCCCGGCTTGATGCGCGCCAGCATTCGTAAATGACGACAGGTGCGGCAGGCGAACGATTGATTCGCGTACCCGAGCGCGCGCCAGATCTGCGTCCCGGGCGACACGACGTTGTCGAACGACGCCGGCATCACGCCCACCACGGTCATCGGCCCGTCGTTGACGGAGACCGTTCGGCCGACGATGGCGGGATCACCGCCGTACTTTCGCTGCCATAGGCCGTAGCTGAGGATCACCACCTGGTTGCTTCCCGGCACGTCCTCGCTCGCGGTGAAGTCGCGCCCGAGTGCCGGGTGCACGCCGAGCGTGCGGAAGAACGTCCACGAGACACGGTCGCCGTTCACGCGCTCAGGGTCGCCGGTTCCGGAGATGGTCGGCTGCCACGAGCCGATCGCCGCGGCACGCTCGATCGTGCGCGACTGATCGACGACGTCGCGGAACGTCGCGTAGCCGATGTTGCTCCGTCCGCCGTCGCGGTCGCGCTCCCAGACGAACGTCAGCCGCTCCGGATCGGGGTAGGGCAGAGGACGCAGGAGCACGGGCTCGATCACGCTGAAGATTGCCGTGGTCGCGCCGATGGCCAGGCCGAGCGTGAGCACCGCGACGATTGCGAACGCCGGCGAGCGCCGCAGCAGACGCGCTGCGATGCGCAGGTCGGCGAGAAAGGTCGACATGAGACCGTCTCCTGTGTGTGGGCGGGCATGCAGGTGAACGAGCGCGAACAACGTTTCGCGAAGCGTCCAGAGCGCGCCGCGCTCCTGTTGCTCCGCGAGATCGCCGGCGACGTGCACCGCGACGTCGGGGCGCAGCGACCGCTCGAGCAGGCGGATGCAGACGTGCGTCACTCGGCGCGTGGCGTCCTGCGTCACGTCGGCTCCAGCCCCACGTCGAGCCCCGCCGCCATGTGACGGAGCGTCTTGAACGTCGCGGCGAGCGAGCGCTTTCCGGCCGCGGTCACGACGTAGCAGCGCGTGCGCCGCCCGCCGCGAGCAGCCGTCGGCTCGCCGATGTGCGAGACGACCAGCCCCTTGTCCTCCAGGCGCGTGAGCGTCTTGTAGATCGTGCCGAGCGTGAGGTCGCGGCCCGCGCGCGTCTGGATCTCGTCGTGCACGGGCACGCCGTACGCATCCTTGCCCACGCGCAGCACCGCGAGGAGGACCACCTGTTCGAGCTCACCGAGCATGGGCGACATGTTTGTTAGACATTGTCTGGAATATGAAGGTTTGAGCCATGGCCGCAATCAAAGCGGGACGACCCGGCCGCGGCTGGCCGTAGCCCCTTGCCGAGCGCTGCGGTGTGGTTGTCACTTTCGCCGCTCATGTCCTTCTCACAACGCAGGTCCAATCTCGTCCGCGCGATCGCCGCGTTGGCGATCGTCTCGGCCGTGGTCGCCGGAGTCGCCTGTGGCGGCGACGGCGTCGCGTCGCCCGCCCAGACCTCGTCGCCCGACACACGCTCGCCCGCGGGCGCGGTCTCGTGCGGCACGTCCAAGGCGATCTTCTCCGTCTCGCCCGTGGCGCTGAGCGACGTCGTGGGATGGGTGCCCCTCGGCAACATGGCGCCCTCGGGACACACCTTTCCAACCGATCATCAGTATTTGTACGTGAGCGACGCCAACGGCGTCACGCCGCGGCGCGAGGTGAACCTCGTCGCACCGGGAAACATCGTCGTCACGCGCGCCCATCTCGGCACGACCAATCCGGGTGCCGTCACCGACTACACGCTCGAGTTCTCTCCCTGCGCCGAGACGTATGCGCAGTTCGGGCATGTGCTCACCATTGCGCCGGCGCTGCTCTCGCAGCTCGGCGCGTTCGATCAGGATTGCAACACCTATTCACCGGCACCCGGCGCAACGGTGAGCACCTGCCAGACCAAGGTGGTCGCGGTCCCCGTGTCGGCCGGAGCACTCATCGGCACGGCGGGCGGCGCCAATCCGCATTCCCTGGCGCTCGACTTTTCGCTCTGGGACGCGCGCGTTGCGGCGCTGACCTTCGCCAATCCCGCGCACTGGCCCGCGTCGAACGATCGCTTCGACCAGTTTCACGTCGTGCCGGCGAGCGACTACTTCGCCGAGCCGTTGCGATCGCAGGTTGCCGCGCGCCTCGGCTCGTACGATGGAAAGGCCGTGCGCACCGCCGCACCCGTGGGCGGCACGATCGGTGTAGACGTGTCGGGCACCGCGATGGGATTCTGGTTCAATCCGTCACAGCCCACGTATCCGGAAACGCCGCACCTCGCGATTGCGCCCGACAACGTCGATCCGTCGCGCATCGATTTTTCGGTGGGGCTCTCACTGCCCGGCTGGAACCGCGGCTGGGTGTCGTTCGCGCCTGTGACGGCGGGGAAGGTCAACCGCAGTCCGTCGCAGATCACGGCCGACGGAACCATCTACTGTTTCGAGTCGCCCGGCGCGTGGGTGTTGCTGCTCCAGGTCATCGACGCGAGCACGCTGCGTCTCGAATCGCGCAGTACCGGATTACTCGACTGCGCGGCCGGCCAGCCGTGGACGTTCACCGGCGCGGCGTTCGACTTCAAGCGGTAGAGCGGGCGACAACTACTCCGCCCCTCCCGACTGCCGCCGCATCGCCTCACGCACGGCGCTGTACAGTGACTCGGCGTGAAACGGCTTCTTGATGAACGGCACGTCGGCGCGGCCGATGATCGTCTTCTCCAACTCGCTCACGTCGCCCGACACGATCGCCACGGGCATCGTCGGATAGCGGTCGCGGATGTGATACGACAGGTCGATGCCGTTCATCTCCGGCATCGTCACGTCGGACAGCACGATGTCGATGTCCTCACTGTCGATCGCCAGCCGATCCAGCGCCTCGGCGCCGTTCGTCGCGGTGACCACGGTGAATCCCCCCGCCTCGAGCATCCGGGCGATCGTCTGCCGAGTGTTGTCTTCGTCGTCCACGACCAGAACGGTCTTGCCAGCGCCGATTGGCGTCGCTTCGGGCATGCCTGCTCCAATGCTGGGAAAGGTGCTCCTTGTAGAATGGCTGTCCGACGACCGAACGCAAGGCTATGGCGCTTATCAGCCGCGCCGAGGGCCTGTATGTTCTGCCGATGCTCAAGCGAATTGGTGCGGCACTCGGACTGCTGGTCCTCTGCGCGATCTCCATCCTTCGCGTCTCCCGTCCACCCGCGCCCGTTCCCGCGACGGCGCCCGACACGGTGTTCTCCGCGGAGCGTGCGCTGCGTCACGTCGAGCAGATCGCACAGCGGCCGCATGCGATGGGCACGGCCGACCACGACCGGGTGCGCGACTACATCGTCGCCCAGCTCACGGCCATGGGCGTCCGCTCGCAGCTCCAGCAGGCCACCGGGGTCGGAACGCGATATGAGGACGTAGGGCGCGTCCAGAACGTGCTCGCCTCCCTGCCGGGGAGCGATCCGAACGGCAAGGCGGTGCTGCTCATGGCGCACTACGACGGCGTGGAAGCCGGCCCGGCCGCATCCGACGACGGCGCGGGAGCGGCGGCACTCCTCGAAACGGCGCGTGCGCTCCGTGCGCGTAAGCAGCCGCTCGCGCACGACGTCATCCTGCTCTTTACCGACGGCGAGGAGGCCGGGCTCCTCGGCGCCGCTGCATTCGTGCGCGAGCATCGGTGGGCGAAGGACGTGGCCATGGTTCTCAACTTCGAGGCGCGAGGAACCGGCGGCCGCTCGATGATGTTCGAGACGGGTCCGGGAAATCTCGACGCGGTTCGGGTGCTGCGCGCCGCGGGCGGTGCGTCGGCGGCCTCGGTCTACACCACGATCTATCGCCTGCTGCCGAACGACACCGATCTGTCGGAGCTCGCCACGCTCGGGCTGCCCGCGCTCAACTTCGCGTTCGTCGACGGCGTCGAGCGGTACCACACGACGCGCGACGACGTTGCGCATCTCGATCCTGGCAGCCTGCAGCATCACGGAGGTGAGATGCTTGCGCTCACCAAGCTGATTGGCAACGGTCCGCTTCCTCGCTCCGTCACCGGCGACGCGGTGTTCTTCGATCTGCCGCTCGTTGGTCTCGTGGTGTATCCCGCCGCGCTCGCGCTTCCGCTGGCGATCGTCGCGCTGGTGCTCGTCGTCCTGGTCCTCGTGCGCGATCGGCGCGGGGTGCTCGTTGGAATCGCGCTGGCGATCGTGGCCCCCGCGCTGTCGGCGGGCGCCGGACAGCTCGCCGGCGGCAGGCTGCGCGGCAGCGCGATGTGGAGCGGGTGGTACGCATCCGCCATCGCGCTGCTCGCGGTGGCGATCACCCTCGCGTGTTACTCCATGGCGAAGCGCTGGACCACGACACGGGGCGCGTACGCCGGCGCGATGGTGATCTGGCTGGTGCTCGCGCTCGTCACCAGCGCCGCGGCGCCCGGCACGGCATACCTGTTCGTCTGGCCCGTCATCTTCGCGGCCGGGGCGGCGCTGTTCACGCGCCGGCCCGAGATCGGAGAGTGGATTGCCGCCGCCGTTCTGCTGCTGCTCTTTTCCGGCTTCATCTACGGCGCAACGGTGTTGATGCTCGGCCTCACCGGCATTGGCGCGATCGCGCTCGCGCTGGTCGTGTCGCTCGTGACGCTGCTGCTCATTCCGCAGGTCGAGCTCATCGCCGCGCATGCGCGGTGGTCTGGTGCACCGTGGATCGCGGGCGCGGCGGTGGTCGCGCTCGCGATCGCGGTGCTCACGGTGCGGCCGAATTCGGAGCATCCGATTCGCAGCGCCGTGGTGTATGCGGAGAATGCCGATTCGTCCGCGGCGTGGCTCGGCGTGCTCGGACCCACGACGGACGCGTGGGCTCGATCCATCGTCGGCACGCGTGCCTCGCCGCCGGCGTGGGCCAGGGGCCTGCTCGGGAGGGGAGCGGATCCTGTCGGCCATCGCGTCGATCGCATTTCGCTCGAGGCACCGCGTGCCACGCTGGTGCGCGACACGCTGCTCAACGGCGCGCGCCGCGTGGTCCTCCGCGTTACGGCGCCCAGCGGCACGACCGGACTCGTCATGCGCGTTGCCGGCACAAAGGTGTTGACGTCGTCGATCGACGGCCGCATCGTCGACACGACTCGCTATCGCAGCCGCTCGCCGCAATGGGTCATGCAGTATTGGGCGGTTCCCGACACCGGTGCGATCGTGGCGCTGTCGGTTGCCGCCGGCGCAACGGTGGACTTCGAGATGGCCGCGCGCCGCCCGGGGCTTCCGTCGATTCCCGGCGTGACGATTCCACCGCGGCCGTCGTACATCGTGCCGAGTCAACAGGGCGACGTGAGCGTCGTCTACAAGAAAATGACGTTCTGACAGCAGTTGAACCGCGACCGTTGCGGTTCAGTCTTCAATTCATCCGTCCGTTTCCTTACAAGATTCGGACGGCGTCCCTTGAGCGCGATGCCTCGCCCTAGCGCATTGTTGTGTCCATGAACACCTGCCACCTGCTCTGCCTCGCGGCGTCGCTCCTTCGGCCGCCGGCGCCCGCCGCGACATATATCGGCCGGGACAACCAGCTGCACGTCCGCATTCCACGTATCGACGGCGCCGCCGGAGTGGCGACGATCGACGGAATGCTCGACGAGCCGGTCTGGCGACAGGCCGCCCTGCTCACGGGCTTCTCGCAGTTCTCGCCGCTCGACGGCGTCCCCGCCGCCGACTCCACCGAGGTATTGCTCTGGTACTCGCCGACGGCGCTGTACGTCGGCATTCGCGCGTACGAGAAGCACGGCGCCGTCCACGCCACGCTCGCCGACCGCGACAAGATCTCTGCCGACGACAACGTCCAGCTCCTGCTTGGCACCTTCCACGACCAGCGGCAGGCGTACGTCTTCGCGGTCAACCCGTTCGGCGTTCAGATGGACGGCACGATCGTGGAGAATGGCCAGACGAACACCGGCGGCTGGACGCCGACGCTCTCCGGCCGCGCCGCGCCCGATCTGAGCCAGGACTTCGTCTATGCCTCCAAGGGGCGGCTGACCGACTACGGCTACGAGGTCGAGCTGCGGATTCCATTTAAAAGTCTCAAATATCAATCCTCTAACGACCAGAGCTGGGACGTCAACATCGTGCGGCAGGTGCAGCACTCCGGCTTCGAGGACAGCTGGGCGCCGGCCAAGCGCTCGAACGCATCGTTCCTGAGCCAGGCGGGCACGATCGACGGGCTCGGCGGCTTCGAGCGCGGGCTGGTGCTCGACCTCAACCCGGTGGTCACCCGCAAGGCGAGCGGCGGGCCCGGTCCCAACGGCTGGGCGTATGCGCATCCCACGCCGCAGTTCGGCGGCAACGCGCGCTGGGGCGTAACGAACAACCTCACGCTCAACGGCACGGTCCATCCCGACTTCGCCGAGGTGGAATCCGACGCCGGACAGTTCGTGATCGATCCGCGGCAGGCGCTCTTCTTTCCCGAGAAGCGCCCGTTCTTCCTCGACGGTCTCGAGCAATTCACCGTTCCGCACAACCTCATCTACACCCGGCGCATCGCGAAGCCCGAGGAGGCGATCAAGCTCACCGGCAAGATGGCCGGCACGAACATCGGCTTCCTGTCGGCGAACGACGACCCGAGCCTCGCGGCCAACGGACGCTACTCCACCGTCTACAACATCGTGCGTGCCCAGCGCGACGTGGGCGGCCGCTCGCGCATCGGCATGGCCTACACCGATCGCGTCGTCGGCGCCGACTACAACCGCGTTGCCGACATCGACGGGCGCATTCTCTTCGGCGACGTCTACTCCGGATCGTTCCAGTACGCACAGTCCTACGACAAGACGCGCGGTCTCGTGCGAAACGCGCCGCTCTGGGAAGGGATTCTCGCCCGCAACGGCAAGCGCTTCGGATTCCGCTACCTGATCAACGGCATCGACGAAAACTTCCGTGCGCTGAGCGGCTTCATCTCGCGTCCGGGCATCGCGCACGCGTCGCTCGATCACCGCGCGACCTGGTTCGGCGAGCGCGGCAACGTGCTGCAGACGCTCACCGGAGACATCCTCCTCGACGACACCTGGCAGTATTCCCATTTCGTGCACCGCGGCGACGCGCAGGACAAGAAATTCCATCTCAGCACCAGCGCGGGTCTCCGCGGCGGATGGACGCTCGGCGCCGGCGTCTATTGGGAGACGTTCGGCTACGACAGCCAACTCTACGGCAACTATCGGATTCAGCGCACGATCGGCGCGACGGTGGACACCGTGCCCTTCGTCGGTGTGGGACGTATCCCCAACCGCGATTACGTCGCCAGCATCTCCACGCCGCAGTGGTCGCGCTTCGACGCGTCGCTTCTCTACGTCGGCGGGCAGGACGAGAACTTCTTCGAATGGGCCCAGGCGAACATCGATTATCTCACCGTGTCGGCCAATGTTCGTCCCACCGACCAGCTCCGTGTGAACGGCACGCTCAGCTACCAGGACTACTGGCGCCGCAGCGACGGCAGCCTCGCCGGCCGCAACATGATTCCGCGAGTGAAAGTCGAATACCAGTTCACTCGCTCGATCTTTCTCCGCATGGTCGGTGAGTACGACCTTGCGGAGCACGACGACCTGCGCGATGAGACCCGCACCTTCTTTCCGCTGATCATCAACGGTCAGAAGGCGCTCGCGACGCGCACCGCCGCCGTGCACGGCGACTGGCTCTTCTCCTACCAGCCGAATCCCGGCACCGTGCTCTTTCTCGGCTACGGCAGCCAGGCCAACGCGAATCCCGATCCACTCGAGCGTTTCAACTATCAGCCGTTGGTGCGGAGTGCGGATTACTTCTTCGTGAAGTTGAGCTATTTGTTCCGGCTGTAGCGCTGCCCGACTGCTTGGCGCTCACGCCGGCGGCTCCGCGGCCCGCCCCTCCAGATACCTGTCGAACCAGTACAACTGCCAGCTCAAGCTTTCGACGATGTGCTTTGGCTCGCCGGTCCGCGTCAGATTGTGATTCTCTCGCGGAAAGAACACGATCTCGGCCGTCTTGCCGAAATGCTTGAGCCCGCGGAACCACTGCTCGCCTTGCTCGATCGGCACGCGGAAATCGTTGTCGGAGTGCAGGATCAAAATCGGCGTCGTGACGTTCTGCACGTACTTGATCGGCGAGCGGTCCCAGTAGAGATCCTGCTTCTGGAAGATGTCGCCGCCGAAGTCGTCCTTGTGGCCGTAGGCGCCGTCGCGCGTGGCGTCGTCGCTGATGAAGTTCGAGATGCTGCGCAGCGTGACCGCTGCCTTGAAGCGGTTGGTGTGGCCCACGATCCAGTTCGTCATGTAGCCGCCGTAGCTGCCGCCCGTCACGCCGAGCTTCGTCGTGTCGATCCAGCTGTTCGCCGCGATCGCCGCGTTCACGCCGTTCATGATGTCGACGTAGTCCTTGCCGCCCCACTCGTTCTCGATGCCGCGCGCGAACTTGCGGCCGTATCCCGTCGAGCCGCGCGGGTTCGTGAAGAACACGCCCCAGCCGTGCGCCGCGTACATCTGGAACTCGTGAAACCAGTCCACGCCGTACTGGCCGGCGGGACCGCCGTGGATGCTGAGAATCAGTGGATACTTACGACCCGGCTGCCAGCCGAGCGGCTTCACGAGGAAGCCGTCGACGTCCCAGCCGTCGGCGCCCTTGTACGTCATGCGCTCCACAGGCATCAGCGAGAGCTGCGACCAGAGCGCCGCGTTGTGGTTCGACAGCTTGCGCTCCTGCGATCCGTCCACGTTCGCCGCGTCCACGTCGTCCAGGTGCGTGAAGTCGTTCGACGTGTAGACGATCGTAGCCGCATTCGGCGCGACCGACACCGAGTGGACGCCGCGCGGGCCCTTCGTCACCTGCGTCATGCGGCGCGCGGCTACGTCGATGCGGAAGACCTGGCTCTCCCCCTTCACGCCCGTGTCGAAGAAGAGCGACTTGCCGCCCTCGCCCCACTGCAGGTCGGTCGGCAACAGATCGAAGTCGGGCACGGCCGTCGTCGCCGTTCCACCCGTTGCCGGAGCGATCATGATCTGCTGCGGTTGCTCGTCGCCGGGCGAGGTCACGAACGCGATCGACTTGCCGTCGGGCGACCAGCGCGGCGAGTTGTCGGGGCCCTGCGCCGTCGAGATGCGCGTAAGTGTGCCGCCGCCTGCCGGAATCACCCATACATCGGGGTTGCGACCCGCGTCGTCGAACTCATGGCCGCTGCGATCGGACACGAACGCGATGCGCGTTCCGTCGGGTGACCACTGCGGGTCTGTATCGTTCCACGCGTCGCCCTGGGTGATCTGCCTCGCCGCGCCGGTGGCGACGTCCACCACCCAGAGATGCGAGCGCCGGTCGTCGAACCAGCCGGTGTCGTTGAACTTGTAGTTGCTCTGCGTGTAGTGCCGAACGTCGCTTCGCTCCTTGCCCGCGGGGAGCGCGTCGCTCGGGCCCGTGCGCACGAGACACACGGCGCGCGCGCCATCGGGCGACCAGGCGCAGTTCGACACGCCGTTGCCCACGCTCGTCACGCGCCGCGGCGTACCGCCCGTCGTGGCCACGGTCCAGAGCTGTGCGCGCGGGGCAGGGGCGCGCCGTGCCGCGGTGCTGCCCGTATCGCTCGGCGCGCGCGCCGAGATGAAGCCGACCGTCACGCCGTCCGGCGCCCAACGCGGCGCGCTCGGCGACCAGCTTTCGTCGACCAGCACGCGCGGCGCGCGGCTGCCGTTGGTCGGCGCGATCCAGATCGACGGAACGCGGCGATTCTGGGCGCGGTCGACGCGCGCGACGACGTACGTCACCTGCGATCCGTCGGGCGAGACACGCGGGTCGGAGACGAGCTCGAACTGGAAGTAGTCCTCGGCGGTGATGCCGCGCTGTGCGGTCGATTGTGCGTGAGCCAGGGCAGCGAACGGGGCGAGCAGGAGCGCGAACGCGATTTTACGCATGGGCACGGTGCGAATGGGGGAGCGGGAAGATACGGCGCCCGACTGGAACTCGACAATCACCAGCCGCGTAGGCACTATCACATGGCCATGTATCGCCTCCTCGCAGCCTTCGCGCTCGCCGCCACCCTCGGCGCACCAGCTCCCGACGATCGAGGGCGTCCGGTGATTCTCATGGTGCATGGCCGCGGGCTGCTCGATCGCGATACGGCCGACCTGCGCCGCCTCTGGTTCTCCGCGTTGAACGACCGGGCCAAGGCGATTGCGCGCGATTCGCCGCTCGCCGAACGCGACGTGCGCCTCGTCTGGTACGCCGACGTTCTCGACCCGCGGTCGAGCGCCGGATGCGACTACGCGCGCGGCGACCGGCGTGCGACGCGCGACGCCGCGGTCGATCCCACGCTCAAGACCGTGGTCTCGCTGATCGGCGGCTTCCTCAGCGCGATCAACAGTCTCGCGGGCGACAGCGCCTCCGGATCGGAGCTTCGCTCACTCGCGGCCGACGCGTCCTTTCTGAGCGACGCGCGCAAGCGGTGCGGTGCCGAGCAGCGGCTCGCCGACGCGGTCGACCAGGCAGCGCGCGAGGGGCGGCCGGTCATCGTCGTGGCGCATAGTCTCGGATCGCTCGTCGCCTATGACTACCTCTCGACGCGTCCCGACAGCGCGGCGGTGCGGCGTCTCGTCACCCTCGGGTCGATGGTCGGGTCGGCGGAGCTTCGCCGGTTGCTGATCGGCGGCGACTCGACCGACACGCTCGCGGTTCCGAAGAGCGTGGCGAGCTGGATCAACATCCGGCAGGACGGCGACCAGCTGGCCGTTCCGTTGTCGGTCGGCCGCGACACGTTGGTTGCTCCCGCGCCGGGCGAAACTGACCCTCACGAGATGGTCGGCTACCTCGAGAACAGCGCCACCGCCAAGGCGGTGCTGGGCGGCTGGTGCGCCGCCTTTGCGACGAGGGCACCGTCGGCGTGCGCCGACATTGTCAGGGCGGCGCCCTAAGCTGTCATCCCCTCGAGATGACAATCCGCTGTCATGGCTCGGGCCTTGCCGCTCCTGTCGCCAACTTCATCGACCGGACCCATGCACGGAACGAAACGCATCGTATTCCTCGCCTTCACTACGCTCGTGGTCGGCGCGTCCAGTGCACACGCTCAGGCGCGCGTCGGCACCGACTCGGCGACGCGGCTCACCCGTCTTGGGCGCGACCTCGTTTACGGGACGGCCGAGGGCCTCGCGTTCTCCGCGGTCGACCAGCTCCGCAACGACCCGCCGGAGTGGGGGAAGGGCTGGCCTGGCTATGGCAAGCGCGTCGCGTCGAACCTCGGCGAGTTCTACATCCAGGAGCTCGTGACGGAGGGACTCGCCGCGGCCATGAACCGGCCACTCGACTACAAGCCCTGTCACTGCCCGGAGTTCGGCGATCGAGTCGTGAATGCCGCCCGCGGCGCCATCTTCGATCAGTTGCCCGACGGATCGCACGCACTAGCGATTCCGCGCATCGTGGGCGCGTATACCGGCAGCTTTGCGCAGGCGGCGTGGCGGCCGGCGACGGCGAACAGCGTCTGGCGTGTGGGCCTCGTGAACGGCACGACGTCGCTCGCAATCGGCGCCCTGATCAATCTGTACCACGAGATTCGGCACTAGGCAGCGCCGCCATCACGGACGTTCAGCTGTGAGGCTGGGCCAAGCCTCTTACTGAACCTCTTACTGATACTGGATGTAGATCGGCCGGGGACGGAGCGCCAACACCTCGCGCGGCGTGAGTATTGGGTCGCCCTTCCTCGTGTCGTTGTGAAAAAAGAGCTTGAACCCGGTGTATTGCACCGGTTCGGCCACTTCGCTCGTGCGGTAGGTGTCGAACTTGAGCCACGGCTGGCCCCAGCCGTCCATGTTGATCACCACCTGCACGCGAGGATCGCGTTTGATCTGGTCGGCGTGCTGCAGCATGTTCGTCGTGAAGCGGTGGACGATGAGCACCTTGGGCGGCAGGTGGTACTTCGTCACGAGCGCCGCGAGCTGGTCGATCGCGTAGTTGACGTCCTTCGCGTCGAAGGTGCCGATCTTCGATCCCGGCACGCGTCCCTCGCGGCTGTAGTGCATGTTGAACTCGGGGTCGATGCCGAGGTGCACGTCGGACCGTGAGAGAAATGGAATGAGCTGCGGAATCTCCTGTTGCAGCGTGCTCTTGCCCGTCTGGATGTCGAGAATCGTGATCGCGCCTTTGGCCTTGGCGAAGCCGTAGATCTTCTCGATCAGATCGGGATCCGACCGCTGGCGATACATGCTGTCTTTCCCCGGCGCGCCCTGCGCGACGGAGACGATGAGATGCAGCGCCGGCTGGACTGGCGTCGCGGGGTCCGCGGTGCGCCACCAACCCACCACGGTGTCGAGCTTGGCGAGCATCTGGTCGTATGGGATCTCGCCCAGAATTCCCATTTTCTTCGAGAGGGGATTGCCGTAGAAGGCGACGATGCGCTTCTGCGGCAACACCGATCCGGCGAGCGGCGCGGGTCCGCTCACCGGCCACTTGCCCCCGTTGAGCCCGGCGCGGATCGCCGCGACGAGCGAGATGCTGTCGTTCTGAGACCGGTGCTTCGGCTGCGTGGCGACGGCCAGCATGATCGCCGAGTCGGGCGCCGCGCGCTTCGATCCGGTCTTCTTGGCGGTGTCCCCAGCGGCGGATGCAGGCGCGGGCGCGGCCGGGGCCGCATGCACCGTCTCGGCCGCAGCTGTGCCGGCCAACGACCCGGCCAACGACCCGGCCAACGACCCGGCCAACGAGTCCACTGGCGGCGGGGTCGCCGGCTTTCCAGGTGCGGGCGCCTTGTCGCTGCATGCGACCAAGGCGAGCAGGCCCAGCGAAAGAGAAAGACGTGTTCGGGAGGTCATGATCACGGGTTCAAGTGCAATGGACGCACCGGCGGTTCCGTGAATGCTAGCGTCTTCTTGCCTCGGGCGGTTTGAACGGATTGAGGTGGCTATTTATGGGTGCGCTCGATCCACGCGCCCTTGTCGTCGCGGGCCATCATGTAGACCACGCCGCCCTTGCCGAAGCCGACGATCGTGCGTCCCGCCGGCACCTGCACGCGGTCGACGAGCTCGCCCTTGCTGTCGATCACGTCGTAAATCGGACCGGCCGCTACCGCGCCGGCGCGGGTGAAGGTTGTACGCAACCAGAGATTTCCGTCGAGATCCGCTTTCGCGGCACCCAGCGTGAACGCCGGACGGTAGTCGGGCAGCTCGCTCGGGCTGATGAAGCTCAGCGGCGGCAGCGCGCCGGCGGACATCGTCGTCGAGCGCGCCGGTCCGTCGCCGCCCATGCTGAAGTTCATCACGACGGAGCGCGCACCGGCCTCTCCCGGCGCGCCGCCTCCGTTTTGTGCCGCTGTGCGAGCGCGTTCCATCGCCGCCTTGGCCGAGTCGATGACGGCCACTTTGTCCTCGTCGGTCAGCCGCTGCCACTCGAACGGCATCTTCGCCGCCGCCGCGACGTTGCCGTCGGCGGTGATCAGGTCCACGTGATAGTCGCGGCCGCGCACGACTGCGATCGAGCCGTTGGCCAGCACCGCCCACTCGTCGACGATCGGCATGGGGTTGATCTCGGTGGTGATCGACATGCGGCCTTCGTTCTGCGTCATCGTCATCTTCTGCTTGGCGATCTTGTAGAATCCCGCGGTGTCGAGCTTGCGCGACACGAGGTCGACGCGAACGATCGCCGACGAATCCGGAAATTCCGGCGCGGCCGCGGGGCCTTTCGCGGTCATCGGCGGCATCCGGAAGCCGAGTCCCGCGCGGTAGACGAGCCGGCCCTTGCCGTCGAACGCGGGCGACCCGACGGTGTTGGAGCCGAGCATGCCGGCGTCCTGCGAGCGCGGCACCGCGGCGACGCGCGCGATGTTGCCCGCGGGATCGATGACGAACATCGAGAGGTCGCGCGGATCGACGAACAACGTGGAGTCGGCGGCGTACCCGATGATCGCTCCCGCCGCCGGCCCGTACGAGTTCGCGCCGCCGCTCGTCGAGTCCGCGATCACGGTGGCCGTGGCGAGCGAGCGATCGAACATCAACAGCTGCCGCTTCGCCGCATCGTTGACCAGTACGCTGCCGTTCGGCAGCTGCCGCACCGCGGCGACGAGTCCCAGCGTTTGCTTCGACGCGGCGTCGGGCGTGGCGATGAGACGGATGGGCAGGGCCTGCTGCGCACCCAGCGGCGCCGTCGCGGCGAGCAGAGCGAGCGAGAGAGAAGTGAGGCGCATATGAGCTCTGTGGTTGGTGAAAGTTGGAAGAGGTGTCATCCCAAGCGGAGCGAGGGATTTAGCATACTGTGATAATGGCTCGCCGTGAGCGGGGATGCGAGATCCTTCGTCGCTTCGCTCCTCAGGATGACATTGGAGTCGCTTTGCTCCTCAGGATGACATTGGAGTCGCTTCGCTCCTCAGGATGACATTGGGGTCGCTTTGCTCCTCAGGATGACATCTGGTTGCGGCGAGTGAGCTCACGGCGTGCCCATCCGAATCATGACCCGCCCACCATCGCCGCCCGCACCCATGGGCATCGCCATGCCGCCGCCCATGATCATGCCGAGCCCCGTGCCCGACGTTCCCGACCGCACCGACGCGAGATACCGCTTGTCGAGGAACGGCGTGATGAACGTGGGCAGCCTTCGCAGCTGATCCGCCGTCAACAGCGCCCGGACCGTGGGCGCGATCTTGATCAGCGCGTCCACCGACATCTCGCGCGACGACCGATACCGGTCGTACGCCTCGCCCTGGTCGTACTTGTCGGGCAACGCCGCCAGATACTTCGCCATCGGCGACCAGATGGAGTCGAGCCTGATCGTGAACGCGCGGTTGAGCACCGCGATGCTGTCGGCCTGCTGCGACGTCAGCTGCAGTGTGTCAGCCTGACGCAGGATCGTCGCCATGGGGTTCGTGATGCCGATGGGTCCGAAGATCTTGAGCATTTGCTCCGGCGCTTTCGTACCCGAGAGCGTGCGGCCGCGGTCGAGCAGCTGCGTCAATGCCTGCCGCTCGCGCGTGGGGCCGACGTCGAACTGGAGGCGCGTTGTGAGCGTGACCGGGCTGCGCAGCGCCGTGGCGCCGACCGCCGTGGCACCGAACCGCTGGTTCACCTCGTACTTGTACCGCTGCGTGAGCGGGTCGAATCCGCGCACGTAGAGCAGGGAGCTCTGCGGAATCGCCGCCTGTCCCCAGCCGCGCAGATTGTTCTCGCCGTGGAGCAGCATGTCGGCGGCCACGAGGGGATTCGAGATCTGGAACGACAGCGTCGCGCGCTGCGGCATCCGGACCTTGATCGGGTTGAACGAGAAGTTGAGGTTCGCCTGGGTCGTCCACGGTCCCTGGCAGCTGTTGCGCGCCGCGACCTGGCCGAGCTGGCTGCGCAGGCAATCCTTGGCTTGCGCCGAGCCGGTTGCCAGCAGCGACTGCATGCCCGCAGCGACCGCCGGATCAGTGGTCTTCGACGGATCAAACACGAACGCGCGATCGTTGTTGTAGCCGTCGCCGTTGATGTCGCCCACGACGAGCGGCGTGTACGGGGTGCCCGACCGGAAGCTGCCGAACCAGCCGAGACGCACCCAGTCGAACGCGTTGTACGTGAGACGATACTGCAGCTGATGGCGCGAGTCGAACGGCGAGCGGCCCCAGGACAGGTCGAGCGGGTTGCCGGCGGTGCTGGCGAATCCGCGATACTGCTCGCGCGTGTTCGCGTAGACGTACGACAATCCCCAGCCGAAGGTGGTGTTGAACGATACGGGTGAAAGACTCACCGTCACCTGCTTCGCCTCCGACTTCACGTCGGACCGAAGCTCGCTCACGTGCGTGAACTCGTTCGTCACCCGTGCCTCGCCGCTCGCGATGGCGCCGCTGTTCGGCACGATGCTCGTCGCCTGCGCGTACACCGGGCGGTTGCCCTCGTTGCCGAGCGTGAAGCGCTGCAGCGGATTGAAGTTCAGGTCGAACGTGCTCGCCTGGTTCATGTTGAGCGAGTACGTCGCGTCGATCGTCGTGCTGAACCGGTTGCCGAGCGTGGGACCGCTCCACTGAAGATTCGACCGCAGCGATCGCGGCGACGAATAGGCCTTGTCGAACAGCGTCACGTTCGGCGCGCTGCTCGCGAAGACGGTGCCCGCGGTGCCGTCGGCACACTGCGTGGGAACGCTGCCGACGCTCGACATGTACGCCGACCAGTCGGGCGACGGAGCCGCGACGCCGATGCACGACAGCTGCTGCACGGCCGACGCCAGGCCGGTGTTGTCCATCGCCGCACCGATCGACGAAACGTTCGGCGTGCCCTGGAAGACGCCGATGCCGCCGCGCACCACGGCGCGCGGTCCGCGGAACGCGCCCTCGAAGCCGCCGATCTGCGCGGCCTCGCCGTACGTCCACGAGAAGCCGATGCGCGGGCTCAGATACAGCCGGTTCGGCACGTGCGAGTTGTCGGCGCCCAACAGCCGCTCGACGTCGGGATTGAGCGTGGGCTCGGAGTTGAACCGGTTGCCGTCGAGGCGCACGCCGTACTGGATCTGCACGTCGGAGGTGGGCCGGTACGAATCGCCGAGCGACAGCGCGCCGACGTATTCGCTCTCGCTGCGCGTGCGCGGCGACAGCTGCCGCGAAAAGTACGCGGGACGCCCCGCTTCGAGCTCGCCGAGCGAGTTGAAGGTGAAGCTGCCGAGCTGATTGGTCGTGAGGTCCTGGCCGTAGTTGTCGCGCCGCAGCTCGGTGCCGAACTTGATCTTGTGCTTGTTGTTCTCGCTGAACCACGACAGGAAATTGTTCAGCTGCGCCGTGGTCGTCGTGACGCTCGTGTTCATGAACGGGTTGCCGCCGAAGCCCACGCTCTGCACGCTCGGCGTACCGTCGGCGAACGTCGAGTTGACCCGCACCGAGCCGCTCGGCAGGTCGAGGTATGGCGTGCCGAAGTTGCGGTTCTGGCTCAAGCCCACCGAGGTCTCGCTCAGGATGCCGAAGCCGAAGTAGTTCGTGTGCTTGCCCGACAGGCCGGCGTTCCAGCTCGTGCGGTCGCCGCTGTGCTCGGGCAGCTCGGTGGGAGTGACCGTGAGCGCCGTGAAGCGGTTCCACCCGGCGTTGTACGTCAGGTTGAACGCTTGCCCGGTGGTCGACGACGGCGGAGTGAAGTCGAAGCTGCCGAGGATGAGCGCCTGGTCGGTGTAGCGCGCCGTCGGAATCCCCGAGATCGTGGTCGGCACGTGGATGCGGCCGAGAATCGAGAGGAGCCGCGACACGGAATCGGCCGAGAGGCCGGCGTTCTGCAGGCCGAGCGGATCGGTGTTGAGCAAACTCTGAATGTCGCTCTGCCGGCGGCCGGCCTGGTACGCGAAGTTGAAGAACGACTTGTCCGACTGAATCGGACCGGCGAACAGCCCGCCCACCGAGAGGTTGCCGAACTGCTGGCCCGTCGCGCGGCCCACGCGGTCGGTCCACTGCATTTGCGGCGCGTCGATGTTGGCGCTCGTCGAACGTACGATGTAGTTCGACGCGCGGCCGGTGCGGACGTTCAGCACGCCGCCGCTGAAGTTGCCCCGCGCTACGTCGTAGGGAGACGTCGCCAGCGAGGTCGAGACGTTGGCATCGCGCGGAATGTTGCCGCCGCCCATGTTCATGCCGTTGAGCGTGGTCAGGTTCTGGTCGGCGCCGAGGCCCAGCACCGAGAACCCGCCCGGCCCGCCGTCGGCGCTCGGCACGAATTGCACGCCGGGCATCGATGCGGCGAGCGCCGCGAGATCGCCGAGCTGGTCGGCCGAGACCATGCCGTTGTTGATCGCTCGCTCGCTGCCGCCGATGTCGGGGCGGAGGTCGTCGCGCGTCGCCTTCTCGCGCGAGGCGTTCACTTTCACCGCGTCGAGCTGCGTGGCCGACCGCGCGAGCTTGGCGTCGGCGATGAGAATTTCCTGGTCGCTCGTGCGCTTGATCTCGAACTTCTTCGCGCCGAAGCCGAAGGCGGCGACGCTCACCATGTAGTCGCCTTCGTCGCCGGGGAAGGTGATGGTGTAGCGCCCGTTCTTGTCGGTGCGCGCGTTGCGGGTGATGTTGCCGTTGAGCGACGTCACCGTGACCGTCGCGCGCTCCACCGGCACGCTGTCGGGGCCGATGACGCGCCCGCGAATGATGTCGCTCTGCGCGTGCAGGGTGAGGGGACGCGCGAGTGCCGCGACGAACAGGGCGGCAACGAAAAACAGCAGTCGGCGAAGACTCACGGAACGACCTTGAGCTGGAGTGGGGAGGGAACAGCATGCCATGCCGGAACCGCGACTTCGAACTCACCCGGTTGGACCCGGGCATGCTCGAAAGGGTTTACGGCCTGCTACCCCGATGGTTTCCCTTACAACTGGCTTACAGGCTCAGTCGGCGTCCGACGAGAGGGCGAGCGGAATCGCGCCGAGCACCATGGGATCGACCGACGGAGTTTCCTCCACGCCGCGCAGCTTCCGCTCGATCGCCCGCGTGCGCACCGCCGCGGTGTCGACCGCATTAGTAGCTTCTTGCAACTTATTCTTGATCTTGTCGAGGACGTCGCCGTACCGCCGGAACTCGGTCTTCGCGTCGCCGAGCACTGTCCATACCTCGCTCGACCGCTTCTCGATGGCGAGCGTTCGGAAGCCCATCTGCAAACTGTTGAGTAGCGCCGCCAGCGTGGTCGGACCGGCCACGGCGATGCGCAGGTCGCGCTGCAGCGAATCGGCCAACCCGGGCCGCCGAATCACTTCGGCGAACAGCCCTTCCGTCGGCAAGAACATGATGCCGAAATCGGTGGTCGCCGGCGGCGCGAGATACTTGTCGGCGATGTCGCGCGCGCACTGCCGCACACGCACGTCGAGCTGCTTCGACGCCAGCTCGGCACCGGGCCCGTCGCCCGCCTCGAGCGCGTCCACGAGCCGCGCGTAGTCCTCCTGCGGAAACTTCGCGTCGATCGGCAGCCACACCTGCTCCGTTTCGTTCGAGCGCCCGGGCAACCGAATCGCGTACTCCACCCGCTCATTCCCTTCGCCCTTCGTGCAGACGTTCTGCGCGTACTGCGCCGGCGTGAGAATTTGCTCGAGCAGGTTGCCGAGCTGCACCTCGCCCCACGTGCCGCGAATCTTGACGTTCGAGAGCACGCGTTTGAGATCGCCGACTCCCGCCGCGAGCGACTGCATCTCGCCGAGCCCCTTGTGCACCTGCTCGAGCTGCGAGCTCACGAGGCTGAAGCTCTCGCCGAGTCGCCGCTCGAGCGTGCCTTGTAGCTGCTCGTCGACGGTCGTCCGAATGGCGGCGAGCTGCTGCCGCATCTCGTCGCGAAGCTGCTGCGACGCGACGGTCGACTCGGTGCGCTGCCGCGCGAGGTCGTCGCGGAAGCCGCGCTCGAGGCGCTCCTGAAGCCGCTCGGCCGACTCGAGCCGCGCGACAATCGGGCCGAGATCGATCGTCGCCCGCCGGCGTGCCAGCACGACGAGCACGACGATCGCCACGACTTGCAGGGCGGCTATGAGCGCGAGGAGGAGGGAGAGGGGGAGGGGGAGCATGGGCGATAATGTAGCTCGAAGCTCAGAGGCTCGAAGCTATTAGCTCGCAGGCTCATAGCTCGCAGGCTCATAGCTCGCTGCTGGGGCTCGCCGTAACGATCTCGTGGCCATTCATGCTACGCGACCCGCAGCCCGAGCCCCAGCAGCGAGCCATGAGCCTCGAGCTACCAGCGGCGAGCTACGACTGCCGGCCCGTCGTGCTACACCCGCCCGCCGCGCGCATAAGAGAATCAGCAAGGTTCAGGGCCCTAGACCCTACACCCCAAACCCTAGACCCTGTTCTTGGCTCTCTGGTACTGCGCCGGCCAGCTGATCTCCTCGCGGAGCTCGTGCGCCGCCCGCAGCGGCCAGTGCGGATCGCGCAGCAGCTCGCGCGCGAGAAACACGATGTCCGCCTGTCCGCTTCGCACGATCGTGTCCGCCTGTTCCGCGCGCGTGATCAACCCCACCGCTGCCGTCGCCACGCCCGAGCCGCGCCGCACGTGCTCGGCGAAATGCACTTGGTATCCTGGGCCGATCGGGATGTGCACCTTGGGCACGAGGCCGCCGCTCGAGCAATCGATGAAATCCGCGCCGTCGGCCTCGAGAAGCGTGGCGAGCTCGGTAGTCTCCTCGACTGTCCATCCGCCCTCCGTCCAATCGCTCGACGACAGGCGTACGCCAATCGGCAGCGCCTCGGGCCATACCGACCGGATGGCGGCGACGACCTCGCGCAGCAAGCGAACGCGATTCTCGAACGAGCCGCCGTACCTGTCGGTACGCGTGTTCGAGAGCGGCGAGAGAAACTGGTGCAACAGGTAGCCGTGCGCCGCATGGATTTCGACGATCTGCATCTCCGCGGCCAGCGCGCGGCGCGCCGCGTCCTTGAATGCGCTCACGACGCGCGCGATGCCCGCGTCGTCGAGCGCCTCCGGCGTCTGATATCCGGTGTCGAACGGAAGCGCGCTCGGCCCAACGATTGGAGTCCATCCCCCGTCGCTCGGGCTCAACGGGCCGCCTCCTTCCCACGCTCGCGCGACGCTCGCCTTGCGTCCCGCGTGTGCGAGCTGCGATCCCCATACCGCGCCATGTGCGCGTACGAACCGTCCGATGCGCGCCAGCACATCAACGTGCTCGTCCTTCCAGAGGCCGAGGTCCTGCGGACTGATGCGACCTTCGGGCACGACCGCCGTCGCTTCGCTGAGCACCATGCCCGCGCCGCCCACGGCGAACTGGCCGAGGTGCACGAGGTGCCAGTCGTCGGCGAAGCCGTCGGTGCTGGAATATTGGCACATCGGCGACACGCCGATGCGGTTGCGCAGCGTAACGCCTCGGAGTGGGAGCGGAGTAAAAAGCGACATAGGACGGGAAAGCTATCCCCCGGGGGGAAGCTCCGGCCCGCGGCTGACACTATTTCACCGCGACGGGCGTAGACATATGTTCGTCTTGCCTCGGTCCACTTTCGCTCAGGAGCTCGCAGGTCCATGCCGCCAGAGATGATCATCGTCCCAATCGTCTTCGCCCTCCCGTCGGCGGTCATCGTCATCCGGATGTGGTTCCGGCATCAGGAGAAAATGGCGGGCCTGGGGCGGCCGTTGGAGTCCACGCCGGCCATCGAAGCACGCCTCGAGCGCGTCGAGCAATCGCTCGAGGCGATCGCCGTCGAGATGGAGCGCGTCGGCGAAGGCCAGCGCTTCCTGACGAAGCTGCTGTCGGACCGAACCCAGGCGCTCCCCACTTCGGCCCCTGCCACGCCGCCGCGGATCAACACGCCGCACTGAGCGTCGCCGCGGCGGAGGTCGCCGGACCGGCCGGCGTCACGTCGAATAAGAGTTTGCTCAACAGTCGCGTCGCGCCGAGCGCCGGGCGCACGTCGGAAGACGAGGGAGGGGGAAGGGAGGAAAGCGTGTCCTATAGCTGGACGGCACGCGCGGTGAGCGCCAAGTTAGACGCCAAGCGGCCCCCTTTTCCCGTCCCGCTTCCCCCTTCCCGCCATTCAGTGCCCCCCACCAAGCCCTCCCGCCGCACCCAGGCCTACGCCGCCGCCGCGCCGCTCGTCGAATCGGCGCCGGTCCGCAATCGCCATCTTCCGCTGCTCGTGCTGCTGTTCATCGGCAGCGGCTGCGCGGCACTCATCTACGAGATCGTTTGGTTCCAGCTGCTCAGCCTCATCATCGGCTCGTCGGCGATCTCGATGGGCGTGCTGCTCGGCACCTTCATGGGCGGCATGTGCGTCGGCAGTCTGTTTCTGTCGAAGTACATCTCGCGCAGGCAGCATCCGCTGCGCGTGTACGCAATGCTCGAGGGGGCGATCGCGGTGTTCGGTCTCCTCGTGCTCTGGGGGCTCCCGTACGCCGGTGGACTGTACTTCGCCATCGCCGTCCATGGGATGAGCGGCCTGTTCCTGCGCGGACTGTTCTGCGCGCTCTGCCTGCTGCCGCCCACGCTGCTCATGGGCGCAACGCTTCCGGCCATCGCGCGCTGGGTCGAGAACACGTCCGAAGGTGTGGCGTGGCTCGGCTTCTTCTACGGCGGCAACATCGCCGGCGCGGTGTTCGGCTGTCTGCTCGCCGGCTTCTATCTCCTCCGCGTGCACGACATGGCCTACGCGACGTACGTCGCTGTGGCCATCGACGTCGCGGTCGCGGCGGCGAGCCTCGCGCTCGCGCGCTTCACGCATCACGAGGCGGTCGACGACGTCGTGGTAACCGACGAACATCTGGTGAAACGACCGCTCATTCCACCGGGTACCTGGCCGGTGTACCTCACCATCGGTCTCTCGGGCGCCACCGCGCTCGCCGCCGAGGCGGTGTGGACGCGGCTCCTGTCGCTGCTGCTGGGTGCCACGACGTACACCTTTTCGCTCATCCTCGCCGCGTTCCTCGTGGGACTCGGCATCGGCAGCAGCGTCGGCTCGGTGTTGTCGAGGACCGTCGCGAATCCCAAGACGGCGCTCGGCGTCTGCCAATTTCTGCTGACCGCCGCGATCGCCTGGGCCGCGTATTCCATGACGCGCCTGCTCCCGTACTGGCCGATCAACCCGCAACTCGCGAACAGCCCGGGCGCCACGTTTCAGATCGATCTCGTACGCTGTCTGTGGACCGTGCTGCCCGCCGCCTGTCTCTGGGGCGCGAGCTTTCCGCTCGCCCTCGCGGCGGTGGGCCGCGACGAGAAGGATCCGGGCCGCCTCGTCGGAACCGTGTACGCCGCGAACACCGTCGGCGGCATCGTGGGCGCGCTGTTCGGCAGCCTGCTGATCATCGCATGGCTCGGCACGCAGTGGGCGCAGCGCATCCTCATCGCCGTTGCCGGCATCAGCGCGCTCGTCGCGTTCATGACCATGCTCGCCGAACCGGCGGTCGCGGGCGCGTCGAAGAAGCGCGGGTTCAGCTGGGGGCTCGTCACGGGGATCGTCACGGTCTTCTTCATGATGTCGGTGCCCGCGGTGCCGCCGCTGCTGGTGGGCTACGGCCGCTGGTTTGCCAGCCGCTTGCAGAACGAGAACGACTTCATCTACGTGGGTGAAGGCATGGTGTCGTCCGTCGCGGTGTCGAAGCTGGCGAACGGAGTGCTCAACTATCACAACGCGGGCAAGGTGCAGGCGTCGAGCGAGCCGCAGGACATGCGGCTGCAGCGCATGCTCGGACATCTGACCACGCTGCTGCCGCCACACCCGTATTCGGTGCTCGTCATCGGCTGCGGCGCCGGCGTCACGGCGGGCGCGGTGAGCATCGACCCGGCGCTCAAGAGCGAGACCATCGCCGAGATCGAGCCGCTCGTGCCGAAGGTGGTGTCGAAGTATTTCGGCGCGCACAATTTCAACGTCGTCGACAATCCGAAGGTGCACGTGCAGATCGACGACGCGCGCCACTTCATCCTGACGACCGACCAGAAGTTCGACGCCGTGACCTCCGATCCGCTCGATCCTTGGGTGAAGGGCGCGGCGACGTTGTACACCGAAGAGTTCTTCAACGTCGTGAAGACGCACCTCAATCCCGGCGGCGTCGTCACGCTCTTCGTGCAGCTGTACGAGAGCAACACCGAAGCGGTGAAGAGCGAAGTCGCGACGTTCTTCAACGCGTTCCCGAACGGGGTGGTCTTCGGCAACACGAACAACGGCGGCGGCTACGACCTCGTGCTCGTGGGGCAGCTCGGCACCATGAAGATCGACGTCGACGCCATCGAGAAGCGCCTCGCGCAGCCGGAGTACGCGGGCGTGGCGCAGTCGCTGCGCGACATCGGCTTCAACTCCGCGACCGAGCTGTTCGCGACGTTCGCCGGCAACGAGCCAATGCTGCGTCCGTGGCTGGCCGACGCCCAGATCAACCACGACCGCAACCTGCGCCTGCAGTATCTCGCGGGCCTGGGGCTCAACGTGTACGATCAGGCCGGCATCTACAGCCAGATGCTGCAGTACAAGCGGTATCCGGAGGGATTGTTCGTCGGGACGCCCGAGCAGTTGATGCGGATTCGAGGTGGGCCGATCGGAAATTAGCGCAGCGACTTTGCGCGTCGAGAGCTCAATCGGCGCACGTTACTTTCCTTACGTGCTCTCGACAGACCGGATCCATCACGGAACCCCCGAGTTCCGCCGTACCAACCTCGCCCTGTTCTCGGCTGGCTTCGCGACCTTCGCGCTGCTCTACTGCGTGCAGCCGCTCATGCCCGTGTTCGCGCGCGACTTCGGCGTCAGCGCGGCGCGAAGCAGCCTGTCGCTCTCGCTCACCACCGGCATTCTCGCGCCGGCCATGATCTTCGCCGGCGCGATCTCCGAGTCGCGCGGCCGCAAGTCCATGATGGTCGCGTCGCTGCTCGCGTCGTCGCTCCTCATGATTCTCTCCGCGTTCGCGCGGAGCTGGAATGTCTTTCTCCTCACGCGCGCTCTGGCCGGCCTCGCCTTCGCGGGTCTCCCCGCGATCTCGATGGCCTATCTGAGCGAGGAGGTCGACCCAGGGTCCATCGGCCTCGCCATGGGATTGGCGATCGGCGGAAATGGTCTCGGCGGAATGGTCGGACGTCTCGTGACCGCGTACGTCACCGACGTCCTCTCCTGGCGCTGGGCACTCGGTGCCATCGGCGCGCTGGGCGTCGTCGCGACGGGAATCTTCTGGCGCACGCTGCCGCCGTCGCGCCACTTCGTGCCGCGGCCGCTGCGCGCCGGCGCGCTCGCACGAACGTTCTGGGAGCAACTCCGGAATTTCCGTCTCGCTCCGCTCTTCGCCATCGGCTTCCTGCTCATGGGCGCGTTCGTCACCACGTACAACTACGCCACGTATCATCTGCTGCAGCCGCCGTACTCGCTCAGCCAGACCGCGGCCGGCCTGATCTTCACCGTCTATCTCCTCGGCATCGTCGCCTCGGCATGGGTGGGCGCGCGCGCCGACCGCGTCGGCCGCGAACGGATGCTGCTGCTCATGGTCGCGCTCATGCTCGCGGGAGTCGGCCTCACGCTGCTTCGTCCGTTGCCCTTTGTCGTGGCCGGCGTGGCGGTGGTCACGGTGGGCTTCTTTGGAGGACACTCGGTGGCGAGCAGTTGGATCGGACTGCGGGCGCACACCTCGAAGGCGCAGGCGTCGGCGCTCTATCTCTTCTTCTATTACATGGGCTCGAGCGTCGCCGGCGCCGTTGGCGGATTGTTCTGGGACGCCGCGGGCTGGCGCGGCGTAGCCGGTTACGTGACGGCGTTGCTCCTCGTCGCGCTGGCGATGGCGGGATTCGCGGCACGTGGGTCCGGATGACTATTCGCCCACAAAAATTGCGACTCAAACACCTGTTCTCTGTCGCTTGGGCTGGCGCCGCGCTATTCTCCCACGTTCCGATTTCAGCGCAACCTTTCACGTCATCAACCGCGACTCGAGTGACGACAGCGTCCGGCACCACGCGCGAGGACGCGCGAATTCTCGTTGTGGACGGCGCTCGCTGGCTCGTCTACGAGCACGTGCCCATGCTCGATCGGCGGTCGAGTCCCACGCTCGTCTTCGAGAGCGACGACGTCATGCGCCGCGTCCGGGACTTTCCGCACGACTGGCGAACGCTCGACGACGACCGGCTGCTCGCGCTGAGCTGGACGACCTAGCCGGCTCAGTGACCACGGCGCCGTCCGGTGGGAGCGCTCTGGCGAGGGATTCGGCGGTGACATCGAAGCACATTACACGACAGAGCGGCCCCGGCGTGTTGCCGAGGCCGCTCTGTCGTGTCTGCGTCACCGTTGCTGCGACGTCGTCGTGACCGCGCTGCCGTGGTTCGTGCCGTACTTGTCGAACCAGCTTCGCAGGTACAACTGCGTGCGAAGGAAATTCGACGGCGTGCTCGAGGTGCCGTGATATTCGTTGTTCATGCGGATCATCACGGTGGGAACACCCGCTTCCTTGAGCGCGCGGTAGTACTCCTCGATCTGCGGAATCGGCGTGCGCAGGTCGAGCACGCCCGTCATCAGCATCGTCGGCGTCTTCACGTGGCCGACGTACATGATCGGCGACCGGCGCAGATACTCGCTCGGATCTTCCCAGAACGGCTTCTCGAAGTTCTGATACCAGCTCGCGCCGTCGGTCTGGCCGACGAAGCTGATCCAGTCGATCACCGGACAGAGCGCCGCGGCCGCCGCGAAGCGCGTGGTGTGTCCCACGGTCCACGCGGTGAGCACGCCGCCGCCCGAGCAGCCGTACACGAACATGTTCTTCGGGTCCACGTAGCCGCGGCCGACCACCGTATCGACGCCGGCCATCAGGTCGTCGAAATCCTTGTCGGGATACGCGTTCATGATCTCGTTGGTGAACTTCTCGCCGTAGCCCGTGCTGCCGCGCGGATTCGTGTAGAGAATCACGTAGCCGTTCGCCGCGTGGTCCTGCCGCGAGTAGTTGAACGCAACGTTGTACATCGACTGCGGTCCGCCGTGGATCTCGAGGATGAGCGGATACTTCTTCGCCGGATTGAAATCGGGCGGCTTCACGATCCAGCCCTGGATCTTGAGTCCGTCCTTCGACGTGTACCAGATCTCTTCGGTCTGCGCGAGCTGCTTGCCGGCGAGCACGTCGTCGTTCACCGCGGTGAGCTGCGTGAACGCGGTCGCCGTGCCCGTTGCCGGCACGGTGAAGCTCACGATGTCGTTCGGCTTGGTCGGCGTGGTGCGAATGCCGACGCCAAGCCCGTTCTTGCCGACGCTCGCCACGGTGAGCACCTGCTTGCCGCTCGTCACCGGATGGAATTGTCCCGTGCTGCTGGTGACGTAGAGGTTCTTCGAGCCTTCGCTTTCGACGTTGAAGTACAGGTTGCCGTTCGGCGCCCAGACGAGGCCGGAGATCGGACGGTCGAGCGCGCCGGACACGAGATGCGGATTCGATCCGTCCGCATTCATCATGTACAACTTGCTCTCGGCCCACGCCGAATGATTGGTCGAGTCGGCGGACATGAAGGCGATCGTCTTGCCGTCGGGCGAGAACACCGGGCCGCCGTTCGTGCCGTTGCGGTGGGTCAGTTGCTTGACCTCGCCCGTCTCGACGTTCGTCGCGTAGATCTGCGACTTCCGAAACGCCATCTCGGCGTCCTTCTCGCGATATCCGGAGAACGCGATCCACTTGCTGTCGCCGGAGAACGACGGAGCCGAGTGGCTAAAGTCGCCCGTGGTCACCTGGCGCGCGGTACCGCCGTCGGCCGGGATGACGAAGATGTGCCGGTACGAGTCGTCGGTGTAGCCGATGCGATCGGAGCGATAGTTGAGCCGCGTGACGACCTTCGGCGCTTCCGTCCACTTGGCGCCCTTCGGCGCGGCGGGCATTGGAATGCGCCAGGTCTCCTTGATCGGCACGTTCATCGTGAACGCGAGCGACTTGCCATCGGGCGCCCACTCGAGGCCCGACGGCGTGTCGGTGACGTGCGAGATCTGCGTCGACGCGCCTTCCGCGTCCATGTAGCGAACGAAGATCTGCTGGCCGTTCGGCTCTCCCTTGCCGACGTACGCGATGCGCTTGCCGTCGGGAGACCAGTGTACGTCGGAGCCCTGCGTCAGCGCGCGCTGATGCGAGCCGTCGGCGTTCATCAACCAGATGGACGACTCCCACTTGTCGTTCATCTTGTCGACCCAACGGCGGCTGAATAGAATTTGCGTGCCGTCGGGGGAGAGCTGGGGAGTCTGGACTTCCTCCCAGTCGAGATACTGCTCGAGCGCGATCCGGTTTTTCGGAAGCTGCTGAGCGGCGAGCGGTGCAACGAGTGGAGCGACGAGCGGTGCGAGGGCGACGCTGAGCATGGACAGCGCGCCGGCGGCGATTCGAACAGGGCGCATGGAGCCTCCAAGGGTCGGGAGATGGCCGTGCATCTCTTATATACTGGAGGCAGGTGCGAACTGTTGTAAGAGCGCCGCCGTTGAATCGCTACCAGGCCGGAGGGCTGATGCGCACACGTTTCCCCATGGCCGGGATCGCTCTCTGCGCCCTTCCCCTGGCGTTGGGCGCGCAGCGCATTCGCGGCGTCGTGCGCGACAGCGCCTCGTCCGCGCTCCTGCCCGGCGCCGTGGTGTCCGTCGTCGATTCTCTTGGGAACCCAGCCGGTCGCACGATCGCCGACGGCGCCGGCGGCTTCACACTCCCGCTCGGGCCAGGTGCCGCACGCCTCCATGTCATTCGCATCGGCTACGCGCCTCGGGATGTGCCGCTGCCCGTCGCTCGTCTGGCCGGCGACGCGTCCATCTCGTTCTCGATGCTCCGGATTCCTCCGGTGCTCGACGCCGTTCGCGTCGTTGGCACGGAGCTGTGCCCCGGTTCCGTGGAGCGAGGCGCCGCCTTCCAGCTCTGGGAACAGGCGCGTGCCGGGCTGCTGGCGGCCGTGGTCGCTCGCGAGGCCAAACCCGCGTCGGCCACGACGCTCATGTTCGAGCGCGGCATGTGGCCCAACGACAATCTCATTCGCCGCCAGCGGGTGACGCCGCGCACCGGTCGGACCACGAAGCCCTTCACCGCCGCCGCGGCGCCGTCCACCTTCGCGAAGAACGGCTACGTCGACGAAGACGCGACCGGTGCGCGCACCTACAACGCGCCCGACGAGGACGTGCTGCTCGACGAGTCGTTCGCGGCCACGCACTGCTTCCACCTCGAGGCGTCGGACAAGGCGCATCCGGATCAGGCCGGCCTCGCCTTCGCGCCCGTGAAGGGGCGCGACACGCTCGTCGACGTGGCGGGCGTGATCTGGATCGACCGCGCGGCGCCGGCGCTTCGCACGCTGGAATTTCGGTACGTCGGCCTCGAGCCTGCCGCCGACCGCTCGGGCACCGGCGGACATCTCGAGTTCCGCACGATGCCGAACGGCGTGACCTTCATCGAGTACTGGACGCTGCGACTGCCGATCATGACGCAGCTCGAGATCGGCGCGTCGTCGAGAACC
The DNA here is from genome assembly GCA_028287235.1 of Gemmatimonadota bacterium. Lineage (GTDB taxonomy): Bacteria > Gemmatimonadota > Gemmatimonadetes > Gemmatimonadales > Gemmatimonadaceae > JAQBQB01. The sequence goes on along the minus strand of JAQBQB010000010.1, from coordinate 243,150 downwards.
CGGCCCGCGCCGTCGAGGACGACACGCAGGCAGGATCGATTCGACTACCGCGTTGCCGAGATCATCGAGGCGGGCGGGCAAGTTCTCCAGGCGAAGTGGGACGACAGCGTTCGTTGGGAGGCGCCGCCCACGGGCCTCACCGGCAGCGTGGTGCAACGCGGGACGCAGGCCCCGATCGCCAACGCGTTGATCACGTTGCGGGGCACGCCGGATACGGTCACCGCCGACGCGGCGGGGCGGTTCACCTTCACGCCGATCGTCGCGGGGCGCTACACCGTCGTGGTCACCGATACCGCGCTCAGCGCGTTCGCGCCGGACCGAAGCGAGACGCGCGTCGTAAACGTCGCGCGCGGCCAAGTCATGCTGATGCGCACCGAGCTCGCACCGCTCGCCGGAGTCATCGCCGACGTCTGCAAGGGGCAGCGCATGAGTTCCGGTACCGCAACGCTGGTCGGGTCCGTTGCGCCGACCGACGGAACGAAGCTCGCGAACGCCGAGGTGCGCGGCACCTGGCAGGCCGGCTACGCGGTCACGGGGAACAACGTCGTCGTGATCTCGTCGTTGCAGCAGCACTCGACGGTCGACGACCGCGGACGATTCGTGCTGTGCGGCATTGCGCGCGGCCGCCCGGTGCGACTTCGCGTCTCGCGCGGTGCGGCGTTCGCGGACACGTCGGTGACCATGTCGGATTCCATCGAGCTCGAGTCGATCGATTGGCGTCCGCGATTCCGCAACGCCGCCGCGCAGGAGATGGCGACGCTCGACGGGATCGTCGTGCGCGACTCGTCGCACGTGCCGGTCGCCGGCGCCGAGGTGTCGCTCGCCGCGGGGCGAAGCACGGTGACAGACGCCAACGGCGCATTTCGGATCGCCAACGTTCCCTCGGGGCGCTACGCGCTCCAGATTCGCCATGTCGGCGACGAGCCTGCGGCCGATTCGGTCACGCTGCTTCCGGGTGACGACTCAGGCCGCGTCTTTTCGCTGCGGCGAGCGGTGGTGCTCGACACGGTGCGCACGATTGCCGCCGCCAGTCGACCGAGCTCGCCGAAGTTGCGGGCGTTCGAGGAGCGGCGGCGGGAAGGACTCGGCGGATCGTTTCTCTCCGATTCGCTGCTGCGGCAGAACGAGGACCGCGGCCTGGGCGACGTGCTACAGTCGCACGTGGCTGCGCTCAGGATTCAACGGTCGGCCAACGCGACGTACGCCATGTCGTCGCGCGATACGCGCAGCGGCAAGCTCGCCATGAGCGGCGAAGGCCCCCCAGCATGCTTCGCGACGGTGTATCTCGACGGCGTGCTGCTGTACGACAAGACCCAGTCGTCCCCGAAAACGCCGCCGCCCAATTTGAACGACTATCCGCCGAGTCAGTTGGCAGGGGTGGAGTTTTATCCCGGCAGTGCCAGCGCGCCGATGTCGTACCGGTCGGGGCCGTGTGGGGTGCTGTTGTTGTGGACCCGATAGGAGTTCCTTGCAGGCAACCGTTTTCCGATTTGAGTCATCCGTGTTGAGTAGTCCGGGATTTGATGGACTCCGACGGGTCCCGGCAGAGCGGGGTCCCGACGGGGCCAGGATCTCAGAACTCGGCACGGACGACTCAAAACGGAAAACGGTTGCCTGCAGGTGTTTCACCGCCGCGCGAGACCGACTGCAGCCGCGCGCATCGGATTGCACACTTCTCTTACACCTCTCGCACGCTTCGCTCACCGCGTTTCACGTCGCGTCGCGTATTGTCCCGCGTATCGCAGTCGCCAATCGACCATGCGCGGGAGTGCACCATGCGAGACTTGTTACAGGACATCCGCTTCGCCATCCGGACGCTGCGCAACGCGCCCGGGTTCGCGCTGCTGGCCATCGTCACCATCGCGCTCGGGATCGGCGCCAACACCGCGGCCTTCAGCATGGTGCACGGCGTCCTGATGCGGCGCCTGCCCTACGCCGGCGACGACCGGCTCGTGCGCGTGAAGCAGCCGTCCGCCACCGGACCCGACGCGCGCTTCTCGGTGCTCGAGATCGCGGACTACCGCTCGCAGGTAAAGAGCTTCGCACGAACCGCCGAATACCACTCGATGCCCTTCCAACTGTATGGGCGGGGTGAGCCGCAGCGCGTGCAGACGGGCGTCGTCTCCGACAACTTCTTCGAGGTGCTCGGCGTGGCGCCGCTGCTCGGCCGAACGTTTCGCCCGGGCGAAGAGGCGGTCGGCGCGCCGCCCGTGGTGCTGCTGAGCTATCGCTACTGGACGCAGAAGCTCGGAGGTGATCCCGCCGTCGTGGGCTCCACGTTCACGATGAACGACCACGTGCACACCGTGATCGGCGTGCTGCCGCCGCTGCCGTCGTATCCCGACGACAACGACATCTGGATGCCCGCCGGTGCCTGTCCCTTCCGCGACTCGGGCATGAACAATCGCCGCGGCCGTCTCGTACAGCAGTTTGCGCTGCTCACGCCGGGCACGACGGTGGCGCAGGCGTCGACCGACGTGGCGACGGTGTCGTCGCGGCTCCACGCGCAATATCCCGAAGCGTTCCCGCCCGCGCGCAAGCTCACCACCCAGGTCGTCTCGCTGCACGACGAGCTCACGGCGCAGTCGCGTCCCTTGTTCCTCACGCTGCTCGCCGCCGCCGGCTTCGTGCTGCTCATCGCGATGACGAATTTCGCGAACCTCGTGTTGGCCCGCCAACTTCGCCGCCAGCGCGAGATCGCGCTGCGCGAAGCGCTCGGCGCGGGCGCGGGCCGGCTGTTCCGCCAGCTCGCTACCGAGAGTCTCGTCGTGAGCCTCGCCGGCGGTGTGCTGGGCATCGTGATCGCCTACAGCGGTCTCGGCATGCTGCGCTCGCTGGCGACGCGCGTCACCCCGCGCGCCACGGAGATCACGATCGACCCGGCGGTGTTGGCGTTCGCGCTCGCCGTGAGCATGGTCGTGGGGCTCGTCGCGGCGATCGTTCCGCTTCTGCGCTCGCGCGTCTCGTTGTCCGACAACCTGCGCGCCGGTGCGACGACCGCGACGGCGTCGCGCAGCGACGGCAGAATGCGCAGCGTGCTGGTCGGCGCGCAGGTGGCCATTGCGTTCGTGCTCCTCGTCGGCGCCGGCTTGATGGTACGCAGTCTCGTGAAGCTCGAGGGCGTGAACGGCGGCTACGTGACGACGAACGTGCTCTCCGCCCGCGTCGATCTCGACTGGACGCGCTATGCCAATCCGGCTGTCACGACGGATCAGACGCCCCTCATCCAGACGTTCGCCGACCGCCTGCTCGCGCGGCTTGCTCCGCAGACCGGCGTGCAGTCGGTGGCGATCGCCAGCAACATCCCGCTCAATCGCGCCAATCCGTTCCAGGTGCCCTTCCATATCCGCGGGCAGGATGTGGCGGCCGAGCGGCTGCCGAAAGCCGACCTGACGGCCGTGAGCGCGAGCTACTTCAAGACCATCGGCATCCCCATGCTGCACGGCGCCGAGTTCGCCGACGCCGAGCGCGATACCGCCGCGCAGAACGTCGTCGTCAGCCAGCGCCTGGCGCAGGCGAACTGGCCGGGGAGAGATGCCGTTGGCCAGCAGATCTCGATCGACAACGGCGTACACTGGCTCACGATCTCCGGCGTCGCGGGCGACGTGCATCAGAACGGGCTGTCGCAGGACGTCACCGACGAGATCTATCTGCCCTTCTTCAACGGACAGAATACCGGTACCGACATGCGCGTGATCGTGCGCACGGCATCCGATCCGTCGCCCATGGGCGCCGCCATCCGCGCCGCCGTGCGAGAGATCGACCCGCGGCAGCCCGTCGTATCGATCCAGACGTTGTATGCGCTGCGCAGCACGAAGCTCTCGGAGCCGCGCGTGACCACGGCGCTGCTCGTGTCGTTCGCCGTGCTGGCGCTCGTGATCACCGGGGCCGGATTGGCCGGTGTGATCGCATACGGCGTGACGCAGCGCGCGAACGAGATCGGCATCCGCCTCGCGCTCGGCGCCGAGGGCAGCTCGGTGCTCTGGCTGGTGATGCGCCAGGGTCTGCTCCTCGCGTCGGTCGGTCTGGTCATCGGCGTCGCCGTGTCGCTGAGCGTCACGAAGGTGATGAAGGGTCTGCTCTACGACACCCCGGCGACGGACGCGCGCACCTTCGTGCTCGTGGGGTTGACGTTGATGGCGATCACGGGCGCCGCGTGCTTCCTGCCGGCGCGGCGCGCATTGAAGATCGATCCGGTGCAGGCGTTGCGGGGACGGTAGAGCACCCTCCAAACGCGCCTGGGCTCGTTGCGATATGAAGCACGCAACGAGCCCAGCTCCTTCGTCGTTCGACAGCCCCGCTTAGAATCCGCTAGGCGGCTGCTTGTCGACCATGTACACGACGCCCGGCGTCGTGAAGTTCGCGGCGGCGCTGCCCGCCACGGAGCGAGGGAAGAGGAACGCGGTGAACACGCTGCCCGCCTGCGTGGAGCCGCCCACCGCCGTGAGGTTGTTCACGCGATCGGCGGCGAGGCCCGCCGGCGCCACTGCGTCGATCATCGCCGGGAAGGTCGTCGAGCCCGAGGAGAAGACGCGCAAGTCGAGCGCGCCCGGGGACATCGTCAGGTACTTCGACGCGGAGAACGCCGCCACACCGCCCGCGAGCGGCGACGCCGGTAGCGCCGTCGTGCCGCCCGTCGTCGATCCGTACACGTCGACCGACGTCGCCGCGCCGGCATTGACCACCCGAAGCGCGACGCTCGCGCCCGGGTCCGTGAAGTCGTCGGTCAGGATGTACAGCTTCGCTGGATTCGCCGCGCCGGGGCGCAGATTTCCCGCGGCGATCAACGTGTAGTGAGTGCCGGCGGTGAACGTGAACGTCGTGTCGAACAGCACCTTCTGCGTCTGCAGGATGTCGGTGCTCGTCTGGAAGAGCCGCAAGTGCCGCGAGCCGGCGCCCGTCGCCTGATAGCCCGCTCCGGGGAATGTTCCGCGGAACGCGAGGCCGAAGGTCGTCGGCGAGTTCTCGATCACGTCGATGAATCGCCAATCCTGCGCACCGCTGTCGGCCACGGCGTTCACGAACCGCGTGAACGCGATGTTGGTCGCGGTGGTCGTGATCGCCGTGGTGCCGTCGCTGCCGCACGCGCCGAGCGCCGCGAGACTCGCGACCGCAATGATAAATCGTAGTGCTCTCATCTTCGCATATCCTCCACAGTCGAAGCTGTGATAGTGCGTTAGGGTCGGGGAGCCGCGGGGATCCGCGTGCTCACCGGCGGATGTTGCGTCGGGTCGGACGGCGAACCCGCAAAGCTTCCCGAGAGATTTCGGCTGACGATGAATGCGGCCACGACACCGGCCACGGCGACGGCGACGATCGCCGTCCGTGAGCGTGAGAACTGCCGGCCGCTCACCGTGCCGAGGTAGCTGCGTTGAAGGCTCGTCGTCTCGCCGCTCCACATCGCCTTGTCGCCGTTGAGATGCGCGACGCTGAAGACGTTGACGATGTACACGCTCGTATCGGCCCGCGCGATCTTGCCTTCGATCCGGGCAATGCCCGGACCGAATCGATCGGCGAGCGCCACACGTCCTTGATCGGTGATGTCGAATGCCACCGTCTCACCAATCGGCGGCGCCGCTGCCGGCAGTGGCGCGTACTCGTAGCACGCCACGGCCGGCAGAAACGCTGCCGTCATCCACATGCCGCGAAGCCGGATGCGCCGGTCCATCATCAGAATCCGTACGTTCCCTTGGCGGCGCTGCTCGCGCTGCCTCCACCGAGGTTGTACGACACCTTCTGGCGCGCCTGCATCTCCTGATACGGCACCGGGTATTCGAGCACCGTGTTGGTGATGAGATCTCCCCACCCGCGGCTGTCGATCCACCAGCGCCCAAAGCTCGACAGCGCCGTCTCCATGCGTTTTTCGTACTTCAATGCTTCGAGGAGCGTGCCGCACGAGACGGTGGCGCCATTGGGAACCTGCGGCACGCACGACGCGCCGCCCGGCACCACTTGCGTGGCGCTCGTCACGGTGCCGGAGAGCGCGGGCAAGCCGCCGTTCCCCACGCGCGTGATGTCGATCTTCGCCGCCGCCGCCGCGATGTTGCCGGTGCGGAGATACGCCTCCGCGGCCAGCAGATCGTTCTCCGCCTTCAGGAAATCGGGATAGAGCCCGATGTTGCTGGCGTTGCGGATGTACTTGAAGCGGAAAAAGTCATAGAACGACACGCCCCACCCGTCGCCGGGAATGTCGGCCACGGTGCGGTTCGAGATGTACGGCTTCGACGTGAGGCTCGTGGGTTGCGTCGACGCGGCCTGCTGCGCCGCGCGCGTCGCGCCCGCCGGCCACCGCTTGTCCGGCGTCATGACGAGGAAGTAGCCGCTGCGCGTGGCGATCGGCGTCGCGATGAAGTTCGCGTACGCGCCCGACACGTCGGCCATGCCCATGTACATCATCGACATCTGGCCCCAGCCCGGATCGACGTAGATCTGGCTGATGTCGCCGATGTTCCAGCCCGTGCTGCCGCCGACGTTCGCGAGGTAGTCGGCCTGTATCCCTCCCTCGGTGTCGTCGATCACCTTTTGCCAGTCGACCGCTGCGCGCTGCGCCGGTGTGCGAGCCACGCCCGCACGGAAGCGCGCGCGATACGACCGAATGAGGCGCGCGTATTGATCGGCCGACACCGCCGCGCTCGTGCTCAACCACGACGTGGGAAGCGGAAATCCACCCGTCGTGCTGGCGGCCGGATCGATCGCGATGGCGTAGGCGCTGTCGAACAGCGTAAGCGCAGCCTTCATGACGTCCGCCGCGGCGCTCAACGGCGGAATGGAATCACTCGGCATGCCCGTGCTGACGATGCCGGCCGAGTCGTAGATGATCGCCAGCCAGCCGAGGGACGCCGCCGCGCCGAAGAAGCCGAACGACCGCGCGCGAAGATCCTGCGCGTGCGTGCCGAGCGTGTTGCCCGCCTTGATGTACTTGTCGAGCGCGTCGAGCGCTTCGACGGACAGCCGCGACTCGCGCGACAACGCGCTGAATTCGGTGAAGACCGTCGGCGCACCGTTGGAGTTGACGATGGGCGCGCGCGGAATGGCGACGCGCACGCCCATGTTGAAGTTGTTGAGGCTCGAGTACTGCTCGAGCGAGTGCATGAGCGTTTCGGGCCACAGCGCCTGGTTGGTGGTGCCGTTGTGCACCGTCTGGTAGGCGGCAGCGATCGTGGCTTCGATCGACGCGCCGGTCGCGAACACGCGGGCCACGTCCGGGTTGCTCAGGTTTTCGACCGTGAGGTCTTTGTTGCACGCCGTCGCCGCGATGACCAGCAGCGCCGCCGATGCGAGCGTATGAATCGCCTTCATCAGGTATCCTCGGAGTCCGCTGGGTGATTAGAACTTGGACGCGAGCGCGAACGTGAACGTACGACTGGCCGGATAGCTGGCGGCCTGCGCGCCGAACAGCGCGCCGGAGTTCGTGTTGCCGCCGCCCTGCCCGATGTCCGGATCCCAGCCCGCGAATTTCGTCCAGGTGTAGAGGTTCCGGCCCACCACGCTGATGCTCCAGTCGCCGGCGAGGTGCTTGATCGCGCCGACGTTGTACGCGAACGACATCTCGCGGAGCTTCACGTAGGACGCATCCTCGAACGAGATCGCGTTGGGGCCGAGGACGTCGTAGTAGCCGCCGACACCCGCGGCGTTGTCCGGCGCCGGAGCGCGCCAGTAATAGCCGATCGGCTTCGCGTTCTCCACCGTCTTGCCCGACTGCTCGTCGTCGGCGGTCATGAAGTCGCCGAACGACCACTGGCGATCCTGGTTGTACACCTTGCCGCCGAACGTCTTGTCGAACAGCGCGTACAGCGCCATGCGCTTGTACTGCACGTTGTGCGACCAGCTCATCTTCCAGAGCGGCTGGCTGTTGCCGAGGAGCAGCAGCCGCGGCGAGGCCGTCGAATCGCGAATGACCTGGAGCATGCCCCAGTTCACGGTGGGCTGGCCCCACGGCGTGTTCACCGTGCCGCCCGCCTTTTGGCAGTTCGCCGCGCCCGTGATGGTCGCCGTGGGCACGCCGTTGACCGAGCAGCCGAGCAACTGGGCTTGCCAGAGATTCTTCGTGACGCCGTCCTTGTACGAGTTGCCGGCGCCGACCCACACGATGTACCCCTGATCGTTCGCCTGCCAATCCTTGCCGCTGCCGCAGCGCGCGACGAAGTCCGACGGAAGCTGGTCGCAGCTCGTGACGAACTTCTTGCCGTACACGTTGCCGTACCGCTCGCCCACCGCGTACTTGATGTTCGCGTTGTTGTTCGTGGCGAAGAAGTCGGGCACGTCCATCCGCGTGATGTACGTACGCGTCTGATCCCAGTTCAAGCGGCTCGTCCACGCCAGCGCGCGCTTGTTGATGATCGGCACGTTGAGCGAGGCTTCCCAGGTCCGGCCGTCCATCGTGCCGGCGTTCTTCCACTGCGACGAGAAGCCCGACGAGACCGACGGCGGCACCTGAAGCAGCTGATCCGTCGTGATGTCGCGAGCATACGTGAGCGTCACGCCGTACTTGTGGAACAGCTCCGCGTCGATGCCGTACTCGGTCTCGAGCGTGTTTTCGGGACGCAGATTCTTGTTGCCGAGCGTGTTCGCGGTGATCGAGCCGCCGGCGCCGATGGTGAACGCCTCATACTGCGCCGAGAAACGCGGCCAACCGCCGGCGGTGCCGACGGCGCCGCGGAATTTGAACTCGTCGATCGCGTTGCGGAACTTCCACCACGGCTCCTCGGACAGCAGCCAGGCACCGGAGGCGCGATAGTAGTTGTGATAGCGCTGGTCCGCGCCGAACAGCGAGCTGCCGTCCTTGCGGAGCGATCCGTCGAAGAAATAGCGGTCCTTGTATCCCGCGTTGAACGCCGTGGCGTAACCCACCGCGCGCTGCTCCTGCGTGGTGTAGCCCGGGTTCAGCGAGGTGGTCGCGTTCGTCAGCGTGAGCAGACCCGGAAGCACGAGCGTATTGCCCGAGCCCGTGATCTGGTTCGCCAGCTGATCCTCGTACGTGTAGCGCAAGTCCATCCGCGTCACGAGATCGCTGCCGAAATTGTGCGTCGCCGTTCCGCTGAGCAGGATGTTGTACGACTGGTTGTGCGCCGAGGTGTCCGACGCGGTGCCCAGGTTCGTGGGGCTCGCGACGACCGTTCGGTAGCCCTTGTCCTGCTGGTCGATGCGGTCGGAGCGCCGGTCGTCGATGCTCGTCGTCGACTCGAAGTAGAGCCAGTTCGCTACCGTGTACCGCGACGAGAGCGAGCCGAGGAAGCGGTTGGCGTCGAGACGGCCGTAGGCGGCCGACGCGAAGTACAGCGGATTGTCGTTCGTGTCCTGTGACGTTTCCGCGGTGATGTCGGGGCGGTAGAACAACCGGCCGTGACTATCGACCGCGTTCAGGTTTGCCGCCGCGTGCTCGCGCGTGAGACCGAACCAGCTCGCGTTGTCGGGGAAGAGCGTGCTGCGCGAGAACATCGTCTGCAGCGAGGCGGTCAGGTTCGAGCCCACCTGCTGATCGATGTTGGCGCGCGCCGTCTGGCGCGTGTAGCCGTGCTCGTACTTTACCGCGCCCTGCTGGATCGTGTTGTTGAAGCTCGTGAAGTAGCCCGTGCCGCCCTGCTTGCCGCTCAACGTGAACGTCGATCCGAGGTACGGGTTCGCCGTCTTGATCGCGTCGACCGGGCTGTAGCGCTTCGGCCACGGGTTGACCATGAACAGCCCCTTGAGCTCCGGCTTGCTCGCCGCGTTCGCGATGCCGTAGTCACGCTCGAGCGAGTACGGCGTGAGCGTGTTCGGGCCCGGGAAGTCGTTGATGCGTAACGCCTCGGTGTCCCAGTCGACCGTGCGCGAGCACATGGGCAGGCCCGTCTGCTTGATGCAGAAGCGCGTGTTGTCCTCGTTCATGACGAGCATCTGCGTCAGGGGGAAGTGATACGTCCCCTGGATGTTGCTGAAGCCCGATTCCTGCCGCGCGTCGATGCGGATGCCCTGCGACGCGTCCGAGGCGCGCTTCGTCTTGATCGAGATCACGCCGTTCTCGGCGCGCGATCCGTAGAGCGACGCACCGGCCGCGCCCTTCACGACTTCGATGCTCTCGATGTCCTCGGGGTTCAAGTCGGAGCTGTTGCCGTTGAGCAGCACGCCGTCCACGATGATGAGCGGACCCTGATCGCGCCCGGAGGCGTTGATCGACTTCGCGCCGCGGAGGACGATGTCCGGCGCCACGCCCGGACGGCCGTTGGCGCCCACCACCGTGGCGCCCGCGATCTTGCCGGCGAGAGAGGAGAGCGCGCTCGTCTCCACGATCGGCATGTCGACGTCTCGATTGAGCGTCGCCACGGTGAACGTCGTCTTCTTCTGCTCCGTCGCGCCGGTCACGCCGGTGACGACGACCTCCTGCAGCCGGTTGATGTCGCGCTTGAGCTCGAAGTCATTCGTCTGCGCGCCGGCGCGAATGGTGATCGGCCTCGCCTGCGCGAGATGCGCGATCGCGCGCACGCGAAGCACCACGCTCTGGTTTCGCACGCGCTCGGCGGGAATGGCCAGCGTATACCGGCCCTGCGCGTTCGTTCCCACGGAGATGTTGAGCTCCGTGATGAACACGTTGCCGTTCTCGATCGGTTGCCCCGATTCGGACATCACGCGGCCAGTCAGTGTCGCCGACTGGGCATGGAGAATTGGGACGCGGAGCAGCATCACCGCCGCCGAGAGGAAATAGACGAGACCGCGGAACGAGCAAAGGCGCTTCATGTTCACCTCGGAGGGAGGAAGGGCGGCCCAATGCGACGCGATACAGCGGCTGCGGGAAGGGATGAAACGGCCCAGCGGAGCCGCGAGCTGGCTCGATCATGTAACTCCGCATAAAGAATCGCAAGTCACACTTGTATACAAACGGCCCGCCGGCTCGACGAAGCCGCTCGCTTCCATATAGAGAGGCAGGCCGAGAAGAACCGCCGCGCAGTCCGCTACAGGGGCCCGTCCTTTGCGACTCTCCGCCTCCAACTATCAACGGGGAGATCTCGATACATGTCCGATCATCGCGAACCACACAACGGACGGGACCTTCATGGCCGGTTGGGCGTGCCGAAAGCCGACGTGGAAGAGCTGCTCGAAGACCCACGCGGCGCCGACATCGTGCGCGAAGAAGTTCGCTCGGCGGGAGCGGTGGCCGACGTGGGGCCGCACGCCGCGGAGCCGGCACGCCACATCGCCGAATTGATCGAGGAGAACCGCGAGGACGTTGGCCGCGTGACGGGTCGAACCCGGAAGGACGCGCGCAAATAGCGAGCACATAGCGAGCACATAGCGAGCACATAGCGCGGGAACCTGATCGTCGATATCCGGATTCTGGCGATTGTATCCAAGCCAGAATCCGGAGCTATCGAAATGAGAAATCTGTTTGGCGCGCTCGCAGTCGCAGGCTTCATCGCTGTCGGCGGCTGCGGCGGTGCGAGTGCCAGCACCAGCCCCACCAACACCACCGGCGGTGGCCCGACCACGGGCTCCCCGTCGACCCCAGCCACCCCGACGTTGACCAACGCGGTCGGCGTCGGCGACGACTTCTTCTCGCCGTCCAGCATTCAGGTCTCGCCGGGCACCACGGTCACCTGGACCTGGGCCTCGACCGCGGCGCTGCACAACGTCACCTTTGGAGACGGCGTCGCGTCGGCGACGATCGGAGCAAACGCCACCTACTCGCGGACTTTCGCTACCGCGGGAACATTTTCCTACCTGTGCACGTTACACGGGGGGATGACGGGCAGCGTCTTGGTGAAGTAGCGACAACTCCGGGGTGGGTCATGATGGTCGGTCATTTGAGAGGGATCGTGATTGGGCTCACCCTGGTACCGTCGCTGGCGCTCGCGCAGCGCGGCGTCATGCCCGGCGGCAGCATGGGCACCGGAGGCGTGGGCCGGCGCGGACCCGGCTCCATCGCGCGCGAGCCGGGCATCGCGGTGCCCAAGCTCGTCAACGCGGTGAACCTGCTCGTGGAGAACCGGCAGGTGCTGGCGCTCACGGACACGCAATTCGTCCGGATCATCGCCATCAAGCGCGCGCTCGACTCCACGAACGCGCCGCAGATGCGCAAGCTGGATTCGATTCAGCATCTCTTCAAAGGTGGCTCGCTGGTCTTCGGAAACCCGAGCCCCGAGCGGCGCGATTCGCTGGTCCAGGCGCGCGGCGCGATCCTCGACACCCAGGGTACCGTTCGCGACAACATCGCGGCGTCGCGCGAGCGGGCATTCGCCCTCCTGTCGTCGCCGCAGAGCGCGAAGGCGAGAGAGCTGGAGGACAAGGCGGAAAAGGCCATCGCCGACGCCGAGAAGGAAAAGGAGAAGGGGCGCGGGCGCGGCGGCTGACCGAAGCCGCGGGCCGCGGCGCTAGCGCCGCGACTTCGCGCAGGCGATTATTGCGCTGCCCCCACCTCGAGATGACGGCGCATGGCGACCGGCGTGACCGGCACGAACGGCGCGAGCGCAACGCCCGCCGCGAATAGAGTTCTCATACGCGTTGCGTTGTATTACGTCGCCCTCACTACCGTTGGGGCGCTGGCGTGGAAGTATCTCCCGCGCACGCGGCTCATCGCCGAAGCCTCGCTCGATTCGTTGTTCGGATCGGCTGCGTCGTTCGGCGCCACCGCGAGCAAGAGCGCGATCATCGCTCCCGGCGTCGATCAGACGACGCTCGCGGCGACGGTCACCCTGGCCATGCTCGCGGCCGCGCTCCTCGCGCTGCCGGTCGCCTGGATCTACACGCTCACGCGCTCGAAGCGCGGCTATCAGCAGTCGGTGGTCCAGCTGCTCATCGTGCTGCCGGTGGTCGTGGCCGGCATCGTCGTGCTCGTGAAGTACAGCATCGCGCTCGCCTTCAGCCTCGGCGGCATCGTGGCGGCGGTGCGTTTTCGCAACACGCTCGACGACAGCAAGGACGCGGTTTACGTGTTTCTCGCGACGGGAGTCGGCATCGCCGCCGCGGTGGATCTGCCCGTGGCCCTCGTGATCTCGCTGTTGTTCAACGCGCTGATCGTCACGCTGTGGATCACCGATTTCGGCCGCACGGCCGTGGCGCTCGACGGAAAGATGGCCGAGCGCCGCCTGCAGCGCGCGCGGCAGCTCGCGCGCACCGGAACGTTCGTGGCGCAGATCGACAACGAGGTGCTGCGCAACATGAGCGCCGAGCAGCTCGAGGGCGTGGCACAGCGCGCCTGGCGCCGGGCGCGCGAGAACCATCCCGACGGCGACGCGGGGAAGGTGCGCGTCGAGACGCGCATTCGCGTGCGCACGACCGACCCGGCGGCAGCGCGGCCGATCGTCGAAGGGCAGTTGCAGGACGCGTCGAAGCGCTGGCATCTCGACAGCGCGGTGACCGACGCGGAGGGCATCACCATCCTCGAATACCTCGTGTTGCCCCGGAAAAGCAAAGGTCCCGACGAGTTGATGGAGCTCCTGCGCGCGCACGGCGCCGGCCTCTTCGAGGCGGACCGTCCATGATGCGCGCACGGTGGGCGTTCGCGGCGCTGTTCGTCGCCGCGGCCGCCGGCGCGCAGAAGTCGGTGACCAGCAAAAAAGCGGCGCGCGATACCGTGCGCACTCCGCACGACAGTGCCAAAGTGTCGCGCTTCTTTCAGAGCCAGGAGCCCATCACCGCTACGCTCACCACGAACATCAAGCGGCTCAAGGGCGACAAGGTCGACAAGGACGGCAATGCGCCATGGCGCGCCGCCACGCTGAGCTACACCGGCGCCGACGGCGCGGCGGTCGAGATGCCGATCAAGGTGAAAGTGCGCGGCATCTGGCGTCTCAAGAACTGCGAGTTCCCGCCCGTGCGGATCAACTTCTCGAGCTCCGTCGCGAAGCCGACGGTGTTTCGCGGACTCGACAAGCCGAAGCTCGTGAGCTACTGCCGCGACCAGGACGAGTACGAAGACTACGTGCTGCGCGAGTTCCAGCTCTATCGCATCTATCAGCTGCTCTCGCCCGCCAGCCACGCGGTGCGGCTGATGCGGTTGACGTACGTCGACAGCGCGAGCGGAAAGAAGCTGGCGACGCGCTACGGGTTCATGGAGGAGGAGCCGTACTCGGTTGCGATCCGCGTGAACGGCCGGATGCTCAAGATTGCCGGTGCGCTGCCCGACGATCTCGCGCCCTTTCAGAGCGCGCTCGTCGGTGTGTTCCAGTACATGATCGGCAACACCGACTTCGGCCTCGGCGCGTTGCACAACGCCGAGCTGCTGGGAATGCCGAGCGGCGAGTACTGGCCGGTCGTGTACGACTTCGATTTCTCGGGCGCCGTAAATGCGAAGTACGCCACCGTGGACCCGCGTCTCCGTAATCATACGGTGCGCGAGCGGCTGTACCGCGGCTACTGCGTGCCGCTGGAGACGTATCTCAAGGTGTTCGCGCTCTTCAACGCCAAGAAGGACGCGATCTACGCGCTGTACGCCGACTCGCTCGGCAAGCGCCTGCGGCCCGCCGACGTCAAGGAGACGCTTCGCTACTTCGACGATTTCTACAAGACGATCAACGACCCGCCGTCGGCGACGCAGAGCATCGCCGAGGCGTGTTTGGGCACGAAGCCGAAATGATCGTCATGCCGAGCGAAGGTGACGCTCACTCCGCCCGCAGCGCCACGATCGGCGACACCTTCGACGCGCGCATCGCCGGCAGCAGCACCGCCACCACGGCGCTCGCCATCAACACCACCATCGCCGCGCCGATCGACGCGGGGTCCACCGCGCCAACGCCATGCAGCTGCGTGCGCAGCAGTCGGGTCGACGCCAGTGCGAGCGGCAGGCCAACCGCCATCCCAATGCCGACGAGTCGCAAGGCGTCGAACAGCACCATCCGCACGACGTCGAGCTGCTGCGCGCCGAGGGCGACGCGAAGGCCGATCTCGCCCGTGCGGCGCGTGATCGCGTAAGTCATCACGCCGTACAGCCCGATGCTCGCGAGCACGAGCGCGAGCACGCCGAACGCCGACGCGAGCTTGGCGACGAGCCGCTCCTCCTGAATCGACTGCTGCATCAACTTCGTCAGCGGATCGACGCCGTCGATGGGCAAGGTAGGATCGATCGACTTCACCGTGGCGCGCACCTGCTGCACCAATGCTGATGGATCGCCGTTCGCGCGAATCTCGACGCGGAGGGAGCCGGGGCTGCCGATCACGGTGTCGGCGTGGACGTACGAGAAGTACGCGCGCCGCGACGGCTCGCTCTGGAGCGTTCCCTGATGATCGCGCGTGTCCGCGATGACGCCCACGATCTGGATGGCCACGGAATCCTGCACGTGCAGATACTTGCCCACCGCGTTCTCGCCGGGGAAATAGAATTGCGCGAGCGACTGGTTGACGACCGCCACACGCGACGGATGGCCTTCATCGCTCGTCGCGAGGTCGCGCCCCTGGATCAGCCGCGCGCCGATGCCCCGGACGTAGTCGGGGCTCACCTGGTCGAACGCGATCGACGTGTCGTTCGGCGTGCGCGCCACGAACCCGGGCACCTCGATGGTGGTCGCCGACTCCGTTCCTGAAAAGATGCCGTTCTCCGAGAACGCGACGGCCGCCACGCCGGGGATCACGGCAATGCGATCGCGGAGGGTGTGCGCGAGGTTCGAGAGCCTCGCGCCCGAATAGCCGCGCGCGTTCACGTCCACGCCCAAGATCAACAGATGATCGCGGTCGAGTCCCACGTCCACCGACTGGACGTTGCGCAGGCTGCGCACGAGCATCGCCGCACCCACGAGCAGCACCACGGAGAGCGCGACCTGGCCGGCGATCAACAGCTTGCCGAGCGGCGCGCGCTGGCCGCGATTGCCTAGCGCGCTTCCCGCAACCGACTGCGCACCGGCGCGCATCGTGGACGCGAGCTCCACGCGCGACGCGCGCACCGCCGGCGCAAGGCCGAACAGCACGACCGCGAAAAAGGACACGACGAGCGTGAACGCCATCACGCGCAGGTCGAGCGAGAGGTCGAGGGGAATCGCCGAGCCGCCCGACGCGAGCACGAGCAGCGCGTGGCTGCCCCACCAGGCGAGCAGCAAGCCCGTCGCCGCGCCGGCCATCGCCAGCACGACGCTCTCCGTGAGCAACTGCCGCACGAGACGCCCGCGATCGGCGCCAAGCGCAAGGCGCACCGCCATCTCCTTGCCGCGCGCGATGGCCCGAGCGAGCAAGAGATTCGCCACGTTCGCGCAGATGATGCAGAGCAGCAGCACCACGCCGATCATCAGCGTGAACAGCGGCGCCTGGAAGGTGGCGCGCACCCGCGAAAATCCGCGCGCGCCGTCGCTGACGTACATCTTCGGCTTGTCGGCGAGGAACGACTGGCCCGCCGAGCCGGGCGCGTTGGCCACGATTGTCCGCGTGATGAACGGCGTCAACTCCTGCTGCGCCTGCGCGAGGGTCGCGTCCGGGGTGAGCCGGCCGAGGAGCAGCAGCCAGCTCGAGCTGCGATCGTCGAGGACGCGCTGGTGGGGGTGCAGTACGTCGTGCATCGACAGCGGTAGCCAGACGTCGTTCGACGCGCCGACGATCTCGCCGGTGAACGACTGCGGCGTAACGCCGACGATGGTGATGCGCGTATCGTTGACGACGACCGTGCGGCCGATCGCCGAGCGATCGTTGTGGAAGCGGCGGGTCCAATACGCGTAGCTGATCACCGCCACCGGCGACGCGCCCGCCGACCGATCTTCGCTGCCGTCGAACACGCGTCCGGCGAACGCGGGCACGCCGAGCACCGCGAAGTAGTTACCCGACACGTACCGTGCGCGCGGGTGCTCGGCGTCGGCGTTCTTCTCGTCGATGCGCACGTCCAGCCGTGCGGGACGTCCGGAGGCGAGCACGCCGCTGAACGATCGGCTGTGGTCGCGGATGTCTCTATAGAGCGGAGCGGAGATCAAGTCCGTCCGCGGCGAGCCCTGCGAGAACGAGCTGGTTCGCTGCGGATCGCCGATCGCGACGAGCCGGCCGGCGTCTTTCACAGGAAGTCCGCGCACCACGACGGCGTCGATCAAACTGAAGATCGCCGTGTTCGCGCCGATGCCGAGCGCCAGCGCGCCGACGATGATCGCGGTGAAGCCGGCATTTCTGCGCAGCGTGCGCAGCGCGTACACGAAATCCTGCTGCAGCTCGCCCAGGGTGTTGGCTCTCGACATCTTGCGCTCTCGCTCGTTGTCCATGGTGACGCAATCCTGCCGCACGGTGTCGACGTCGCCGAACTGGCGGAGGGCTTCCAGTTTCGCCGCGTCGGGCGTCATGCCGGCGGCGATCAGTCGTTGGGTGCGCATCTCGAGATGGAACGCCAGCTCGTCGTCCACCTCACGCGCGATGCCGGCGCGGCCGAACGGCAAGCGGAATACGCGGCGCATGCTGGCGTCCTCACGCAGTGAGGGGAGAGGCGGCGGCGAGCGCCTTGCCGATCGCGCGGGCGTAGCGCTCCCACGAGCTCATCTCCTCGCGGAGCTCCTGCCGGCCCGAGCGGCTGAGCTGGTAGTACTTGGCCTTCCGGTTGTTCTCGGAGTAGCCCCACTCGGCGGTGAGCCAGCCGTTCTTCTCGAGGCGGTGCAGGGCGGTGTAGAGCGGCCCTTCCTCGACGAGGACGTCGCCGTCGGTGATGACCTTGATCCACTCGGCGACGGCGTAGCCGTGGCGCGGGCCCCAGCTCAGGGCCTTGAGGATCAGAACATCGAGAGTGCCGCGGAGCAGGCCGCCGTCGCGATCGAGCATGATGGTCCCCTCTGAGTCAGAGGGGAAAGTATTGGTGTGCTAAGAAAATAGCAAGAACGGAATTGCAGGCAACCGTTTTCCGCTGTGGGTTTTCCGTTTAGAGTTGGCCGGGATTTGTTGGACTCGGACGGGGACCGGCAGAGCGGGGTCCCGACGGAGCCGGGGTCGCAGAACTCGAGATGGATAACGGGTAACGGAGAACGGCAGCTTGCGAGCCGCCGTGTTCCGTCGTGTGTTTTCCGTTGGCACTGCGCGGGCGAGTGAGGATATCGGGACGGTTACTCCCCGAGCACCCTTTTGCGGAGACCCCACGTCATCTTGCGGACCTCCTGGACTTCCTCGATCACGAGCTTGGACTCGCGGTCGGCGACGATTCCGTATCCGTCGGCGCGGGAAGCCGCGGGTGAGCCGCTCGATGTTGATCGCCTGGGCCTGCGCCTTTTTCCAGACGCGGAGTCCGTGGTAGTCCTGCATGGCTGTACGGTACGCAGGTACCGGTGGCCGCCCAGCACCGAACTCACGCCTACAGCGCTGTTCTGTCCCGTCCCGGTCCCCGTCCGAGTCCACCAAATCCCGCATAACTCGAAACGGAAAACTCACAACGGAAAACGGCAGCCCGCAAAAGCACTAGACTTCTCCGATGCCCTTCCTGATCGTCGACGACGAACCCCAGATCCGCCGCGTCGTCCGAAACTCGCTCGCCGAGATGGCCGACCGGATCATCGAAGCCTCGACCGGCCGCGATGCGATCGACCTCGCGGCCGCCGAGCGTCCCGAGCTCATCGTGCTCGATCTCGGACTGCCGGACCTCGGCGGCGAAGCCGTGTGCCGCGAGATCCGCCAATGGTCCACCGCGCCCATCATCGTGCTCTCGGCGCGGCACTCCGATCAGGAGAAAGTCGCGCTGCTCGACGCGGGCGCCGACGACTACATCACGAAGCCGTTCAGTCCTCCCGAGCTCCAGGCGCGGGCGCGCGCGCAGTTGCGTCGCGCGCGGCTGAATCCGTCGCAGTCGGCGGAGTCGACCGTCGAAGTCGGCGACGTCGTGATCGATCTCGTGAAGCCGTCGCTCAAGAAGGGCGGCGTCGTCGTGCATCTCACCAAGACCGAGTGGGATCTGCTGCGCGTGCTCGTTCGCCACGCCGGCCGAACGCTCACGCACCAGCAGTTGTTCCGCGAGGTGTGGGGAAACTCGTATGGCGACGCGCAGCAGTACTTGCGCGTGCACGTGCGCAGCCTGCGCCGCAAGATGGAATCGGATTCGGTGCGGCCGCGGCTCATCGTCACCGAGCCGGGCGTGGGGTACCGGTTCGAGCGCGAGCCATGAGATGATCGGAGAACCGCGGGCGCTCGGGCGCTCGAGCGGGCGAGAGGCGGCGATCTGGTTCGCCATCCTGGCCGTCGTCACGGCGATGATGTTGAGCGCTCGCGCATCGCTCAACGAAGCGCTCGTCACCCTCGCCTACCTGCTCGTGGTGCAGGGCGCGAGCGCGCGAGGCGGGCGGCCGCTCGGCATCGCGATCGCGCTCGCGGCGTTCCTGTGCTTCGATCTGCTCTTTCTTCTGCCGTACGGCACGCTCGTCGTGCAGAATCCGCTGAACTGGCTCGTGCTCGTGGCGTTTCTCGGCTCGAGCATCCTGTCGGCGCAACTGCTCTATCGTGCGCAGGCCGAAGCGGAAGTTGCGCGACAGCGTGCCGCCGAAGTGGACCGCTTTGCCGCGCTCGGCGCCGAGACGCTCAACGTCGCGCGCTCCGAGGACGCGCTCACGGCGATCGCGGAGGTCATTCGCACCACGCTGCATCTCGATGCATGCTCGGTGTACATGTCCGGCACGGACGACGACGGCGTGCGGCTCGCCATTCGCTCGGCCGACGATTCGCGGCCGATTCCCGAGGCGCGCAACCCGCACGACCTCATCGAGTGGGTCGCGTCGCGCGGAGCGGCCGCGGCGGAGCACGTCGACGGAACGACGCGCGTCGGTGTCGATCCGGCGGCCGTTGCGGCGGGCGCGGACTCGTCGGGTCGCGCACGCGAGCTGATGCAGCCATTGCGCGTGCGCGACCGCACCGTGGGCGTGCTCGCGCTCCGAAAGGACGCAGGTCTCGCGCTGAGCACGGCCGAAGTCCGCGTCCTCGAAGCGCTCGCGTACTACGCGGCGCTCGGCGTGGAGCGCGTTCGATTGGCCGCCGAAGCCGAGCGCGCGCAATCGCTCCAGGAAGCGCATCGCGCCAAGGATGCGGTGCTCGCGTCGGTATCGCACGATCTACGTACGCCGCTCACGACGATCATGGGGCTCGCGCACGAGATCGCGGCCGATGGGGACGATCGCGCCGCGATCATCGAGGAGGAGGCGGGCCGGCTCAGCCGGCTGGTCGCGCAGCTGCTGGACCTGTCGCGCATTTCGAGCGGCTCGGCCGCGGTGGACATCCAGCCGAACGAAGCCGAGGATTTGCTCGGCGCCGCGGCGCAACAGTCGGCCGGCGGGCTCCGTGGCCACGAGCTCCGCATCTCCGTGGCGTCGAGCGACGAGCTGCTGTTCGGCAGATTCGATTTCTCTCAAACTTTGCGCGCGCTCGTGAATCTCATCGAGAACGCCGCGAAGTATTCGCCGGATGCGGAGCCGGTCGACCTGTCTGCGTATCGCGACGGCGCATGGCTCGTGTTCGCGGTGGCCGATCGGGGTCCGGGTATTCCCGTCGCGGAGCGCGAGCGAATCTTCGAGCCGTTCTATCGCGCACCGGGGCGCGCGTCGGACGTGGGCGGTGCCGGTCTCGGATTGTCGATCGCGCGGGGTATTGCTGTCGCGGAGCGGGGCAGCCTCGCGGTGAGCGATCGCGACGGAGGCGGGAGCATCTTCAGCCTCCGCGTTCCCGCGATGTCGAGCGCCGAGCTCGCACGTGGAGGCGAGTCGCCGGAGTAGTTGCGAGCGGCGGTCAGCGCGTGCGGCGCGCCGGTTTTGGCGCGGGCGATCCGCCCGCCGCGGGCAGCTCGCGTCCGCGCGCGCCGACCATCGAGTTGATGAGCCGCATGAGATGCTCGCCCACGCGTTTCAGTCCGATGCATTGCACGCAGGACTTCGCGCCCTCGAGCAGGAAGAAGCACTGATCGGCCGTGAGCTCGGGCTCCGGAAACTCCGCCTGTTGGCAGAGAATGAGCAATCTGTCATGCTCGCGGGCGCGATGCTCGTCGATGACCTTGCGCGCCGGATGATCGGGCTCCGGCAATTCCGCCAGCGCATTCAGGATCGGCGATCCGCGCTCTTCCATCTGTGCCAGCGCCTCCGCGGTCCGCTGGCTCCAATCCACAATCTGGGCGACCGGGTCGTTCGGATGCCGCTCGACCATCTCGTCCCACACCCGGTCCTTCTGCGACACGATGCCGCGCATCCACTCCGCGATCAGCTCGTCCTTCGACTCGAAGTGTCGGTAGAGCGTCATCTTGTTCGTTCCGGCAGCCTCGGCGATGGCCTCCACGCCGACGCCGCGAATTCCGTGTCGACGAAAGAGATCGTCGGCCGCGGCGAGAATCCGTTGGCGTGGTGGCAGTCCTTCTGACATCGCTTGGCGTCCTCCTTCGGACTCCACAGGAACAGGGTTGACTCTGATGTTACTGGTCGGTAACATAGTGATGTTACCGATCGGTACCACATCTGAAGTCTCACGAGCCACGTGGCTCATTCGCTGAGCTCCCGTAATGAGGCACATCGCACACCGCTCCACCAGTCTCCTCGCCGCAATCGTCGCACTTTCCGCGGTTGGGTGCAGCAAGCCGGCGCCGGTCGCGTCGGCTCCGGAAGTCACCGTCGCGACCGCGGTCGAGCGCCAGATCACGGATTGGGACGACTTCACCGGCCATTTCGAAGCGGTCCAGTCGGTTGAAGTCCGGCCTCGCGTGTCCGGCTACATCAACCACGTCTCGTTCCCCGAAGGTGCCATCGTGCACCAGGGCGACGTGCTGCTCACCATCGATCCTCGCCCCTACGAGGCGGAAGTCTCCCGCGCCGAAGCCGTGCTCGAGCAGGCGAAGACGCATGTGAGCCTCGCCGGCCAGGAGCTCGACCGCGCCAACAAGCTGGTGAACACGCAAGCCATCTCGCGCGAAGAGTTGGACGCGCGCTCCAGCGCATTGGCCGAAGCGTCGGCGGCGGTTCGCGCGGCCGAGGCGGCGGCGCGCAACGCGAAGCTCAACGTCGAGTGGACCACGGTACGGGCGCCCATCTCCGGGCGCGTGGGGCGCGCGGAGATCACCGCGGGCAACCTCGTGCAGGGCGGCTCCCCGACCGCATCGCTGTTGACGACGATCGTGTCGCTCGATCCGATCTTCGTGTACTTCACCAGCGACGAGCAAGCGTATCTGAAGTACGTCGGCTCGGGCGGCGCCGCGCAGAGCGCGGGACACACCGTGCAGATCGGCCTCGCCAACGAGACGGGCTTTCCGCACGCCGGCACGCTGGACTTCGTCGACAACCAAGTCGACCGCTCGGCCGGCACAATGCGTATCCGCGCCGTCGTGCGGAACCCCGGCGGCCAGTTCGCGCCCGGACTGTTCGCCCGCGTGCGCCTTGCCGGCGGCGCGCAGCGGCAGGCCACGTTGATCCAGGACCAGGCGATCGGCACCGACCAGGATCGCAAGTTCGTGCTCGTCCTCAAGCCCGACAGCACCGTGGAGTATCGCGCCATCGCCGTCGGCCGCGTGGTGGATGGGCTGCGCATCGTCCAATCGGGGCTGAAGCCCGGCGAGACGATCGTGATCAACGGGCTGCTGCGCGTGCGGCCCGGGATGAAGGTCGCCGCCAAGCGCGCGACCATGCTCGCCCTCAAGTAGGCAAACAAGCAAGTAGCCAAACACTTTTCCGGACATCTCCGTGCGCTTTTCACGGTTCTTCATCGATCGGCCGGTCTTCGCGATCGTGCTGTCGATTCTCATCCTCGCCGCGGGCCTGATCTCCATCACGGCGCTGCCGATCAGCGAGTACCCTGAGGTCACGCCGCCCACCATCGTGGTGCGCGCGGTGTATCCGGGCGCGAATCCCACCGTGCTCGCGCAGACGGTTGGCACCCCGCTCGAGGACGCGCTCAACGGCGTGGAGCACATGCTGTACATGACGTCGTCCGCCACGGCCGACGGCGTGCTCAATCTCACGGTCACGTTCGCGATCGGAACGAACGTGGACCTCGCGCAGGTGCAGGTGCAGAACCGCGTGAGCCAGGCGCTCGCGCGATTGCCCGAAGCCGTGCGCACGCTCGGCGTGACCACCGAGAAGCGCTCGCCCGACATCACCATGGTGGTCCACCTGTCGTCGCCCGACGGGCGATACGACCCCGTGTACCTGCGCAACTACGCGACGCTCAACGTGCGCAACGAGCTGGCGCGGCTGCCGGGTGCCGGCCAAGTCGTCATCTTCGGCGCCGGCGACTACGCCATGCGCGTGTGGCTCGACCCGAACAAGATCGCCGCGCGCGGTCTCTCGGCGAATGCGGTCGTGCAGGCCATCCGCGAACAGAATCTTCAGGTCGCCGCCGGCGTCGTTGGCGGGCAGCCGATGCCGGAAGCCGTGGCCTATCAACTGACGGTCACCGCGAAGGGTAGACTCGCCGACGAGGCGGAGTTCGGCAACATCATCGTGAAGACGGGCGCCAACGGCGAAGTCTCGCGGCTCCGCGACGTAGCGCGTCTCGAGCTCAGCTCCGGCGACTACGGGCTGCGTTCGCTGCTCGACAACAAGTCCGCGGTGGCGATCGTCGTGTTCCAGGCGCCGGGCTCCAACGCGCTCGCGCTCTCGAGCGGCGTGCGCGCCAAGATGGCCGAGCTCAAGACGCGCTTTCCGCAGGGCGTCGAGTGGTCGTCGGTCTACGATCCCACGGTGTTCGTGCGCGATTCCATTCGCGAGGTCATCCGCACGCTGCTCGAGGCGACGCTCATGGTCGTCATCGTCGTCGTGCTCTTTCTGCAGACGTGGCGCGCGTCGATCATTCCGCTCGCCGCGGTGCCCATCTCGATCGTCGGCACGTTCGCGGTAATGCTCGCGAGTGGCTTCTCGATCAACACGCTGTCGTTGTTCGGCATGGTGCTCGCCATCGGCATCGTCGTGGACGACGCCATCGTCGTAGTCGAGAACGTGGAGCGACATATCGAGGAAGGCCTCTCGCCGCTCGACGCGAGCCACCGCGCCATGGAGGAGGTGAGCGGTCCGATCATCGCGATCGCGCTCGTGCTCTGCGCGGTGTTCGTGCCGGTGGCGTTCATCAGTGGCCTGACTGGACAGTTCTACCGGCAGTTCGCGCTGACGATCGCTTTCTCGACGCTCATTTCCGCGTTCAACTCGCTGACGTTGTCGCCCGCGCTCGCGGCGCTGCTGCTCAAGCCGCGCGGTGCACCGGAGGACGCCGGCACGCGCGTCATCAACCGCGCGTTCGGCTGGCTCTTTCGGCCGTTCAATCGTGCGTTCACCAGTCTCTCCGAACGCTACGGCAACGTCGGCAAGTTCGTCACACGCCGCTCGGCGCTCGTGCTCGGAGTGTACGCCGGCCTCGTGGTGCTCGGCGTGATCGGCTTCAAGAAGGTTCCGGCCGGCTTCGTGCCGACGCAGGACAAGGCATACGTCGTGGCCATCGCGCAGCTGCCCGACGCGGCGTCGCTCGATCGGACTGAAGCCGTGGTTCGGCGCATGGGCGAGATCGCGTTGAAGCAGCCGGGCGTCGACCACGTCGTGCAGTTCCCGGGGCTTTCCGTGAGCGCGTTCGCGAACAAGCCCAACTCGGCCACGATGTTCCTCGCGCTCAAGCCGTTCGAGGAGCGGACGACGCCGGAGACGAGCGCCGGCGCCATCGTGGCCGCGCTGTCACAGAAGTTCGCGTCGATCCAGGATGCGTACATCGGCGTCTTTCCACCGCCGGCGGTGAACGGGCTCGGAGCGATCGGCGGCTTCAAGTACATGATCGAGGATCGCGCCGGGCTTGGCGACTCGCTGCTGAACGCGTCGACGCAGGCGCTGCTCGGCCAAGCGTACCAGACGCCGCAGCTCGCCGGCGAATTCACGAGCTTCCAGGTGAACGTGCCGCAGCTCTTCGCCGACGTCGATCGCGACAAGGTGAAGCAGCTCGGCATCCCGTTGAACGACGTCTTCCAGACGCTCGGCATCTACCTCGGCTCCACGTACGTCAACGACTTCAACAAGTTCGGCCGCACCTATCAGGTGATCGCGCAGGCCGACGCACCGTTCCGCGCCTCCGCTGAAGACATTGTTGGCCTCAAGGTGCCGAACGCTCATGGCGAGATGGTGCCGCTCGGATCGGTGCTCTCGGTGAAGCAGTCGTACGGGCCGGACCAGGTCACGCACTACAACGGCTATCCGGCCGCGGACCTCAATGGAAGCGCGGCGCCCGGCGTGAGCGCCGGCGAAGCGGTGCAGCGGATGGAAGCGCTTGCGGCGCAAACGCTCCCCAACGGTATCGCGGCCGAGTGGACGGAGTTGACGTATCAACAGAAGCTCGCCGGAAATACCGCGGTATTCGTGTTTCCGCTCTGCGTGCTGCTCGTGTTCCTCGTGCTCGCCGCGCAGTACGAGAGCTGGTCGTTGCCGCTCGTGATCATTCTCATCGTGCCGATGGTGCTCGTGTCGGCGATTGCCGGCGTGTGGATCACGCGCGGCGACACGAACGTGTTCACGCAGATCGGCCTGCTCGTGTTGGTGGGGCTCGCCTGTAAGAACGCGATCCTCATCGTGGAGTTCGCGCGCGATCTCGAGCGGCAGGGCGTAGACAGGCTCACCGCCGCGTTGCAGGCGAGCCGGATTCGCTTGCGTCCCATTCTCATGACGTCGTTCGCTTTCATCATGGGTGTCGTGCCCCTGGTGCTGGCCCACGGCGCCGGCGCCGAGATGCGGCACGTGATGGGCGTCGCCGTGTTCTCCGGCATGCTCGGCGTCACGTTCTTCGGGCTCTTGTTCACTCCACTCTTTTACGTCGTGATCCGCGGATTGGTGACCAGGCGGTCGAGCTCCAATGACGCCGCGCCGGACAACATCCGGCCGCTGCATCCCGCCGAGCTTCCATACGCGGTCGTCGAAGGTGATCTCCGTGCATAGAACCATTCTGTACTCGCTCGCCGCGGCCGCGTCGCTCGCTTCGCTCGCGGCGTGTACGGGCTCCTCAGCGTACCAGCCGTCGCCGGTCGCTGTCGCACCGGCATACGCGCCGGTGAAAGCCGCGCAGTCGGCCACCTTTCGCGAGTCGGCGACGACGGCGCCGTTCTGGCGCGAGATCGGCGACACCACGCTGACCCGTCTCGTCGAGGCGGCGCTCAGAGGCAGCACCACCGTGCGCGCGGCCGAAGCGCGGCTCGACGCCACGCGTGCCGCGCGGCGCCTGTCGGCGTTCGATCTCGCGCCGTCGGTGACCGGCGCCGCAAGCGTGCTCCGCACGCGGCAATCGATGGCGCAGGTTCCGGGACTGACCAGTCCATTGCCCCAGCGCGATCTGTACGACGTGGGCTTCGACGCATCGTGGGAGCTCGACGTGTTCGGGCGCGTGCATCACGCCGTGAACGCGCAGAACGCGCTCGTGGCGTCATCGGAACACTCGCTCGACGACGTGCAGGTGACGCTCGCGGCGGAAGTGGCGCGGACGTACTTCGAGCTGCGCGGAGCGCAGCGCCAGCTCGCGGTGGCGCGGCAGAACGCCGAGGTGCAGCGGAAGACGGTGGGGTTGACGCAGGACCGGCTGGCCGCGGGGCGAGGCAATGCCTTCGACATCGAGCGGGCCCGGTCGGTGTGGCAGCTCACACTGGCCGCTGTTCCGGGATTCCAATCGCAGATCGCCGTATCGACGTACCGGCTCGCGGTGCTGCTCGGCCGCTCGCCCGAGGCGCCGTTCGACGAGCTCGCGACGGAGGGCGTGCTGCCGCAACTGCCGGATTCCGTCACTATCGGGTCGCCGCGCGATCTCGTGCGCCGCAGACCCGACGTGCTCGCGGCCGAGCGGCAGTTGAAGGCGCAGACGTTCGCGGTGAGCGCGGCGCAGGCGGACTACATGCCGCGGTTCTCGCTCGCGGCGAGCGTGGGCTACACGGCAAACCGGTTTCAGACGCTGACGAACACCGGCGCGTCACGCGTGCTCTTCGGCCCCGTGGTGAGCTTTCCACTGCTCGACCTCGGCCGCGTGCGACAGCGCGTGACGATCGCGGCGGCGCTGCAGGATCAGGCGCAGGCGCAGTACACGTCCACCGTGCTGAGTGCCATCGAGGAGACGGAGGGTGCCATCGTGAGCTACGACCGCGCGCACGAGCGGCTCGGCATTCTCACCGAGGCGGTGGCGTCGAGCCGGCGCGCGTCGGACCTGGCGCAGCAGCGCTTCGAGGCGGGCCTCACCGATTTTCTCCAGGTGCTCGACGCACAGCGCACGTTGCTGGACGCCGAGAACCAGTTAGCGAATGCGCATACGTCCGCGGCGACGTCGCTGGTGGCGCTGTACAAGGCGGTGGGCGGGACGTGGGGGGCGCCGTGAGCGCCCGGCATCTCAGCATGCTTCCCGCAGCCGACGACGCGTGGGAGGGCGGGCTCTGCCTGTGGATCGACGACCGCTCGCTCGGGCTGCCGCGCCGCGCGGGCGATCGGCCGGTCACGCGCCCGAACCCGCATTCGCAGATCAACCAGCGGCCGAGGTGGGCGGCGGTGGAGCGCGTGTTCAGTGCGGCCGCGGCGCTGCCCTGGGTGGTATCGGACACGACGATGTGCGGGTCGGTGGGCACGCTGGCGCTTCGCGTGGAGTCGCACGTTGCGGCGCGCGACGACACGGCGTTCCTCACTGGACGTGAGTTCGCGCACTTCCACCCGTTGCCGGACGGCAGTCTGCATTTGACGTTGCCGCCCGGAGTGCGTGAAGAGGCGATCGCCACCGGGTGGGCGGAGCCGCATCCGTTCGCCGATCGCGGCGCGATCTCGCCGCTGGCGGTGATGGTGTACGCGCCGCGCGACGAGGCCGAGGCCGATGTGATCTCGCGGCTGGTGCGGGCGTCGTGGGAGCTGGCTACAGGATAGGGGCGGCAACGAGGTGCCGGTTCACGTGATTGATGCAATCATGTGGCTGGCGCGCGAAGAAGTGCGCGTCGGTGTGGGCGGTCCTTCGTGTCGAGGAAGCCCTTCGCCGCCCCGCCGGATGGTGGTAGTGCGACGCGGCTTGGTGGGGATGCCTTCCGGGTTGGTGGGCATGCGTTCGCCGCCGGTGGCGATTGACGCGGCGCTGGTGGCGGGCGCTGCATGCAATGCGCCGGGTCCTTCACGCATGGCGATCCGATCGCTTCGTGCAATGTGCCTGGTCGGGTCATGCAATGCGACGGGTGCGCTCCGCGATGGTGCTAGTCGTCCACGCGCCGGTGGCGATGACGTCGTGCATTGGTGCCGATGTCATCGTGCAATGCTCCCGATGACGTCATGCGTCGCTGCCGGTCGGCCGCGCGCTGGTGGGAGTCGCCGATGCGCCGGTGGTTGTGACGTCGCGCCGAAGTGGCGCTGAGTCGTGCAACTCGCCGGATCGAGTGCGCAGTGGTGGCGATCAGCTACGCGTCTGTGGCCCTCGCATCGCCGGCGGTGGCGGTCAGGTGTGGCCATACGCGCGCCAATCTCAGCGACGGTGGCGGCTCCCTCGGTACGCGCGTCGTCTCGTCTCAGTGTTGGTGGCGATGACACGGTCCAGTGTGGACGGTCCGCGCGCCGGCGGTGGCGGCTCGAGCCTCGCGTGGTGGCGCCTGCCGAGGCCCACTGGTGCGGTCGCCTGCTGCGGCGGTAACGATGACCTCGCGGCAGGGCGCGCTCACCTCGGCGACGAGGAAAGTCGCCTCGGCAGTGAATCAAGTCCGCTCGGCACTCATCCAAGTCCGCTCAGCGACGTTCCAACTTCGCTCAGCGATGTGTCGACATCGACCCCCTCATCGGATTGGACACAGCGAACAGTCGCAGAGTCAAGCGGTAGTATCGCCTGGCCTGTCGTTACGGCGGTGCTGCCGACCTTCAATCACTTCACGCTTCACTGGTGATTGAGGACGGCACCCACTTCAGGGCGTATGGACTCATCGACGTCTCTCCCCAGAGGCTTACGTGGACAATCGCCCCTCGTTCCAGCGAACGCTTGGAGGACAAGTCGTTGCTTGAAGTCGCACACATCGCCAAACAAGGCGACCCCAAGATCGGCTCGGGGGGAATTCGCAGGCCGCGCGTCACACGATGTCGCGGTCAGCTGCCTCACCAACTACGAACGGGTCACCTCGTCATCACTGCCGACTGCTATGCAGTTTCGTCCAGTAGATGGGGCGACGCGAGCGATCAGCTGTGTATGCAGTCGAAGGCAACGCCGATCGGATGAAGCCGAGTACGCGAACGAGACCGAGCACGGCGCACGCGCTCGATGTCTCCACAGCTCGCCCTCCGCTCGAGCGATTTGTCGACCTTCCACCGTCGCACGTTGCGCCGGCTCCGTCGCCACTTCGGGCGAGCCTACGTGATGGTATGCGAAGAGCGTACGCCGTACAAACTCGTCGGGCAACGCTTGGGCGTCGAGGCGAACGCGAACGACGCCGGGAAGCTCGGCGGACCGCCGAGCGTCGATGTCCTCGTGACCGACGCGATGGTAGAATTCGAAGTGCGTGACAGTGAGACCCGACCTGCGCAGCTTGGATCTGTAGCAACGCTTCCCACCGCTCATTTCCGTTGGCCAGCCGGCTGCGGAGCGGCGGCGTTCGTCTCGGCGCCGGCGTTGGGAACCTGCTCCGTCACGAGATAGACGGCGACGTCCCAAGCGTTGCGGATTCCCAGGAACAGCAGCACCAACACGATGGCGGCGATCGCGAACAGCGCCCGCGCTTCAGACTTCGCGAGTAGCGCCGCACTGACGAACAAACCCACGTACGCGGCGAACGGAACGATCACGTTCCAGATCCAGTCTTCGACCACCGCGGCGTAGGACTCGAGCCTGACCATGCGCACTCCAGCGCGGAGCGTGAACACCAATCCGACGATCGCGCTGGCGGCAAGACAGATGCTCAGGCCCGTGAGGTGGCGCAGCGGCATCGACATGAACGACGCGAGGAGCAACACGATCGCCAAGTGCGCCACGGTCGGCGTGGAAAAGGCACCCAGACCGTCCTTCGGCGCGCGTTGCAGGCGGTCTGCCGCAAGCGCGATCACGACGAACATCAATCCCGTGAGCGCCGCACCCGATGAGCCGGTGATCACGTAGAACGATTGCCACTCGGTGAGGACGGGCTGCATATCGGCCCCGCTAGGTAGAATTGTGTGCGGCACACAGTCGCCGGATGGTGGATCGATCGGCCAGACCGGAGAGCGTAATGTCAGACCGGACGGGAAGCAAAGGCAAGGTCGTCGTCATCACTGGCGCGAGCAGCTGAAGGAGCACACGACGGAACGCAGCAGCCTGCAGGCTGCCGCGTTCCGTCGTGTGTTTTGTGTTTTCGGTTTCGCGTGTCGCGACCCGGAAGGGAATCTCGCTGGGCTTTACGAGATCTTTATAGGAGGGTGCCCGGTCTTTGTGCGCTGTTTACGACGCCTGAAATACGTTCAATCTCGATCGACCAATCAGGCGAATCCACAATGATCGACCTCATCTACGTAGGCGGAACCGTCGCCTTCTTCGCGCTCATGCTGGCCTACGTGCGGGTGTGCGCGGCAATGGGCCGCGGCGCCGAATCGCCGGAGCGCGAATCATGACTCTCGACAGCTGGGTCGGCCTCGCGTGCGCCGTCGCGATCCTCGGCTACCTCGTGTACACGTTGCTCCGCCCGGAGCGCTTCTGACATGACCGTCAACGGTTGGCTGCAAATCGCCTTCTTCGCAGTCGCGATCCTGCTCGTCGCGAAGCCGCTTGGCGTCTACCTCGCGCGCGTGTACGACGGGTCGGTCCGCTGGCTCGCGCCCGTCGAGCGCATCCTCTACCGCCTCTGCGGCGTCGATCCCGAGGAGGACCAGCACTGGACGCGCTACGCGAGCGCGATGCTGATCTTCAGCCTGATCACGATGCTGCTCACCTACGTCGTGCTGCGGCTGCAGGCGGTATTGCCGCTGAACCCACAGCATCTGGCCGCGGTGCCGGACCGTCAGTCGTTCGAGACGTCGGCATCGTTCACGGCCAACACGAACTGGCAGTCGTATAGCGGCGAATCGACGATGTCGTATCTGTCGCAGATGACGCAGCTCGCCTATCACAACTTCATCTCGGCCGCCGTGGGCATGGCCGTGGCCGTGGCGCTCGTGCGCGGCCTCGCACGGCGCTCGGCCGGAAAGCTCGGCAACTTCTACGCGGATCTCACGCGCGGAACGCTCTACGTCTTGTTGCCGCTCTCCTTCGTCGCGGCGCTCGTGTTCATTCAACAAGGCACGATTCAGAACTTCAAGCCGTACCTCACGGTCACCACCCTCGAGGGCGCGAAGCAGACGCTGGCCATGGGGCCGGTGGCGAGCCAGGAATCGATCAAGCAGCTCGGCACCAACGGCGGCGGGTTCTTCAACGCGAATTCGGCGCATCCGTTCGAGAGCCCCACGCCGTGGACCAACTTCTGGTCGGTGTTCATGATCTTCATGATCCCGTCGGGCCTGGTCTACATGTTCGGCCGAATGGTGAAGAACACGCGGCATGGCTGGGCCGTATGGGCCGCGATGTTCCTGCTGTTCTTCGCCGGCGTCACGACGGCCTACTGGTCGGAGGCACGGGGCAATCCGATTCATGGTGCCCGCGGCCTCGATCTCGTCGCCAGCGAGACGAATCCGGGCGGCAACATGGAAGGGAAGGAGGTGCGGTTCGGGATCGCCAACTCCGCGCTCTTCGCGACCGTGACGACCGACGCGTCGTGCGGCTGCGTCAACGCGATGCACGACTCGTTCACGCCACTCGGCGGACTCGTGCCGCTGATCAACATGCAGTTGGGCGAGGTCGTCTACGGCGGAGTGGGCGCCGGGTTGTACGGCATCATCGTGATGATCGTGCTGACGGTGTTCATCGCCGGACTCATGGTGGGTCGAACGCCCGAGTACCTCGGCAAGAAGATTCAGGCGCGCGAAGTCCAGATGGCGATGCTGTATGCGCTCGTGTTTCCGGCGGTCATTCTCACGCTCACCGGCCTCTCGGTGCTGCTCGAGCCGGGACGGGCCGGTCTGAACAACAGCGGACCGCACGGACTATCAGAGATCCTGTATGCGTTCACGTCGACCGCGGCGAACAACGGCAGCGCCTTCGGAGGGCTGACGGGAAGCACGTACTACTACAACACGACGCTCGGTCTCAACACGCTGATCGGCCGGTTCGGGATGATGGTACCGATGCTGGCGCTGGCGGGGTTCATGGCCGAAAAGAAGGTGGCGCCGGAGAGCGCGGGGACGTTTCCGGTTACCGGCGGACTGTTCGTGGGACTGCTGGTGAGCGTCGTGCTCATTCTCAGTGCGCTGACGTTTTTTCCGGCGCTCGCGCTTGGGCCGATCGTCGAGCATCTGTCGATGACGGCGGGGAAGGTGTTCTGATGTCGAGCTCGGGGACAGCGTTGGCACGGACACGCACGGACACGCACGGACGAGCACGGACACTCACGGAACGGCGGTTACGGCGCGAAGGTCCGCCTTTCGGTCATTCGTGTAGAGGACGCGGCGAAACTTGGCTGCGGGCCCAAAATGCAGCAGCAGTCCAACCTCGAGGTGAGAGCCGCGGAGGTAGTTGAGGACTTGTTCTCGGTGCGCACCGACGAGTGTCTCGCAGGCTTTCACTTCGACAATGACGCGACCCTCCACGAGAAAGTCGGCGCGAAAGTGTCCCACGCAAATCCCATCGTACCAGACATCGATTGTCGCCTCGCGCTCGAATGTAACTCCGGCCTTCGTGAGCTCGTGCGCAAGCGCGTTGCGATACACCGACTCCAAGTAGCCGAATCCAAGCCGGTCGTACACCCGGAGAAAGAGGCGAATGATCTCCGCCGTGATGTCGCCATGAAGCAACGGCGCCGTCCCATGAGCTCCCAATGCGTGCCTCCGTGCGTGTCCGTGCCGTGTCCGTCTCAGTCTGTGCCAACGCTGTTGCAACGCCACCACCTCGATCCCTCACCGCGAACCATTCAATCGCGGAGCTCTTCATGACCATCCAGAAACGCCCTCTCTTCGACCCGCCCATCGTCCGCCGCGCGATCGGCGAAGCATTCGTGAAGCTCGATCCGCGGCACATGCTCCCGAACCCGGTGATGTTCGTCGTGCTCGTCGGCAGCGTGTTGAGCACACTCGTTCTGGTGCGCGACGTGGCCAGCGGACGCGCCGCAATCGGATTCACCATCCAGATCGTGCTCTGGCTGTGGTTCACCGTCGTCTTCGCGAACTTCGCCGAAGCGATGGCCGAAGGCCGCGGGAAGGCCCAAGCCGATACGCTGCGCGCCTCGCGGACGCAGACGCATGCCCGCCGGCTCGACGCTTCGGACCTGGGCCATGCGGGCGAGATCGACAAGCTCGCCTTCGAGATGGTGATCGCTTCGTCGCTGCGGAAAGGAGATCTCGTGCTCTGCACGCCCGGCGACGTCATTCCCAGCGATGGCGAAGTCGCTCAAGGCGTCGCGTCGGTCGACGAGTCCGCAATCACCGGCGAGTCCGCCCCGGTGATCCGCGAGTCGGGCGGCGATCGCTCGGCGGTCACGGGCGGTACGAAGGTGCTCTCCGACTATCTGATCATTCGCATCACGGCGAATCCCGGCGAGACGTTCATCGATCGCATGATCGCGCTCGTCGAAGGCGCCACGCGCCAGAAGACGCCGAACGAGATCGCGCTCACGATCCTGTTGTCTGGGCTCACGATCATCTTTCTCTTCGCGGTGGTGACGCTCCAGCCGTTCGCGACCTACAGCGGCGCGCCGGCGAGCATTCCGGTGCTCATCGCCTTGCTCGTGTGTCTCATTCCGACCACGATCGGCGGACTGCTGTCGGCCATCGGCATCGCGGGCATGGATCGCATGATCCAGCAGAACGTGATCTCGATGAGCGGGCGCGCGGTCGAGGCGGCGGGCGACGTCAACACGCTGCTGCTCGACAAGACGGGAACCATCACGCTCGGCAACCGGCAGGCGGTGGAGTTCTTGCCGATGCCCGGCGTGGACCTGGCGCACTTTGCCGACCGTGCGCAGCTCGCGTCGCTCCCCGACGAGACACCAGAGGGCAGGAGCATCGTGGTGCTCGCCAAGGAACGGTTCGGGCTACGCGGCCGCACGCTGGCCGAGGGGAACCGCGTGGTAAGTGTCGGCGTCGGCGACTTGGCGGAACGGCCCACGAACATGGAGTTCGTTCCCTTCTCGGCCACGACCCGCATGAGCGGCGTGAACTGGAGCGGCGTGGAGCTGCGCAAAGGTGCCGGCGATTCCATCGCACGCTGGGTTCGTGAGCATGGCGGAGAGATTCCCAGCGCGATGACCGAAGCGGTGGAGCGTGTGAGCCGCGCGGGCGGCACGCCGCTCGTCGTCGCCGAAGCCGAGGGTCACACGGCGAGAATCCTCGGCGTGATCTATCTGAAAGACGTCGTGAAGGGCGGCATGAAGGAGCGGTTCGACCGGCTCCGCGCCATGGGCATTCGCACGGTGATGATCACCG
This sequence comes from Gemmatimonadota bacterium, assembly GCA_028287235.1. Taxonomy (GTDB): domain Bacteria; phylum Gemmatimonadota; class Gemmatimonadetes; order Gemmatimonadales; family Gemmatimonadaceae; genus JAQBQB01. The sequence goes on along the minus strand of JAQBQB010000010.1, from coordinate 208,849 downwards.
GCGACAACCCGCTCACCGCGGCGGCCATCGCGAACGAAGCGGGGGTCGACGATTTTCTCGCCGAGGCGAGGCCGGAAGACAAGATGGCGCTGATCAAGCGCGAGCAGGCCGGCGGCAAGCTCGTGGCGATGACCGGCGACGGCACCAACGACGCGCCGGCGCTCGCCCAGGCCGACGTGGGCGTGGCGATGAACAGCGGCACGCAGGCGGCGAAGGAAGCGGGCAACATGATCGATCTCGATTCCAATCCCACGAAGCTCATCGAAGTCGTGGAGATCGGGAAGCAGCTGCTGATGACGCGCGGATCGCTGACGACGTTCTCGATCGCCAACGACGTGGCCAAGTACTTCGCGATCATCCCCGCGATGTTCATGGTGACATATCCGGCGCTCAACGCACTCAACGTAATGCGGCTGCACTCGCCGCAGTCGGCGATCCTGGCCAGCGTGATCTTCAACGCGCTGATCATCATCGCGCTCATTCCGCTGGCGCTGCGCGGCGTTCGCTATCGGCCCGCGCCCGCCGCCGTGATTCTCCGGCGCAATCTGTTCGTGTACGGGTTCGGCGGACTCGTCGTGCCGTTCATCGGCATCAAGATCATCGACGTGCTTCTCGTCTTCACGCATTTGTCATCCTGAACCGCTTGTCATCCTGAACGGCGTGTCATCCTGAACGGCGTGTCATCCTGCACCGCTTGTCATCCTGAGCAACGCGAAGGATCTATGCTACGCAATCAATTACGCCCCGCGATCGTCATGACGCTGCTGCTCTGCGTCATCACCGGCTTCGTCTATCCGGGCGTAGTCACGGGCATCGCGCAGGCCGTTTTCCCGCGACAGTCGAACGGCTCACTGGTGTCCGTCGAAGGGCGGGTGGTGGGCAGTGAGCTCATTGGCCAGGCGTTCACGCAGCCGAAGTACTTCCACCCGCGACCCTCCGCGGCGGGGCGCGGCTACGACGCGACTGCTTCGGGAGGCACGAACAAGGGCCCGACCGACGCGAAGCTCGCCGACACGCTCATCGCTCAGTCGGTGGACAGCGCCGTGAAGAACGACGGCGCCGTGAAGGGCCGGATTCCCACGGACATGGTGACGTCGTCCGCGTCCGGACTCGATCCGCACATCTCGCCCGCGAATGCCTATCTGCAGGTCGCGCGGGTTGCACGCGCCCGGCACGCCGACTCGGCGGCGGTGCGCGCCCTGTTGGACCGGCACGTCGAAGCCAGACAGTTCGGCTTCTTCGGCGAGCCGCGCGTGAATGTCCTTCTCCTCAACATCGCGCTCGACAGCGCCTTCAAACAATGAAAACATCGATTGCAGCCGTCGGCGTGGGCCTCGCCCTTCAGCTCGCGGCGACGTCCGCCGGCGCGCAGGCAGGACCGTGCGCCCCGGATACCGTGGGGAAAAAGGCCGATCCGTTCGCCTTCGCCGACTGGACTTGGTTGAACGGGAACACCCGCGCGAAGGACTCGCCGCTGGCCACGCCGTACTTCACCGGCGAGTTCCGCGCGGACATCGCGTACATCGGCGACTTCAACCACCCCAAGGACCACACGCTCGACGGGACCTCGGAGAGCGGGCGGACGAATGAGATCCAGGTGCAGCAGCTTGGAATTGGCGGCGATTTCCATTGCGGCTTCGCGCGCGGCCGCATCATGACGCAATTCGGCATGTACTCGACGATGACGCCGCGCAACGACGCGAGCCCGGGCCGCGGCCAGTGGCAGCTCGACAACGCGTATCGCTATCTGTCCGAGGCCTACGGCGGGCGCCACTGGAACACGCTGAACGGCATCAACCTCGACGCAGGGATCTTCCTCTCGTACATCGGCCTGTTCAGCTATTACAACGCCGACAACTGGGCGTACCAGCCGTCGTACGTCTCGTCGAACACGCCGTGGTTCTTCACCGGGCTCCGCCTGCAGGTGTACACGAGCGAGCACCTGAAGATCGAGCCGTGGCTGATCAACGGGTGGCAGTCGTACGGCATGTTCAACGAAGCTCCGGGTGTGGGCGGGCAGATTCTCTATCGCCCCAACGGCGCCGTGTCGATGCTGACGAACAACTACTACGGTCACGATTGGCTTGGAATTCCGGATCGCTGGCGCCTCCACACGGACAACAGCCTCGAGGTGAAATATTGCGACGCACCGAAGTCGACGTACGACAAGGGCGCGTTCTCGCTGACCGTCGACGCGGGGTGTGAGAGCGGCGGAGGCGTGAGCTGCAGCGGCGGTACCGCGGCCAGCCCATCGCAATATTTTCTTGGCGCCATGCTCTACAACCGGAGCTGGTTCGCGCAGGACAAGTTCGGTCTCACGCTCGGTATCGGAGGTATGACAAACCCAGGCCGGTACCTGGTGCTATTGCCGCCGATCAATGGCGCGACGGCGTTCTCCGGCACGCCGTACTTCACCGAGAATCCCGGGGATCAGTTCAAGGCGTGGGACACGTCGATCACGCTCGACTACATGCCCGATCAGTATTCGACGTTTCGCCTCGAGCTCAACCATCGCGAAGCGAACGTTCCGTACTTTGCCGGCCCCGGGGGTATGACGCCGCCGGGCGGTAACACCGGCCCATTGGGATCGGTGGTGCCGGGCTTCACGCCGGATCTGCGAAAGAACGAGACGAGGCTGAATCTCGCGCTGCTCGTGAAGCTCTAACCACACGAGCGACGTCCGGTGCTCCATCTCGCTCTCTTCCCCCTCGTCGAACACTTTCGAGTGCGATGACTACACCCAAGCCGGCCAGCCTTCCCGAAGAATCGGACTTTCTCGCCCTCGTCCAGCAACGAGAGCGGGGGAAGCTCAAGGTGTACATCGGGTCGGCGGCCGGAACGGGGAAGACCTATCGCATGCTCAATGAAGCGCACGATCTCCGCCGGCGCGACATCGACTGCGTGGTGGGCTTCGTCGAGACGCACCGGCGCATCGATACCGAAGCGCAGATCAGGGATCTCGAGATCGTGCCACGGAAGAAGATCGAATACCGCGGCGTGACGCTCGAGGAGATGGACGTCGACGCGATCATCGCGCGATGCCCCAAGATCGCCATCGTCGACGAATGCGCGCACACCAACGTGCCCGGCTCCAGGCACCGCAAGCGCTGGGAAGACGTGATGGACCTGCTCGACGAGGGCATCAACGTCATTACGGCGGTGAACGTGCAGCATCTCGAATCGCTCAACGACGTCATTCAGCGTACGCTCGGGGTGACCGTGCGCGAGACGATTCCCGATTGGGTCATCGGCTCGGCGGATCAGGTGGTGAACCTCGACATCTCGTCCGAAGATCTGCGGCAGCGGTTGGAGGACGGGAAGATCTATGCGCCGGAGAAGATCCAGAGCGCGCTCACGAACTTCTTTACCGCGGAGAATCTGACGACGCTGCGCGAGCTCGCGCTGCGCGAGGTGGCCAGCTCCGTGGACCGCACGCGCGAGGAGATCGTGCGCCGCGAGGAGCAAGGGCCGGCACCGGAGCGAAAGACGGTCGATCGCATCCTCGTCGCGATGTCGAGCAGCCCGCCGCACACGGCCGTTCTGCTCCGAAAAGGCAGCCGCATGGCCGGGCGGCTCAACTCGGACTGGTATTGCGTCTACGTCCAGACGCCCGACGAAGCGGCCGACAAGATCGATGCGACGCTTCAGCGAAAGCTCGTCGACAACATCCAGATGGCGCAGACGATGGGCGCCGAGGTCGTGAAGCTCACCGGCGAGAATGTCCCGCAAGCGCTGAGCCGATTCGCGCGCGAAAAGGGCGTCACGGTGATCCTCGTGGGCCAGAGCCGCCGCTCGTGGTGGCAGAAATTGTGGCGGGCTTCCGTGATCGAGCAGCTCGTCAACAACAGGCTCGGGCTCGACGTCCTCGTGGTCTCGCTCGATGAAGCGCGTGCCGACGCGCGCGGCCCTGGAGCACGGAGAGCCTGATGCGCGTCGGCCAACGACTTTTTCTCGCGGTCCTGCCGGCGGTGCTCGGTGTCTTCACGGTCGCCGGCCTCGCCTATTGGGGACAGTATGCCCACACGGCGCCCACGTGGGTGGTCGGCGTGGCCGTCGTCGCCGCGGTCGTGTCGTTGATCGTGGCCTGGACCAACACGCGGTACGTCGCGAAACGCATCGAGCGTCTCATGGGCGACACGCTCGGATCCCGCCCGCGCCGGAAACGGCAGGACGAGCTCGACGCGATCGAAGACGTCGTCGATCGACTGAGCGGCGCGGTCGGAGAGGCCGAGGCCGCGCGCCAGCTCGAGACCGATCGGCTCGCGGCTCGCAATCGTGAGTACGCCGAGCTGCTGTCATCGGCATCGGACGAGGCGGTGCGGCGACTCGATGAAGTTCGCCTTCCGCTCCACATCCTGCTCGAGAACAAGTTCGGCGATCTCAACGAAAACCAGGAGGAAATGCTCGGCGCCGCACGTCAGGCCGCCGAGGCCGCGAGCGCGGAGTTGGAGCGGCTGCGCGAGATCGCCGGGCTCGATCGAGGAACCGTGGTGCTTCGGCGCGATGCGGTTCGTCCGGGCGAGATGATCGGCCTGTTGATGCCGGCGCTTGCCGCCGCGGGCGAGCCGCGGCAGGTCAAAGTGACGGCCGACATCGCGCCCGCTCTGCCGGCGGTGTTCGGCGATCGCGCGCGATTGCAGGAGGCGCTGAGCCTCCTGCTCCACGATGCGGTGCGCCGAACGCCCGACGGCGCCGAGGTTCACATCCACGTCGACGGGGACACGCGCGCGATTCACGTAGCGGTACATCATGGGCCGGGCGTCGCCGAAACGCCCGACGTGGCGCTCGCGGTTCGACTGATCGCGGCGCAAGGCGGCACGCTCGCGCGAGCCGAGGGCGAAACGCGGCTCGACTTCTCGCGCGCCTGACGGCGGATTTTCACGGAATCTTTATGCGGTCGGGGTGGACCGTTGCGTAGCCTTCGCAAGCGACACAGGCCGCAGCCGGCCGTCGGTTTTCTTCCCCATCGCGATGCCAGGCGCTTACCGCCAACTGAAGCACGTGCTGTTCGGGCGCCCGTTGCCGAGCGAACGGCTCGAGCACGAACGTCTGAACAAGAAGACCGCGCTCGCGGTTCTGTCGTCCGACGCGATCTCGTCGGTGGCCTACGCCACCGATCAGATCCTGTTCGTCGTCGGCGGCGCGATCGGCATGATGGCGATTGGGTACGTCATTCCAATTTCGGCCGTCATCGTGGGGCTGCTGGTGCTCGTGGGACTGTCGTACCGGCAAACGATCTTCGCCTATCCCAACGGCGGCGGCTCGTACACGGTGGCGAAGGAGAACCTCGGTGTCTCGCCCGGCCTCGTTGCGGCGGCCGCGCTACTCACGGATTACATCCTCACCGTAGCCGTGTCGATCTCGTCCGGCGTGGCGGCGATCACTTCGGCGTATCCGCCGCTCGCGATTCACACGGTGAGCCTGTGTGTCGTCTCGATCGTGCTCCTGACGGTCGTGAACCTGCGCGGCGTCCGCGAGTCTGGAGCGGCGTTCAGCATTCCGACGTACGCATTCATCGTGATGATGGTCGCGCTCATCGTCGTCGGCGTGTACCGGGCCACGATGGGCCACGAGCTGGCGTTTCTCGCGTCGCCGCTCAAAGTGGATCCGACGTCGGCGCGGCACGGCGCGGCGATCATGAGCCCACTCACTGGATTCGCGCTCTTCTACCTGTTGCTGCGCGGCTTCGCCGAAGGCTGTTCGGCGATGACGGGCACGGAAGCGATCTCCAACGGCATCCAGGCATTCAAGCAGCCCGCGCAGCGCAACGCCGCGACGACGCTCACCTGGATGGTGACGATTCTCGCGGCGTTCTTTCTTGGGGTGTCGTATCTGGCGACGCACTACGCCGTGATGCCGACCACCGACCAGACCGTGATCTCGCTGTTGGGGCGGCACATCTTCGGCACGGGGTTCTTCTACTACGCGCTGCAGTATTCGACGTTCGCGGTGCTCGTGCTCGCGGCGAACACCGCGTTCGCCGACTTCCCGCGCCTCGCCGGCATCCTCGCCAACGATCGATTCATGCCGCGCCAATTCTCGGCGCGCGGCGACCGGCTGGCGTTCTCGAACGGAATCGTCACGCTCGCGCTGCTGGCGATCGTGTTGGTCATCGCATTTCACGGGAACACCGCGCGCCTCGTACCGCTGTACGCGATCGGCGTGTTCGTGTGCTTCACGCTGTCGCAGGCCGGGATGGTCATCCATTGGATGCGATCGCGCGAGCGGGGATGGCGCCGGCGGGCGGCGTTGAATGGACTTGGCGCGGTCGCGACCGGAATCGTGTCGGTGGTGCAGATCGTCACCAAGTTCACCGAGGGCGGCTGGATCGTCTGCCTCATCATTCCGGCGATCATCTGGGTGCTCGTCGCCATTCACCGGCACTACACGCAGTTCGCCGACGACGTGAAGTTCACCGGGCACAGCCCCATCCTTCCGCTCCATCACACCGTCGTCGTGCCCGTCAACGGCATCACGAAGGCGACGGCCGGCGCGCTCGTGTACGCCACCACGATCTCGGACGAGGTGGTCGCCGTCTACATCGAGGTGGACAAGCGCCTCACCGACGAGCTGCAGCGGACGTGGGAGGAGTGGGACATCGGTGTTCCACTCGTCGTGCTGCCGTCACCGCTGCGGTCCATTCTCCGGCCGCTCGTCGAGTACGTCGACAACCTGCGAATGGTGATGCCCGGCGAGCTGGTGACCGTCGTCGTGCCGGAGATCGTTCCCAAGAAGTGGTGGGAGCATTTTCTGCACAACAAGACGGCGCTCTACATTCGGACCGCGTTCATGTTCAAGCCCAACGTCGTGGTGGTCGCGGTGCCGTACCTGCTCGGCCACGCCTACCGGCTGCGCGACATGATCAACCACGATGATGAGACAGATGTAGTCGCGACAGCGTAGGTCCAGACTGCAGGCAACCGTTTTCCGTTGCCTGTTTTCCGCTGCGAGTGCTCCGGGATTGATGGACTCGGACGGCTCCCACAACTCAGAACCGAAAACACAAAACGGAAAACAGTTGCCTGCGGCGGACTTGTGCCTACACCACATCCGCCGGCGCGAGCGCGCACGGGTGCGCCTCCGTGCCACGCTCGATCTGCATCGTCGCATGATCGATCTTGAAACGCGCGCGCAGCACCTGGCACGCGTCGGCAAGCAGCGCGTCGGTGTCGCCCTTCTCCGGCAGCACCAAGTGGGCAGTAAGCGCCACGTGCGTGGTGCTCAGCCCCCAGATATGCAGGTCGTGCACCTCCGTCACTCCCGCGAGCGACATGAGATACTGGCGCACCTCCACCGGATCGATGCCCTGCGGCACTGCGTCGAGCGCGAGATTGAACGAGTCCCGCAACAAGCTCCAGCTCCCGATTGTGATCAGCGCGATGAGCAAGAGGCTGACGGCGGGGTCGAGCCAGAACCAGCCCGTTGCCGCGATCACGAGACCGGCCACGACGACACCGGCCGACGCGGCGGCGTCGCCCAACATGTGCACGTATGCGCCGCGGATGTTCAGATCGTCGGCGCGGCCGGCCATGAAGCCGATCGCGGTGCCGACGTTGATCACGATGCCGACCAGCGCGACGACCATCACCATGCCGGTCGAGACCGGCTCTGGATGCTGCAAGCGGTGCACGGCCTCCACGGCGATCGCACCCACGGCGATCAACAGGAAGCCCGCGTTGCCAAGCGCTGCGAGAATCGAGAACCGCCGGAGGCCGTAGGTCCGGCGCTCCGTGGGCCGCGCCCGCGCGAGCATGCTGCCGGCCCACGCGAGCCCGAGTCCGAGAACGTCGCCCAGGTTGTGTCCGGCGTCGGCCGTGAGCGCCAGCGAGTGGGCCCGAATTCCGAACACGACTTCAGCGACGACGAACGCCATGTTGAGGCCGATGCCGACCGCGAACGCGCGGTCGAAGCTCGCGGGACCGTGGTGATGCCCGTGATGCCCGTGATGTCCGTGGTTTCCGTGCGCGTGAGCGTCCGTATGCGTATGTGTGTGCGCTGTGCTCATCGATTCAGTATGCGCTAAAGAGCTAGAAAACGAACATGCCCACGGCCGCGCCGAACATCGCCAGCGCGGTGACTCCCACCACGGTGCGGCCGAGCCGCGAGCTTGGCTGACCGCGCATCAGCGTCGCGTCGGATGCGGCCGCCAGGATACCGACGAGCAAGAAGGGCGCTAATACCCCGTTCAACACCGCCGTCCAATACAACGCATGCACCGCATTGACTCTGGCGAAATCCATCGCGACACCCGCCGCGAGCGACAACAAGATGACGGCGTAGAACGCCGGCGCGCCACGAAAATGCTCGTCGATGCCCTGACGCCAGCCGAGCAGCTCGGCGAAGGCGTATGCGGCGGAGCCCGCCAGCGTGGGGATCGCGAGCGCTCCCACGCCGACGATTCCGACCGTGTACAAGAGTGTCGACAGATGGCCGGCGAGCGGCTCGAGCGCACGCGCCACGTCGCGGCTCGTCTCGATCTTCGTCAACCCGGCGGCGTGCAACGTGACCGCCGTGGTGAGGATGATGAAGAACATCGCGAGGTTGGAAAAGAAGGTGCCCACGGCGACGTCCATCTTTCGCCGTCCGATCTCGTCGGGCGTCACGCCCCGTCGCGCCACGAGCGAGTGGCGTCCCAGCGCCTTCTCTTCCTCCACTTCCTGCGACGCCTGCCAAAAGAACAAGTACGGCGAGATGGTCGTTCCGAGAATGGCGACGAGCGTCGCCCACGCGGCGGAGCCGTGCAGCGGTGCGGGAATGAAGGTGTCGTGCACCACGAGCTTCCATTGCGGACCGACCTTGATGGCCGTGACGATGTACGCGAACAGGACGAGCGCGAGCCACTTGAGCGTGCCGGCGATCGTCGCGTAGCGCAGACTCACGGTCGCCCACCCGATGAGTACCGCGAAGCCGACGACCCAGACGTGCGAGCTGACGCCGCTCAGCAACTCGGCGGCGTCGGCCATGCCGGCGAGATCGGCGCCGATGTTGATCGTGTTCGCGATCAGCAGGGCGGAACACACCGTCGCGAGCACGGGCCTGGGAAACTTCTCCTCGAGCGCGCCCATGAGTCCCTTGCCCGTGACCATCCCGATGCGCGCGCACATCGTCTGCACGGCGGCCATGAGCGGCCAGGTGACCAGGGCCGTCCAGAGAAAGGCGGTGCCGAACTGGGCGCCGGTGATGGAGTAGGTCGCGATGCCCGACGGGTCGTCGTCCGCGGCACCCGTGACGACGCCGGGGCCGAGGGCCGCCCAGAATTTGCGAAGTGCGCCGACGGTGCGGCGCGGTCCGTGGACCGCGGCGTATGCGCCTAGGCGCGCGGCCGTTCGTGCCCCTCGGGCGGTCGTGGTGAGGGGCGCCATCTTCGATGCTCCATGTGCAGTCTCCGGTGATGTTTCCGGTAATGTTTCCGGGTGGCGCCGGGGCGGCTTTCGCCGCCGAATGGCTGACAGTACAATACTGGGGGATAGTATGTCAATCACAGCCCTCCGACAAGAAATCTTGATGTCCCACACCGTCCGCGAGCAGGCGAAGCTTCTCAATCGGGTCAAGCGCATCCGCGGCCAGATCAGCGGCATCGAAAAGCTGCTCGATACCGAAAGCGACTGCGCCAAAGTGCTCCAACAACTCGCCGCCTGCCGCGGCGCGATCAACGGCCTCATGGCCGAGATTCTCGAGGACCACATTCGCTTCCACGTTATGGACCCTGACCTCGATCCCGAATCGGATCAGGCGGAGGCATCCGAGGAGTTGATCGACATCGTGCGCAGCTACCTGAAATGATCCCATGCCAGCCATGATCGCCGAGCGCACCCACGAGCGCCTGACGCCGGAGCTGCTCTACCTCCTCCTCGGCGACCCCGCCGACTTCGAGGCCGCCATCGCCGGCGCGCGCGCCGCCGATCTCGCCGAAGCGCTCGTCCAGCTCGCGCCCGAGGCGGGCGGCAAAGTGATCGCCGCGCTCCCCTTCGACATGGCGGTGCAGGTGCTCGACGAGCCCGAGCTCGCGCACCGGCGCGTCGACTTCATCGAGCACGTGCCGAAAGCCGCGCTCGGCGCGTTGGTCGACGCGATGTCCTCCGACCAGCAGGCGGATCTCTTTCGCGAGCTCCCCGAGAAGGAGCGCGCGCATCTCCTCGCGCTCGTCGACGCTCCGACACGCGAGGCGTTGACCCTGCTGCTCCGGTATCCGCCGAAGACCGCCGGCGGAATCATGACGACCGAGTACGTCTCCGTTCCATCGACGTTCACCGTGGAGCAGGCACTCGCCTACGTGAGCGAGGTGGGGCGCTCGAAGGAGACGATCTACACGATCTACGTGCTCGATCCCGAGACGCACACGCTGCTGCACGTGGTGTCGCTGCGCGATCTCATGCTCGCCGACCGAACGTTGCCCGTGCTGCAGTGCGGCAACCGCCGCAAGCCGCTCGAGGTGCCGCCGACGATGGGCCGCGAGGACGTGGCCCGCATGATCTCCAAGTACAACCTCCTCGCCGTGCCGGTGGTGGACGACGACGGGCACGTGCTCGGCATCGTCACGGTGGACGACGTGATCGACGCGATCGTCCGCGAGCAGACGGAAGACGTGCAGAAGTTCGGCGGTATGGAGGCGCTCGACGAGCCGTACACGCAGATCAGCTTTGGCGCGATGATCAAGAAGCGCGCGGGCTGGCTGTGCGCGCTCTTCGTGTCCGAGATGCTCACCGCCACGGCGATGCAGCACTTCGAGGGCGAGATCTCGAAGGCCGTCGTGTTGGCGATGTTCATTCCGCTCGTCATGAGCTCCGGCGGCAACTCCGGATCGCAGGCGACGTCGTTGATCATTCGCTCATTGGCCCTGCGCGAGATCACGGTGCGTGACTGGTGGCGCGTCGCGCTGCGCGAGCTGCCTACCGGATTGACGCTCGGCGCCATCCTCGGCGTCATCGGCTTCGTGCGGATCGAGCTGTGGCAGCGTCTCCATCTGTTCGATTACGGGCACTATCACATGCTCGTCGCCATGACCGTGGGCGCCGCGCTCGTCGGCATCGTCGCGTTCGGATCGCTCGCGGGGTCGATGTTGCCCTTCCTCCTGAAGCGCGTGGGCTTCGATCCCGCCAGTGCGTCGGCACCGTTCGTCGCCACGCTCGTGGATGTGACGGGGCTGATCATCTACTTCACCGTCGCGTTCATCTTCTTGCGGGGGACGTTGCTGTAGTTCGGCAATTCACGTCCTGGCATACTTGCTGGCAAACGGATGGCGGCGTATGCTCTTGGCGGTCGAGCGACGCCGCTCGCCGAGCGCCGTAGCTCTCTTCTATAGAAGGAGGGCGGCCGGCGTCCCCTGAACGCCCGCCATTGAATCCCGCTCGTGTGACGGCGCAGCTCGCGACGCAGATTCAAGACGCCCTCGGTCCCCGACTACCGCGTCGAGCAGGAGCTCGCGGGCGGCGGCATGAGCCGTCTGTTCCTCGCCACCGATCTCCGGCACAGTCGCCGGGTCGTGGTGAAGGTGCTGTCGCCGGAGCTCGTGTCCACGACGAGCACGGCGCGCTTCAAGCGCGAGATCGAGCTGACGGTGCGGCTGCAGCATCCGCACATCCTGCCGATCCTGACGAGCGGTGCGTGGGAGGATTGGCTCTACTACATCACGCCGTTCATTCCGGGCGAAAGCTTACGCGAGCGCATTGCGCGCGACGGCAAGCTGCCGCTCGACGACGTCGTGAAGATCTTGCGCGACGCGAGTGGCGCATTGGCGTTCGCGCATTCGCGCGGCGTCGTGCATCGCGACGTGAAGCCGGGGAACATTTTGCTCGCCGACGGGCACGCGATCCTGGCGGACTTCGGGATCGCGCGGGCGGTGTCGAGTCAGGAGACGCCGCTGACGGGAAGTGGGATGACGCCCGGGACGCCGGCGTACATGGCGCCGGAGCTGCCGACGGATCAGTCGGCGGACGTGTATGCATTGGGGGTGGTGGCGTACGAGATGTTGTGCGGCGTATTGCCGAAGCGCGGGGTGACGGCGAAGGAGATTCTACAGGCCCGCGGCCGAGTTCGCGGTGACGACCAACGTCAGCTCCGGACGCTGAGCTCCGTCGCGGCGGACGCACTGGCGCAGTCGACGGAGAATCGCATCGCGTCTGCGCAAGCAATGGTCGAGCGCTTGGAGGGACTGCCACGTGTCTCAGGCCTCTCGGTTCGAGTGCAGTTTGCGCTCGCTGCCGTTATCGTCGCGGCTGTCGTCGCCGCCGGCGTACTGTCGATGCGGTCGATTCGGCGGCCGTTGAACGCGGCGCGGTATGTCGTCACGACGCTGTCGTCCCCGGGCGATCCGCAGAACGACCTGGTGCGCCCCGTAGGCGATGCCCTTCGCGAGTGGCAGGGCGTATCCGTCGTCGATGAGAGTCTGGTTGGCGGCGTCGTGAGGCGAGACGGAACTCGGGCGCTCACGATGCCGGACCTCTGGCGACTGGGCCGCGAGCTCGATTCGAGGAACATCATCGCGGTCGACGCCAGGCGAGACGTGGACAGCGTCGTCGTTCGCGCGACCCTGTATGATGCCGTCGGCGACAGCTCGGTGAAGGTTCGTGACGTGGTCTACGCGACGACGGACGGGCGCGGCGCTCAAACAATGGCCATGCGGCGATTGATCAACGGCTTGGTTCGCGATGGCGACGAGTTGCCGTGGACGACGTCGAGCAGCCGGGCAGCGCCTTCGCTACCGGCGTGGCGATCGTACGATGCCGGCCGCCAGGCGATTCGTCGGTGGGATCTCGCCCGAGCGGACACGCTCTTTCGCGCCGCGGTGGCAGCGGAGCCGCGACTGGCATTGGCGCACCTCTGGCTCGCGCAAACGATGACGTGGTCGACCGTCCCGGGATCGCCCATCGACGCGCGCGCACCCGCCCGGCGCGCGCTCGACGCGCCAGATGGATTGTCTATGAGAGATTCCTTGCACGCGACGGGGCTTCTCGCGTTGGCCGACGGGCAATTTCCCGCCGCGTGTCAGGCGTTTCGCATGATGGTCGTGAGGGACTCGTCGGACTTGGCGGGCTGGCTGGGGTCCGCGGATTGTCAGGCGCGGGATGATGCGGTCGTCCGAGATCGCCGCGTCAACACGGGATGGACCTTTCGCGGTAGCTACGCCGCGGCCGCGCGCGCGTACGAGCGTGCAAATGAAAGTGGATCTGCCGTCGCGGACACGCCATTTCGTGGTTGGCTTCTGGGACGACTCTCGCACGTCCTGTACGCCGTCACGAACCACATCCGACTGGGCCGTCTCGCCGATTCGACCGCGGCGGTGTACGTCGCGTTCCCGTACCTCGATCACGACACGCTCGCCTTTGCGCCGCATCCCGCGGCCGAGTTGGCGAGCGGAGCCAACGATCCACCGCCTGAGCGCGTCCAGGCCGCGGTTTCGCGAAATCGCGAGATGCTTCGTGAGGCGGCCCAGGAATGGGTTCGCCGATCACCGCAAAGTGCCATTGCCTACGACTCGCTGGCGACGTGGACCGAAATCTCCGGCGGATATGCGTCTGTCGGAGAGCAACAACTGCCGACGTTGGAAATCGTTCGGCGAGCCATGCAGTATTCGAGCGATTCCACGCAGCGCCTGCGTCTCGCGATCAGTGAAGTCCGATTGCTGGTGAAAGACGGCCGGTTCTCCGCCGCGCGTTTTACTGCCGATTCGCTGCTGCGCGCGGGCGCGGGGCGCGGGGCGAACGTCGTGGACGGTGTTGCCGGCTTGAGTGCGCTCGTGGGCCACATCGAGCAGAGCGCGATATTCCTGGCGACAAATCAAGAAATCCGACGGCAGCCGTTGCCGGACGGGTCGCCAGTCACGCTGCCTCCGCAGCTCGCCGACGCGGCGTCTCGTCTGTTGGTGTACACGGCGATGGGCGGCCCGATCGACAGCGTGCGTGTCGCCGCTCGCCGTACCGCGGAGCTTTCCACGAGCTACTTCCCAAGCGGCAATGTCGCCAGCCGACTCAGAGCTACGCTCATCCCTCCGGCGTTGTCGTTCGCGTATCCAGAAACGGCCGACCTCCTTGCCGCCATGGGAGATGGGCCGGATGAGATGGCGAATGCCCTGAGCCTCCTGGCGCGCGGCGACACCGCGGCGGCGCGGGTCAAGCTCGTCGAAGCCCGGCGGTTGCGAGAGGGCAAGATCCCGGGCACGTCCGTCGACGCAAACTATCGCCGGGCGCGGTTGGCGCTGTTCCTCGCGGACACGGCAACCGCGCTCGCGGAGCTCGACCCGGTGCTTCGCGCACTTCCGACGCTCGGTCCGATGCTGCTGTCGCGCGTGACGCAGATCGCGTCGCTCGTTCGCGCCCTGGCGCTTCGCGCGGAGCTGGCGGCGCGCCGCGCGGATCACGCCACCGCGTCACAATGCGCGCGGGCCGTCGTGGATCTATGGGGAAACGCCGATGCGCCGCTTCAACCCGTTGTCGCTCGAATGAGGGTTCTGTCGCACTAAACTCCACCCCAGTCCAGAGGACCACCATGACCGACATGAGTCCGTTGTCGCGGCGCTACGCGTGTACCGTTGCTCTGATGAGCTTCGTCGTCGCAACGACAATGGCGTGCGCCGGCCGTTCCGGCCTTCACACGCAAACCGACAGCAAGTGCAAAGATCCGCACGATGCAGGTGTGCAGCCGGTGGAGCTGAAGCAGACGGTGAAAGAGCTACAGAACAAAGAGCCGGGCTGCATCAAAGAGATCGCGGACCTGCAAGCACTGGATGCGTCGACGACGACGTCGCAGGAAGTGCCGGCCGCGATCGGCTGCGCCGCCGGCGACTCGACCTCGGTCGAGGTAACACAATATTCGAGCGGAGGAACGATTGGCGCAGGAATGTACGGTGACGGATCCGGAAAACACCGAGGGTACGTGCTCGCTCGCATCAAGAACACCGGACCGTGCACTACCGCCGCGCCGTTCAACATCCCGGCCGGAGCGGATCTGCTATGGATCGTGGATCACAAGAAAAACGGCAAGACGAAGTCGTACCTCGTCGACTACACAACGGAACAGGACCTGAACAACAGTCACAAGTACTGGAACTTCGGGTCGTGCGGTCACACCGGGAACACCGGCGACAAGGCCATGTTCAGACTCGGCGACAAGTGCGATGACTCATGGCACCCTGGAACGCTGGCGGCAGAGCGCTCGCAGGGAGGAATCCATTCGTTCGTCGATGCGGGTGCCATCTGGATGAACTGCGCGGGCGACTGCTGCTTCGCGAACGCGTTCGACGACAGCTGAGCGCATCGTCGTGACGCGCGTGCACGCCCTCGCCGGCTCTTGCGCCCTCTGCGCCCCACGTTGCATCCTCCATCTAACGGCAATTCCCACATGGAGATGCACGTGAAGCAGCCCCGCTCGAACGGCTCCGACCGCTCCACTCGATCCACCCGAACCAACCCGCCGGGCGCCTACCCTCGCCTCACCCAGCCCTTGGTCCGCGACAACGGCGTCCTCCGGCCTGCCTCCTGGGACGAAGCGCTCGACCGCGCGGCCGAGGGATTCCAGCGGAATCTGGCCCAGCATGGGCGGACGTCCACCGGAATCTTCAGCTGCTCGAAGTCGACCAACGAGGTCAACTTCCTGGCGTCGAAATTCGCCCGCGTGGTGTTCGGCAACAACAACGTCGACAGCTGCAATCGAACTTGACACGCTCCTAGCGTCGTCGGTCTGACGACAATTCTGGGAGCGGGCGGCTCGACGAGCTCGTACGAGGAAGCGGAGCACACCGACTTCGTGTTCTTGTGGGGCTCGAACGCGCGCGACGCCCACCCGATCTGGTTCCATCATCTCCTCAAGGGGATTCAGAACGGAGCGCGCCTGCACGTCGTCGATCCGCGGCGCACGAGCTCCGCGGAGTGGGCCGACGTCTGGCTCGGGCTCAACGTGGGCAGCGACATCGCGCTCTCCAACGCGATGGCGCGCGAGATCATTCATGCGGGGCTGCATGACGAAACCTTCATCGCGCGCGGCACCACCGGCTTCGAGGCGTTCCGCGATTCCGTCGAGCCGTACACGCTGGAGCTGGCGGCGGCGGCGACCGGCATTCCTGCCGACGTCATTCGTGATTCGGCACACCAATACGCGAAGGCCGATCGCGCGATGATCTGTTGGACGCTCGGCATCACCGAGCATCACAACGCGGTCGACAACGTCGTTTCGCTGATCAATCTCGCGCTACTCACCGGGCACGTCGGCCGCTACGGCTGCGGCTGCAACCCGCTGCGCGGACAGAACAACGTGCAGGGCGGCGGCGACATGGGCGCGCTGCCGAACAAGCTCCCGGGCTTTCAGGACGTCGACAACCCGGAGCACCGCACCAAGTTCGAGCGCGTGTGGAAGCGCGACATCCTGCCGGAGATCGGGCTCAACCTCACCGAGATGATGTACGCCATGGAGCACAAGGAGCTCACGGCGCTCTACGTCATCGGCGAGAACCCGGCGCAGTCCGACGCCGACGCGACACATGTGGCGCATCTGCTCGATCAGCTCGACCACCTGGTCGTGCAGGAGATCTTCCTCACGAAGACGGCGCAGCTCGCGCACGTCGTGTTTCCCGCGACGGCCACGTGGGCGGAAGGAGAAGGCACGGTCACCAACAGCGAGCGCCGCGTGCAGCGCGTGCGCAAAGCCGTGGAACCGCCGGGCGAGGCGCGCGACGAGCTCTGGATCATGAGTGAGCTCGCGAAGCGCATGGGTCGCGGTTGGGGGCATCCCAGCGCCGAAGACGTCTGGGACGAGCTTCGCTCGCTCTCCCCCGACCACGCGGGCATGAGCTACGCGCGCCTCGATGCGCTGGGCGGGCTGCAGTGGCCCTGCCGCGACGAAACGGATCCGGGCACGCTGTTCCTCCACGCGCGACTCTGGGACGAGGATCCGGCGAAGCGCGGACGGCTTGCGCCATTCTCCGTGGTGCAACACGAGGGCCCGGTGGAGCAGCCAAGCGATGAGTATCCTCTAACGCTCACCACCGGCCGCCGCCTCGAGTCGTACAACACCGGCGTGCAGACGGGCGGATATCTCTCGCCGCTCCATCGCGGCGAGTCGCTCGATCTCTCTCCCGAAGACGCCGCGCGGCTCGGCATCGAGCAGGGGGACATGGTGCAGGTCACCTCCCGCCGCGGCACGGTGCAGGCGCCGGCGCACATCGACCGGGGCCTCCGGGCGGGCGTCGTGTTCATGACGCTGCACTTTCCCGACGCGATCGCCACGAACCTCCTCACGATCAATGCGACCGATCCGCGCTCGGGCACGGCGGAGTTCAAAGCGTGCGCCGTGCGCGTCGAGCCGATACGCGTGGCCCACTCCGTCGGCGCGCGGCGCGCCGAGCCGTTTGCCGCCGCCGGAGACGATTGATGGATTTGCACCTGCGCCACGCCGCCCCAACCGATGACGAGCGTGCCGCGGTCGATGCACTGCTCGGCCCTCCGCGCTCGGCGTGGGACGGCGGCGAACGCGGTGACATTCGCGACGCGCACACGGCGGCGGGCGGACGCGAAGCGCGCGAGCAGCGGCATCTGCTGCTGCCGGCGCTCCGCGCGTTACAGGCGCGCGTGGGATGGCTCAGCGAAACCGGGCTCGATTACGTCTGCGCCCGGCTCAACGTGCCGCCCGCCGACGCCTGGGGCGTGGCGACGTTCTATGCGCTGCTCTCCACGTCGCCGCGCGCGCCGCGCGTGCTGCACGTGTGCGACGACATCGCGTGCCGGTGCAAAGGAGCGGCCGAGCTCATC
The DNA here is from genome assembly GCA_028287235.1 of Gemmatimonadota bacterium. Classification (GTDB taxonomy): domain Bacteria; phylum Gemmatimonadota; class Gemmatimonadetes; order Gemmatimonadales; family Gemmatimonadaceae; genus JAQBQB01. Next base: position 191,111 of record JAQBQB010000010.1, on the reverse strand, counting down.
GAGACGCTCGAGCGCACCGTGGGGCCGGCGCACTCGCACGCGCCGCATGGGGATCAGGTGGCGATCGATCCCGAGGGGGCCGTGTGGATGCGGTCGCCCTGTTTAGGGTTGTGTGATCACGCGCCGGCGGCGTTCGTGCAGGAGGCTGGGGTCGAGCCGCGGGAGTTTCTGGTTGGCGATGCCGCGGCTGTCATCCTGGGGGAAGGCGAGGGATCTCGTTCATTACGGAGATCCTTCGACTCGCTCCGCTCGCTCAGGATGACAAGCAATGGCGCGCAGCTCGGGATGACAAGCAATGGCGCGCAGCTCGGGGTGACAGTCGATATTCCCCAACGTGGCGATCCCGCTCTCATTCTTCTCAAGCGCGTCGGCGTCGTCGACCCCACCGCCATCTCCGCCTACCGCACCACCGGCGGCTTCGACGCGCTGCGCAAAGCGATCGAGATTGGAGCCGACGCGGTCATCCGCGAAGTCACGGACTCCAAGCTGCTCGGCCGCGGCGGCGCGGCGTTCCCAACGGGACGCAAATGGGACGCGGTCGCCAAGCAGCCGGCCCGCACGAAGTATCTCATCTGTAACGCCGACGAATCCGAGCCGGGCACGTTCAAGGATCGCGTGCTCCTCGACGGCGATCCGTTCGCGATCGTGGAAGCGATGACCATCGCTGGATTCGCCACCGGGTGCGAGCGCGGCTTTCTATATATCCGCGGCGAATACCCCCTCGGCGCCGAGCGGATGCAGCACGCCATCGATGAATCGAGGGAACATGGTTTCCTCGGTGCCGACATTCTCGGTCGCGGCGTGCGCTTCGACATCGAGATCCGCCGCGGCGCGGGTGCGTACATCTGCGGCGAAGAGACGGCGATCTTCAACTCGATCGAGGGCTATCGCGGCGAGCCGCGCAACAAGCCGCCCTTTCCGGCGCAGGCCGGATTGTTCGGGCTGCCCACCGTCGTCAACAATGTCGAGACGCTCGCCAACATTCCGTTCATCGTGCTCGAGGGCGGCGCGGCATTCGCACGCATCGGCACGGAGCAGTCGGCGGGACCGCGCCTGTTCTGCTTGAGCGGTCACGTGACGCGTCCCGGCGTCTACGAAGTGCCGTTCGGCAAGACACTTCGCGAGCTCATCGAGTTGGCGGGCGGTGTGGCAAACGGCCGAACGCTCCAGACCGTACTGCTCGGTGGCGCGGCGGGCGTGTTCGTTGGTCCCGACGAGCTGGACATGCCGCTGACCTTCGAGGGCGTGCGCGCCGCCAAGGCGACGCTCGGCTCGGGCGTGATCCTCCTGTTCGACGATACCGTGAACATGTCGCAGATCCTACTTCGTATCGCGTCGTTCTTCCGCGACGAGTCGTGCGGCCAGTGCGTACCCTGCCGCGTCGGCACGGTGCGGCAGGAGGAGGCGTTGTACCGGATCGCCAGCGGAAAGCCCCTCGGCGGCGTAGCTCAAGAGATCGCGCTGCTCGACGAAGTGGGCCTCGCGATGAAGGACGCGTCGATCTGCGGACTCGGCCAAACGGCGTATTCGGCAATCGAGTCGGCGATCCATCGGGTCAGAGTTCTCGGGATGACATGACTGCGGCGTCTCAGCCTCTCGTTCAACTCCAACGTCCGACGCACGCGACGGACCAGTCGCGGCGGATGTCGACGCGCACGATCTCGTGCACGATCGACGGAACGCCGATCTCCGTGCGCGAAGGCACGACGATCTTCGATGCCTGCCGCCAGATGGGCACCGAGATCCCGACGCTCTGCTTCCTCGATACGCTGCACCCCGTCAACGTCTGCCGCGTCTGCGTCGTCGAGCTGGAAGGGGCGCGGGTGCTCGTGCCGTCGTGCTCGCGCGCGGTGGAAGAGGGAATGGTGGTGCACACCAATTCGCCGCGCGTGCAGCACAGCCGAAAGCTGGTGCTCGAGATGCTCGCCTCGTCGGTCGATCTCTCGACCACGCCCAACGTTGCCGAGTGGATCGCGGAGTACGATGCGAAGCCCGAGCGGTTCGGTCCGCCCGCGCCGCCGGCGCCCGCTGGGACGCGCGACGCCTCGATCGCCGGACATCACGCGCCGCCAAATCCCGACTTCGCCGCGACTGTCGCCGAGCCGACCAAGATCGACAACGATCTCTACGTGCGCGACTACGCGAAGTGCATCCTCTGCTACAAGTGCGTGGAGGCGTGCGGTCCCGACCATCAGAACACCTTCGCGATCGCCGTGGCGGGCCGCGGATTCGACGCGCACATCTCGACCGAGTTCGCCGTGCCGTTGCCCGAGTCGGCGTGCGTCTACTGCGGCAACTGCATCGCCGTGTGCCCCACCGGCGCGCTGATGGCCAAGACGGAGTTCGACAAGCGCGCCGCCGGCAACTGGGACGAGTCGCGCATGACGGCGACGGACACGATTTGCCCGTATTGCGGCGTGGGATGTACCCTGCGGCTGCACGTCGACGAAGGTGAGATCGTGAAGGCCACGTCGCCGCTCGAGAACGCGATCACGCAGGGCAACCTCTGCATCAAGGGCCGGTTCGGCTGGCGCTTCGTGCAGAACACCGCGGCGCCCGCCGGCTCCGACGTGGGGAATGGCCGTCACTGACGATCCGCTCGTCGGATTGGGCTACACGCAGCCCTCGGCCGAGCGCTCGTTCGTCAGACTCAGCGACGACGCGCCGGCCGAGTTGCGCGCGGTCGTCGCCGAGGAAGTCCCTGTCGCGTTCATCTACAACGGCCGCGCGCACGTCGTCGTGATGGCCACGCCCGCCAATCTCGAGGACCTTGCCGTCGGGTTCTCGCGCACGGAAGGCATCGTGGGTGATGCGTCGCACGTCGAGCGTGTGGACGTCGTGCGCGCGAGCCACGGCATCGAGCTGCAGATTCAGATTCCCGCGTCCGACGCGGAGCTGCTGCGGGACCGCGCGCGGGGGCTCGTGTCGCGCACGGGCTGTGGCTTGTGCGGCGTCGAGAACATCGACGACGCGCTGCGCGTGCCGGTGCACGTGGGCCGCGCGCTCGTCGTCGAGCAGGACGCGATCTGGCGGGCGAGCGCGGAGCTGTCGCGTCTCCAGACGTTGAACGACGAAACGAAGGCCGTGCACGCCGCCGGATGGTCGACCGCCGACGGCGTGTTGCACGTCATGCGGGAAGACGTCGGACGCCACAACGCGCTCGACAAGGTGCTGGGTGCGCTGGCGCGCGAGGGCAAGCGACCGAATGATGGTTTCATCATCGTCACCAGCCGCGCGAGCTACGAGATGGTGCAGAAGGCCGCGACCTGCGGCGTCGAGCTCCTCGCCGCGATCTCGCGGCCGACCGGCCTGGCGATCCGGTTCGCGGACGCGGCTGGCGTGACACTGGTGGCGCTGGTGCGGGGCAGAACCGCGAACGTGTATTGTCGACCTGAACGAATCATCACAACGCTGTCATCTCGAGCGTAGCACAACGGAGCTCGGGATGACACATTTCGAGGACCAACATCGTGGCCGTGTCCGCCGTTCCGTCCGACATCGAAATCGCACAAGCCGTGAAGATGCGTCCCATCGAGGACGTCGCCGCCGAGCTCGGGATCGAGCGCGATGAGCTCGACTTCTACGGCAAATACAAGGCGAAGATCCCGCTCGAGATCGCGGAGCGGCCGATTCGTGGGCGGCTCGTCGTGGTCACGGCGACGAATCCCACGCCGGCGGGAGAAGGGAAGAGCACCGTGTCGGTCGGCCTCGCGCAGGCGCTGCGGCGCATGGGCAAACGCGTCGCGCTGTGCATTCGCGAGCCGAGCCTCGGTCCGGTGTTCGGCGTGAAGGGCGGCGCGGCGGGCGGCGGGTACGCGCAGGTGGTGCCGATGGACGACATCAACCTGCACTTCACGGGCGACTTCCACGCCATCTCGAGCGCACACGCCCTGCTCGCGGCGATGCTCGACAATCACCTGCAGCAGGGGAACGCGCTCGACATCGATCCGCGCCGCATCACCTGGCCGCGCACGATCGACATGAACGACCGCGCGCTGCGGAATTGCATCATCGGGCTCGGCGGCGTGGGCGACGGCATTCCGCGGGAAGAGCATTTCGTGATCATTCCGGCGAGCGAAGTGATGGCGATCGTCGCGCTGGCAACGAGCCCGCAGGATCTCGAGGAGCGGCTGGCGCGTATCATCGTCGGCGCCACGAAGGGCAGCACGCGGCGTCCGGTCACGGCGGGCGAGCTGCGCGCGACGGGCGCCATGGCGCTGCTCCTCAAGGACGCCATCCGTCCCAACCTCGTGCAGACGCTCGAGGGCGGGGCGGCGTTCGTGCATGCGGGACCGTTCGGCAACATCGCGCACGGCTGCAACAGCATCCTTGCGACGCGCTCGGCGCTCGCGCTGGCCGACATCGTCGTCACCGAGGCGGGCTTCGGCTCCGATCTCGGCGCCGAGAAATTCTTCGACATCAAGTGCCGCGCGGGCGGGTTGCAGCCCGAGGCCGCCGTGATCGTCGCTACGGTGCGCTCGCTCAAGATGCACGGCGGTGGAGACAAGAAGAATTTGGGCGTCGAAGATCTGCGCGCGCTCGAGCGGGGCCTGCCGAATCTCGAGAAGCACATCGAGAACGTGCGACACTTCGGCGTGCCGGGCGTGATCGCCCTCAACCGGCGCACGTCCGACACCGACGCCGAGCTGCAGGTGATCGCCGACTTCGCGTCGCGCCTCGGCGTGCCGCTCGCGTTGACCGAGGTGTGGGAGAAGGGCGGGGCCGGCGGCGAAGCGCTTGGCGCCGAGCTGCTGTCGCTGCTCGACAAGAAGGGCGCGGAGTTTCGTCCGCTCTATCCGACGAACCTGCCGATCAAGGAGAAGATCGACATCATCGTGCGGCAGATCTATGGAGGGGAGGGCGCCGACTACACGCCCGAGGCGGATCGCGCGATCACGTATCTCGAATCGATCGGGCTCGGGAACACGCCGATCTGCATGGCGAAGACGCAGTACTCGCTCACCGACGACGCGACCAAGCTTGGCCGTCCGCGGGGCTTTCGGATTCATGTGAACGAGGTGCGCCCCTCGGCGGGGGCCGGGTTCGTCGTGGCGCAGTGTGGCGACATCATGACGATGCCCGGGTTGCCGAAGGAGCCGGCCGCGGAGCGCATGGCGCGGCTGCCGAGCGGGGAGATCGTCGGGCTGTTCTAGGCCGGGCGGGCCCCCTTTCCGGCCCCAAGCAGCCCCAGCCGGCCCCCGGCCCAACGTTTTGGGCACTCGTGGTGTCCAATACCGAGGCGTTTCGGACGGGCCCGGAGCGTCGTCCTACTACGTTCATCGTATTCTAATGTTCGCTGTATTGCAGTTTGTGTACATCGCCCATATGGTGATGGCACAACTGCCGCCGTTCCCCCTGCGGCCATCCACCGGTTCGAGGCTCTCGAGATGAAAACGCTGCGTAATCGCTGGCTCCCCATCCTGATCGTCGCGCTCCTCATCGGCGGTCCGGTCGCCTGGTACAAGTGGCCGTCCACGGCCTCGGCCGCCGAGGCCAATCTCTCGGCTCCCGTCAAGCAGGGAGTCTTCAAGGTGCTCGTGACGACCACCGGCGAGCTGCGCGCGAACAAGTTCGTCCAGATCACCGGGCCGGCGGCGGCGCAGACCGTGAACGTCTATCAGACGAAGATCGCCTCGATCATTCCGGAAGGCTCGGTGGTCAAGGAAGGCTCGGTGATCGCCGAGCTCGACCGGCAGCCGGCGGCCACCCGCATGGCCGACGTGACGCTGAACCTGCAGAAGGCGCAGGCGGAGTTCACCACGGCGCAGCTCGACTCCACGCTCAACCTCGCGATCGCGCGCGAGGACGTCCGCACGGCCGAGTATTTCCTCGAGGAAAAGAAGCTGGCCAAGGAGCAGGCACAGTACGAGGCGCCGACGATCAAGCGCCAGGCGGAGATCGACTACGAGAAGGCGCAGCGCGCGTTCGAGCAGTCGAAGCGCAACCTCGACACCAAGACGAAGCAGGCCGTCGCCAAGATGTCGTCGGTCGGCGCGGACCTCGGCCGCCAGCAGAATCAGCTCAAGAACATCCAGGAAGTGATGGCGAGCTTCACGATCAAGGCGCCGTCGGCCGGCATGGTGATCTACGTTCGCGAGTGGAACGGCAAGAAAAAGGGCGTGGGCTCGCAGTGGAGCGCGTGGGACCCCACCGTCGCGACGCTGCCCGATCTCTCGCAGATGGAGTCGCAGACCTACATCAACGAAGTCGACGTGCGCAAGCTCGCGCTCGGCCAGAAGGTGCAGATCACGCTCGACGCCGATCCGTCGAAGAAGCTCGACGGCACCGTGACCGCGATCGCGAACGTCGGCGAGCAGCGGCCGAACCAGGACTCCAAGGTGTTCGAGGTGAAGGTGCAGGTCACCAAGCCCGACACGACGTTGCGCCCCGGCATGACGACGGCGAACGCGATCGAGGTGGCGTCGATCCCGAACGTGATGTCCATTCCGCTCGAGGCGGTGACGAACGAGGGCGGGTTCTCTTACGTCTACAAGAAGAACGGCAACCGCGTTGTGAAGCAGATGATCGAAGGCGGCACGACCAACGACAACGAGATGGTCGTGAAGAAGGGCCTCACGAAGGACGATCGCGTGTTGCTCGCGGCGCCCACGGACAAGGTGGGGATCAAGACGGAGATCATCCCCGGTCTCAAACCCATCGTCGCGCCGGCTCCCAGCGCCGACACCGCGAAGAGCGTAACGCTCCCCGGCGCGAAGGCCACATCGGCGGCAAAGACGCCGGCGGCAAAGGCACCAGCCGCAATGGCGCCCGCGCCGAAGCCGAAAGGCTGAGGCATGACGGCGGTCCCCATGCCAACGACGGGCGCGTCGAAACCGTCGCGCGCTCGCGCGATCATCACGCACCTCATGTTCAGCGGGCGCACCGCGGCCGAGGCCGTGGCGCACAACAAGCTGCGCGCGAGCCTCACGTCGCTCGGCATTTTGTTCGGCGTCGCGTCGGTCATCGCGATGCTCGCGATCGGCAACGGCGCGGAGCAGGAGATCCTCGCGCAGATGAAGCTCCTCGGCGCGAACAACATCGTCATCACCCCGATCGTCGAGCAGACGGAAGGGAAGGTCGAGAAGGACGCGAAGAAGTCGTCGAAGAAGTTCACGCCGGGGCTCACCTGGCTCGACGCGCAGGCGATCGGCAACACGATTCCCGACGTGTCCGCGACGAGCAGCGAGGTCGTGGTCAACAGCGTGCTGACGCGCGAAGGACACCACCGGTCGGGCAAGATCGTCGGCGTGGACTCGAGCTACTTCGCCGTGATGAACCTGAAGCTCCAGGAAGGGGCGAACTTCAGCGCGCAGCACTTCGGCGCCTCCGCACAGGTGGCGATCATTGGGCAGGGCGTGAAATCGCGCTTCTTCACGACGGAGAATCCGATCGGCCACCCCATCAAGGTGGGCGATGTGTGGCTCACCGTCGTCGGCGTGCTCGAGGATCGCAAGGTGTCGAGCGAAACGGCGAAGCGCTTGGGCATTCGCGACTCGAACATGGACGTCTACGTCCCGTTGCCCACGATGCTGCTGCGCTATCGCGACCGCGCACAGATCACGCAGCAGGAGATGGAGCTCGCGTCGCGGTCGTTCAACTCGACCGATTCGTCGGAGACCGACGACCAGCGCGCCGAGAAGCGCAACTATCACCAGCTCGACAAGGTGATCGTGCAGGTGGACAAGTCCACCGCCGTCAGCGCCGTGGCCGAGGTCGTGCGCCGCATGATGCAGCGCCGCCACAACGACGTCACCGACTTCGAGATCAGCGTGCCCGAGCTGCTGCTCAAACAGGAACAGCGCACGAAGGCGATCTTCAACGTCGTACTCGGCGCCATCGCGTCGATCTCGCTCGTCGTGGGTGGCATTGGAATCATGAACATCATGCTCGCGTCGATCCTCGAGCGCATCAAGGAGATCGGCGTGCGCCGCGCGGTGGGCGCGACGCAGAAGGACGTGATGTGGCAGTTCCTCAGCGAGGCCGTGATGATCAGCCTCGCGGGCGGCATCGCCGGCATCATCGTCGGCGGCATCCTGAGCTTCTCCATCGAGCGGATCGCGCACATCAGCACCATCGTGTCGCCCATGTCGGTGGCGGTCGCGTTCGGCGTGTCCGTCGCCGTGGGCCTCGTGTTTGGGATCGTCCCCGCCAACAAGGCGGCGAAGCAGGATCCGATCGTGTGCTTGCGCTACGAGTAGTTTCGAATCGCCGGCGTCATTTCCTCCGAAGGTCCATATGCGGCTCTCCCGTCCTCTCCCGATCTTCCTCGCGCTCGCGGCCCCGTGTGTGGCGCTCGCACAATCGCCCGCGGCGGCGCAAACGCTCACGCTGCAGGACGCCATCGCCATGGCGCAGCGACAGGGGCCGTCGGCGCAAGTGGCGCGCAGCTCGCGCGACGCGGCGCGCTACCGCAACGACGCGTTCAACGCGCGCCTGCTGCCGCAGCTCTTCCTGTCGGGCAATGCCGCCAACTTGAACCACGGCATCAACGCGATCACCCTGCCCGACGGATCCACGCAGTTCATTGGACAGGCGCAGAACCAGTCGTCGATGCAGGTAGGGTTCAGCCAGCAGATTCCGCTCACCGGCGGCACGGTCTCCGTGGGGTCGGGTGTCAGCCGGCTCGACGAGTTCGGAACGACGAACGCGCGCTTCTACCAGACGTCGCCGCTCATCATCAGTCTCCAGCAGGATCTCTTCAGGCCGCGCAACGTGGTGTGGAACGAGCGAATGCAATCGCTCACCGCGGTCGTGGCCGAACGCGGCTACTTCGAGGCGCGCGAGGACGTGGCCGGTAACACGGCGGACGCCTTCTTCAATCTGTACGCGCAGCACATGACGCTCCTCAACGCGATGGCGAACGTCGCGGTGAACGACACGCTCTACACGTTGAACAAGGGCCGATTCGAAGTCGGCAAGATCGGCGAGAACGACCTGCTCAAGAGCGAGCTGGCGCTGCTGCGCGCCCGCGCCGCCGTCGACGACGCCCGGCTGGCGCGCGATCGCGCCGAGGCCGCGCTGCGCCGCATCATCTCGTACCCGGACGGGCAGACGCTGTCCATCGTGACGCCCGACGCGATCCCCACCGTCGACGCCGATCCCGACGTCGCCGTGCGGGAGGCGCTCAAGAACTCGAGCACGATGCAACAAGGGGAGCTGGACAACGTCGTCGCCAAGCGCGGAATCGTGCAGGCGCGCTCGAACAACCGGTTCAACGCCACGATCCAGGCGAGTGCCGGGTTCAATCAAACGGCGCCCGGGTTCAGCCAGGCGTATCAGAGCCCGCTCGGCAAGCAGTCGCTCGCCGTGGGGGTGAATCTACCGATGCTGCAGTGGGGCGCCGGCCGCGCCGACGTCGAGGGCGCGAAAGCCGACGAGCAGCGCACGATCGCCAACAACAAGATTCGCCGCGACGCGCTCGTCGAAGACGCGCGCTTCTCCGCACTGGGACTGCTGCAGGCACAGCGCAACATCCTGTTGGCCGCGAAGGCGGACACTGTGGCGGAGAAGCAATTCGAGGTGGCGCGCAACCGCTACATCATCGGCAAGATCAGCAACACGGATCTCTATACCGCGCAGGACCAGAAGGACCAGGCGATCCTCGCGTACGTGCAGGCGCTGCGGAACTACTGGACGTCGTACTACCACCTCCGCCGCGTGACGCTGTACGATTTCTCCGCGAAGTCGGAGCTCTCCGACCTGCGCGAGAAGTGAGCGCCGTTATTCGTTGAACTGCCTTCGTGGTTCGGCGCTCGTTCGGCACGGCTCCTTGACAGTTACGCGCCCCGCCCGTACCGTATTCTCATGAGCTGCGCCACCGCCTATCGCTATTACTACTACTACGCGACCCCGAACACGGGCCGTTGGAGTCGTACGCGGTAGAGCCAGCACTACCCGCGCACCCAACCAGCGACCCGTGATCTCACGGGTCGCTTTTTTGTTTCCCCTGGATCCTGCCGTATCCCGCTCCCTCCATCCTGCGCACTGAAGATGATCATCATCACCCGCCACAACGTCACCGACGCCGAGATCGACCACATCCGCGAGCGCATCGAGTCGGTGGGCATGCGCACCCACCTCTCGCGCGGCGAGCACCGCACGATCATCGGCTGCATCGGCGACGAGTCGCTGCTCCAGGAGGTGCCGCTCCGGTCGCTGCCGGGCGTCGAGTCGGTGACGCCGGTGCTCAAGCCGTACAAGCTCGCGTCGCGCGAGTTCGCGGTCGACCGCACGGTGGTGCGCGTGGGCGGGCGCGACGCGCAGGCGTCGTTCGGCGGACCGGCGATCACGGTGATCGCGGGGCCATGCTCGGTCGAGAGCCACGAGATGCTCTCGACCACGGCGCGCCTCGTTCGCGCCGCGGGTGCCACGATGCTTCGCGGCGGCGCGTACAAGCCGCGCAGCTCGCCGTACGCCTTTCAGGGTTTGGGCGCGGAGGCGCTGCGGATTCTCGTCGACGTGCGCGCCGAGACGGGCATGCCGGTGGTGACCGAGGTGATGGACACACGGCAGGTGGATCTCGTCGCCGAGCATTCGGACATGCTCCAGGTGGGCGCGCGCAACATGCAGAATTTCGCGCTGCTCGCGGAGCTCGGACGCGTGCGGCGGCCGGTGCTGCTCAAGCGCGGGCTCTCGGCGACGATCAAGGAATTGTTGATGGCCGCCGAATACATCATGGCGAACGGCAATCACGACGTCGTGCTGTGCGAGCGCGGCATCCGCACCTACGAAACGGCGACGCGCAACACGCTCGACATCGCGGCGATCCCGGTCCTCAAGCGCGAGACGCATCTGCCGGTGATCGTGGATCCCAGCCACGCCGGCGGCGACGCCGCACTGGTTGCGCCGCTCGCGTTCGCCGCGATCGCCGCCGGCGCCGACGGGCTGATCGTCGAGGTCCACCCCGATCCGGAATGCGCGCTGTCCGACGGCGATCAGTCGCTCGCGCCGCCGGCCTTCGCCACGATGATGCAGCAACTCCACGCGTTTGCCGCCGCCGCCGGCCGCTCGATCAGCGTCGCGGCGCCGGCACCGCGGGCCGTCGCATGAGCGACGCACCGGACCGCGCCGCGCTCGACGAGCTCGCGCGCTGCCGCGAGGAGATCGAGCGCATCGACGACCAGCTCGTGACGCTCCTTGCCCGACGGATGGCGCTGGGCAAGAAAACCGGGGAGCTCAAGCGCCTGGCGAACTTGCCGATTCTCGATCCCACGCGCGAAGCGGCGGTCATTCGCCGCGTATCCGAAGTCGCGCGCGAGGCGGGGCTGCCGTCGGAGCCGATTCGCGAAGTGTTCTGGCAGATCGTCGGGATGTCGCGCCGCGCACAGGAAGTTGAATGAACGTTGTAGAAAGCGCGGCAATCGTAGGACTCGGATTGATGGGCGGATCGCTGGCGCGCGACCTGGCGGCGCGCGGGGTGGCCGTGCGCGCGTACGATTCCGACGCGAGTCATCTCGCCGCCGCGCTTCGTGACGGCGTCGTGACCGAAGCGCTCGACGCGTCGCTCGCGGGCGTGCGGGGCGCGGACGCGATCGTCGTCGCCGTGCCGGTGGACGCCGCGGTGGAGGTGCTGCATCGCATTGCGCCGTACGCCGGTACGGCGCGGCTGATCACCGACGTGGGCAGCACCAAGACGCGCATTCTCGAAGCGGCCCACAGCGCGGGGCTCGGCGCGCGATTCGTGGGGTCGCATCCCATGGCCGGCGACCATCGCTCGGGGTGGGAGGCATCGCGCACAGGCTTATTCGCCGGGGCGTGCGTCTATCTCTGCCCCTCTCCGGAGACCCGCGGCGACGTCGACCTCGCAACGACGTTCTGGACCGAGCTCGGTGCACGCATCGAAGTGCTCCCGGCCGACGAGCACGACCGCAAGCTTGCCTGGAGCAGCCACCTGCCGCACATGGTGTCGGTGGGGCTGGCCCTGGCGCTTGCGCGAACGGGCGTGGAGCGCGACGATCTTGGTCCGGGGGGGCGGGACGTCACGCGGCTGGCGGGGAGCTCGCCCGAGGTGTGGACGGCCATCGCGCGCGACAACGCGGTGGAGATCGATGCGGCTCTCGCGGCCGCGCAGACGGAGCTCGAGGAGATCCGCGACGCCCTGCGTCGGGCCGACGACGACGAGCTGCGGGCACGGTTCGCGCGGGCGCGGACCTGGTTCACGACCTGACGGCAGTGACACCACCTTCACCAATCGTCGTATGCCAAACTCACATGGTCGTTTCGCCTGGCACGAGCTGATCACCACCGACGCCGACGCCGCGAAGGCGTTCTACCCGCCGATCATGTCCTGGACGGTCGAGCCGTTGGTCGACGAGCCGAACTACGCGTTGTTGCTCAACGACGGCGTGGCGATCGGCGGGGTGATGCCGCTCATCGGCGCGCTCGAGTCGCGCGGCGTTCCGGTGCACTGGCTGCCGTACGTGCAGGTGTACGACGTCGACGAGTGCGCGCGGCAGGTGGTGACGCTCGGGGGACAGGTGCGCATGCCGCCCAAGGAAGTGCCGACCGTGGGCTGTTGGGCGGTGATCGCCGATCCGCAGGGCGCCGTGATCGGAGTGTACGAGCCGGCCAGCAACGAGCCGGTGAAGGCCGGGCCGCCGCGCCGCGGAGATTTCTCCTGGCACGACCTCGCGACGACCGACTACAAGGCCGCGACCGACTTCTATCGCGCGCTGTTTCGCTGGGAGACGATCCAGGATCACGACATGGGCCCCATGGGCATCTACCGCCTATTCGGCCAGAAGGGCGTGCAGTACGGCGGCATGTTCAACAAGCCACCTCAGATCTCTACGCCCAACTGGCTGTCGTACGTTCGCGTGGACGACGTCAAGCAAAAGGCCCAACAAGTGGAGCAGCTCGGCGGCAAGATCATGGTGCCTCCCATGGAGGTTCCCGGCGGCGATTGGATCGCGCAGTGCGTGGACGCGCAGGGTGCTATGTTTGCCTTGCACACTCCAAAGGCGTCGTGAGAATGAAGAAAGGAATTCCGGCCGTCCTGATCGTCGTGAGCGTTCTCGCCGCACCGGCACTCGTCTATGCGTGGGGCGACGCGGGCCACCGCATCACCGGCGAGGCCGCCGCGCTCGGAATGCCCGCGGCGACGCCGGCGTTTTTTCGCGGCGCGGCGCGGCAGCTCGCGTATCTCAACCCGGAGCCCGACCGCTGGAAGGATCGGTCCGAGCGGACGCTGGATCCCGCGCTCGAGGGTGGCACGTCGCCGGACCATTTCATCGACATGGAGATGGCGCCGCCGGCGGTGCTCGCCGCGGCGCTGCGCGCGCCCAACCGGTACGCGTATCTCGACACGCTGTCGGCCGCGGGCGTGAAGGGCGTCGCCATGGGGCTGCTGCCGTTCAAGATGCTCGAGCTGTCGCAGCAGCTGCGTGAAGACTTCCGGCTCTGGCGCGCCGCGAACGACAGCACGCGTCCATGGATCGAAGCGCGCATCATCGACGACGCGGGCATCCTCGGCCACTATGTGGCCGACGGCTCGAACCCGGCGCATACCACGATCCAGTTCAACGGCTGGACGGGCCCGAACCCGAATGGCTACGCCACCGACCGGGCGTTCCACGCGCGCTTCGAGTCCGCGTACGTCGGCGCGCAAATCAAGACCGCCGACGTCGTCTCGCAAGTCGACCCGACGCCCCGCGTCTTTCCCGATCTACGTGCCGCGATCGTGGCGTATCTCACGGAGAGCAATCGCGAGACGGAGCACCTGTACCAGATCGACAAGGCGCACCCGTTCGACGCGGCGACGACCGCGCCGGAGAACAAGGCGTTCGCCGTGAGCCGGCTCGCCGCCGGCGCGCGGATGCTGCGCGACGTCTGGTGGACCGCGTGGGTGACGAGCGGCCAGCCGGTGGCTATCCCACCCCGGTAACGGGCGGCGGCGTCACGTCGCGCTCGCAGAGCTCCCAGAGCGATTCGTCGTCGAGACCGGACCAATTGCTGGGGTAGCTCCACAGCCGCCGAATCACGTCGGCGGACTCGCAGATCAAGCATCGTGGAGCGCGGGCTCCCGGGACTCTCCGCGCGTCTACTTCGCGGAGAGTCCAGCGTGTGGCTCCGCGCTGGATGGTGCGGTTATCGGTCTGCGACACTTCGGCTTACCGGCGCACATCGCGGGCCGCGAGAGCTGGAACGTGGCTTGCTTTTGGAGACGGCTACCCGCGGCGCTCCGGTTGCCGCCAGCACGCCGCCAGCACGCCGCCAGCACGCCGACCGCACGCAGCCCTCAGCCGCCTCAGCCGCACATGCAGCATATTCGTAGGCCATACACGTTTGGAATCGTTCGCCGCCGGCGGGGTGCCGCCATTCTGCTCGGTATCACGGCCGCCCTCGCTTCCGCGGCCGTCCAGCGCGGAGCCGCGGCCGAGCCCGACCCGCCGATCGTCCGATTGGAGGCCAGTCTTGGGGGGCGCACGCTCACGATTCGCGACGGCGACAGCGTCGTGGCGACCTATCCGATCGCGATTGGGAAGGACAGCAAGCCCACTCCTCCGGGCAGGTATCTGATTCGGAAGATCATCTGGAATCCCGCGTGGATTCCCCCCGATGAAAAATGGGCCGCCGGCAAAAAGCCACAGGCTCCGGGGGCCAAGGCGAATCCGATGAAGCTCGTGAAGATCTTCTTCAAGGAGCCGGACTACTACATCCACGGCACTGGCGACGTGGAGAGCCTGGGCGACGCGGCTTCACACGGCTGCCTTCGCATGGAACCCGACGACGCCTATCGCGTGGCGCGCTACGTGATGGAGCACGGCGGCGAGCCGCGCGACGAAAGCTGGTTCTGGCGGGTGCTTCATTTTCGGAGCGAGACGAAGACGGTGATGCTCGACCGGCCGGTGCCGATTACGATCGAGTGACGCGCTCTAGTGGGACGCTCTCGGAAAAGCGTTAGCACGGACGGGCACGGACACGCGCGGACGGGCACGGAGAAGCGGGACGAGTGACATTTTTCTGGAACGGACGCTCGGGATGCCACTACTGGCATCCCGAGCGTTTTCTCATAAGAAAAAGTTTCCGGTCACCGGTGATGCCTGTCCGTGCCCGTCCGTGCTTGTCCGGCTGTGTCCGTGCTAACGCTGTTCAAAAAGGGTCCCGAGCGAGGGAAAGAAGAGCGCCGGACTCTATCTCCACAGCGTCAAGATCACCGCCGCCAGCACGAACGCGACCAGATTGTACCCGGTGTCGATCACCCACAGCGCGCGCGGCTTCGAGGAGAAGAGCGCGCTGCCGTAGCTCGTCGCCGCGGCAAAGCCCAGCCAGCAGAGCACCGCGACGCCGATGCCGCGAGCCAGGGTGAGGTTCACGAAATGGTTGAGAATCACGGCGAGCGCCGCGGCCACGAGCAGGCCGCAGATGAACACCTGGACGTACATCCCGGGGCTCGCGCCGCCGCCGGCCGTGATCTCCTCACGCGTCTTGCCCTGCAACGCCATCCACCGTTCGGCGAATAGGATGCGGGAGTACCACAGGCCGCCGAGCGCGAAGATGGCGACGGCGCTGACCAATACGGCGAGAATGTTCACGGACGGCATACGCACCTCGGGGAGGGGAGTGGGTGCAACCGTGCAGCCGTGATACTATGCCACAGTTCTCATCGCGAGGAAAGGACGAATGAGTTGCCGTCCACGTCCTTGAAGATCGCCGACGTCCCCCAATCCTCCTTCCTGGGCGGATCCGCGAACTCCACGCCGCGCGCCGACAGCTCCTCGTACGTCTTCTCGACGTTCTCGCAGGCGAACGACACCCCCGCGAAGCTGCCGATGCGCTCTTCCTGGCCATGCGCCGTAAACAGCACGAGGTGCGTATCGCTCCCCTTGATGCGCAGCTCGATCCAGCGTTGGTGCTCGTCGAACGGCTGGTCGGTGTGGACCACGAACCCGACCTGCTCCGTCCAGAAGGTCAGGGCGCGCTGCTGGTCGCGCGTCGGAATGCTCGTGAACTTGATGCTCTTGATCATGATCGGTGGGGTGCGGGTGAAGGCCGGCGTCCAATCTTCACCGCACCTCGCCGACGGTCCAGTGGCGAACTAGCTTCTATAGCACTGAGTAGCCAAGGGCATTCAGTAGCCAAGCCGGAGGAGCCGCATGCAGCAGCTGCACGTCGACCGGTACGTGATCGACACCTTGATGCCCGACCTCGTGGGGCACGACAAGCGCCCGTCGGCCCTCCTGGTCTACCTGTTTCTCTGGGGGCAGACGGCCGAGCGCGAACGCACGGTCACGGCGAGCCTGCGCGACATCGCCGACGGCACCGGCCTCTCGAAGCGCGGCGTGCAGGAGGCGCTGCGGATTCTCGAGCGGCGCCGCCTCGTGAGCCGAACGAAGACGGTCCCGACGAGCGTCGCGACCTACGAAGTGCTGCGTCCCTGGCGAAAACGCTGACGCGTCACGTTCACCACCATGATGCCCGCCAGCACGAGCGCGCCGCCGACCACCTGAGCGGCGCGAATCCGCTCGCCGAGCAACGGCCACGCGAGAAGCGCGGTGATCGGCGCCTGGCCGAGCAGCACGATCGAGGAGAGCGTCGCGGGCAGCCGGCCCATCGCGTGCGCCACGAACAGATGCCCCACGACCTGCGCCGTGAGCGCCAGCGCCACGAGCGCCAGCCACGAGCGGCCGCTGAATCCCGTCATCTGCTGCCCGGTCAACAGACACGCCGGCAGCAGCACGAGCGCACCGATACCCGCCGACCACGCGCTGAAGGTCAGCGAGTCCATCCCGACGCGGCTTCGCTGGACGTAGAGGAGGTACACGCCGTAACACGCGGCGCCCGCCACCGCGAGGAGATCGCCGTAGCCGAGCGTAGGGTGGATCACCACGTCGGTGCCGACGATCGCCACCATGCCGCCGAACGCCAGCAAAAAGCCGAGCCAGAAACGTGTCGTCGGGCGCTCGCCGTACATGAGCCAACTGCCGAACGCCACGAAGATCGGCGCGTTCACGCCGAGCAGCGTCGCGTTCATCGCGCTCGTCGTCATGACCGCGGTGTTGAAGAAGCCGAGGTCCGCGCCGAAGAAGATGCCCGCGACGATCGCCGCGCGGCGCGCATCCGGCGTCGACGGCGGGAGTTTCGACTTCGCGAACATCCGCCAGGGAATGAACACCAGCGACGCGAAGGTGAGGCGGTAGAACGCCGAGACCATCCCCGAGGTTCCGGCCCATCGCACGAGAATCGCCGACCACCCGATGGCGAACACGCCGAGGGCGAGTGAGACGTAGGCGCGGCGGTGCGAGAGCGGATTTGCGGGCAGCGTAGCGGTGGTCATGGCGCAAAGTAATCGGGGGTCGTTGCACCAATGGGGGTGTTCGTGGCACCGGCGTTGGTGGTGCGACCGGCGCGCCATACACTCCAGCGCATGAAGACACGTCTGAAGCCACACCTGACGACAACCGAGCTCGCGATCTGGGGCGCATTGGCGCTCGCCGGCGGCTCCGCCGCGGCGTGGCTCGACGCCTCGGCGAGCGAGGTCCAAGGCACGGTGCTCATCGTGATGCTGGTGACGTTCGCGCTGACGCTGCCCGGACGCGCGCCGGTGGTTCTTGCCGCGGCAGCGACCACGCTCGGATTGGTCGGCGCGAGCGCGCTGTTCACCGGCAGCGTCAACGCGGGAATGATCATCGCGTTCCTGCCGGCGCTCATTGGCGCCGGCGGCGGACGGCTTGCCGGCCGCCTGCTCGACACGGCCGCGTCGCAGCTCGACGATCCACCGGAAAGCGAGGGACCTTGGGCCGAGCGTCCGCTCTCGAAGCGCGTGCTGCTGGCCGTCGCGCTGATCGCCATCGCCGCGGCCGGCCTTCCGTTGCTCATCGTGAATCTGCGCGCCGCGGGGCATCGGACGCCGGAATGGCTCGCGCTGATCTGGCAGATCATGACGCTTCTGGGTTGGATCGCGTCGGCGCCGCTCATTCTCGACGAGCGAAGCGTGCTCGCTCCGATTGTGCGCCGAGCCGGCACCGGAGTTCGGGCGTTCGATCTGCTGTCGCACTTGCTGATCGTTGCCTGCCTCTGCGCCGTGCATGTTGCGCTGCTGCTGCTCGTTTCGAAGGTGCTATTCATTCCGATCGAGCCGCGCGGGCACACGCTCGCCTTCATGGCGCTCGCGGTCTACCTCCCGCTCGACCTCCTCGCCTATCTCGCCATCCTCGCGCTCGGCTACGTCTCCGACGTGGAGCGCCACCGGCGCGAGTCGGACCAACGCGAGGCGGCGTTGCGCGCGGAGTCGCTCGACGCTCGCCTCACCGCGCTGCGCGCGCGGCTGAACCCGCACTTCCTGTTCAACGCGTTGAACAGCGTGAACGTGCTCGCGCGATCGGGAAGACCGGAGGAGACGTCGCGGCTCGTCGAAGGGTTGACGGCGCTCCTTCGCTACGTGCTCGACGAGCGTCGCACCGCGGTCTCGCTCCGCGACGAGCTCGACTTCGTCCGGGAATACCTCGCCGTGCAGGTGGTGCGGTTCGGCGCGCGCTTGCGGTTCGAGGTGACGGCGGCCGAAGGAACCAGCGAGGCGCTCGTGCCGCAGTTGCTGCTGCAGCCCATCGTCGAGAACGCGGTGGAGCATGGCGTGGCGCGCGCGCTCGATGGCGGAACCGTGCGGATCGACGCGACGCGAGAGGGGGATGCCTTGCGCCTCGTGGTCGCCGACGACGGTCCACCGACCGCGGCGGCGGACGCCGAGCCGTCGTTCGGCATTGGCTTGGCGAATACGCGCGAGCGACTGAGTCGTCTATATGGGGACCGCGCGCGTCTCACGATGGAACGGGTGAACGGCGGCGGAACGCGCGTCGAGATCGTGCTCCCGTTCGAGACGCAGCCTGCAACGCCGCATTCCCCGGTATGACGTCATCACAGATCGCGAATACGTATCGTGTCGTCGTCGTCGACGACGAGCCGCTCGCCCGAGACGGGCTGCGCGACGCGGTCGAACGCGCGGCGGTACCGGGTGTGTCGGTCGTCGCACTGTGTGAGAATGGCGTCGTCGCGCTGGATCGTATTCGCGAACTGCAACCCGAGATTCTCCTGCTCGACGTCGCGATGCCGGTGCTCGACGGCTTCGCGATGCTCGAGCAGCTCGAGCCGGAGGCGACGCCGCCGGCGGTGATCTTCGTGACCGCGTACGACGAGCACGCGGTGCGTGCCTTCGATGCCGAGGCGCTCGACTTTCTCGTGAAACCGGTCGCCGACGCACGTCTTCGCGCGGCGCTGGAGCGGGCGGTGCGCCGCATCGCCGAAGCGCGCGCGCTGCGCGCCGGGCTCGACGCGGAGCCGCCGCCGGTCGCGGCCGGGCGGTATGTCCAGCAGCTCGTCATTCCCGACCGCGGCCGCCGGCTCGTGGTGCCGGTGGACGAGGTCGAATGGATCGAGGGCGACACGTACTACGTGCGCGTTCACGCCCAAGGCCGCGTCCGTCTCTTGCGCGAGCGGCTGTCGCGCCTCGAGGCCTCGCTCGATCCAGCGCGTTTCCACCGTACACACCGTTCGGCGCTCGTGCGGCTCGATCTCATTCGCGAGCTGCGGGCGGACTCGCCGTACGCGTACAGCGCCCTACTTTCGACCGGTGCGAGAGTGCCGGTCAGCCGAGAGCGCGTCAAACAGCTCGAGGCGCGGTTGAAAGTTTAGTATTCGCGGCTCAGTTCGAGAACTGTGGGGTACTTCGCGCGGGATGACATTCGGAAGCCATCGCGTTGATACGCCGGCTCCAACTATCAAAGGGAGATGCTCCTGAAGTTCATTAGATATCTGTCGATGCTCACGCTCGCGTCCGCCGTTGTCGCCGGCTGCCATGGCGACAACACGTCTCCGCCGAAGCCCGCGTCCATCGCGGTCTCGGCGGCCGGCGCACTGACGGGCACCGTCGGCGTGCCGCTCGCGGCGCCGCCGACGTTCGTCGTGAACGACGAGAGTGGGCACCCGATGGGCGGCGTCAGCGTGTCAGTGGCGGTCGTGGCTGGGAACGGTACGCTCGCCGGCGTGCCGACGACGACCACGAGCGGCGCTCCGACGAGCGTGGGTGTGTGGACGCTCGGTCCCAAGGTGGGTGACAATCAGATCACCGTCACCGTCGGCGGACTGCCGGCGCTCACGATCACCGCCGCGGCGAGCGCCGGTGCGGCAGCGAAGATCGTCGCGGCCACGCCGAGCACGATCAGCGCGCGCGTCGGCGACGCGATCACGCCGGCGCCGTCGGCGCGCGTCACCGATGCGTTCGACAATCCCATTGCCGCGGCGAACGTCGTCGTCACGCTCACCGGCGGCGGCAGCGCGCCGGCAGCGCTCGTGTCCGATGCGAATGGCAACGTGAACGTCGGTTCGTGGACGGTCGGAACGACGGTGGGCCAGAGCGTGCTGACGCTCATCGCCGGCGCGGCGACGACGTCGTTCATCGCCAATCTGTCGCCCGGTGATCCGACGCAGATCCTCGTGGCGCAAGGTGCAGCACAGCGCAGCCGCGCCGGCATCGCGCTTCCGGCGCCCGTCGTCGTGCGCGTCGCGGATCGGTT
Organism: Gemmatimonadota bacterium; assembly: GCA_028287235.1. Lineage (GTDB taxonomy): Bacteria > Gemmatimonadota > Gemmatimonadetes > Gemmatimonadales > Gemmatimonadaceae > JAQBQB01. The sequence goes on along the minus strand of JAQBQB010000010.1, from coordinate 170,604 downwards.
CGGCAACGCGGTCTCCGGTCAGAGCGTGACGGTCGCCGTAACGGCTGGCGGCGGTTCGATCGGTGCGAGCGGCGCGACGAGCGCGGCCGACGGATCGATCACGCTGCCCTCCTGGACGCTCGGCAAGAGCGCCGTGCCGCAGACGCTGCATGTCGCGTCGGGCGCGCTCAGCACCGACGTCGCCGCGACCGTGCAGACCGACTACCACATCGACGTGCGCTTCTTCGGCCCCGACATGACCGACGCGCAGAAGGCGCTGTTCACCAACGCCGCCGCGCGCCTGAGCGCGATTGTCGTCGGCGACGTGCCCGACGTCGCGCTCACCAACGTCGACGTCGCTTCGGTGTGCGGCATGCCCGGCACGCCGATCCTGAACGAGACGGTCGACGACATCGTCATCTATGCCTCGGTGCAGAACATCGACGGCGTCGGGAAGATTCTCGCGCAGGCGGGGCCGTGCGTCTTTCGCAACGCGTCGAGCGGCTATCTCACCGCCGTTGGCGTCATGGAGTTCGACGGCGCCGATCTCCAGAGCCTCGACACGCGCGGCATGCTCCAGGACGTCATCACGCACGAAATGCTGCACGTCCTTGGCGTGGGCACGCTCTGGTCGATCAAGTCGCTGGTGCAAGCCGAAGGCACGCCGACCGTGGCCTACTACGGGCTCAACGGACGCCAGGGGTGCATGGACGACGGTGGCACCGCGATCTGCGGCACGAGCGTACCCGTCGAGAACAACGGCGTTCGCGGCACCGCCGACGCGCATTGGCGCGAGAGCACGTTCCAATCGGAGCTGATGACGGGGTACGTGAACGCCGGCGGCATGCCGCTCAGCACGATCACGATCGGCAGCCTCGGCGACATCGGCTACGTCGTCAATCCGTTCGCGGCGGACCCGTATCGCGTGCCGGTGGGCGGCGCGTCGAGCAGCGTTGCGCCGAGTGGGGCGGATGGGTGGGAAAAAGTGTTGCCGGTGCCGGGGCTGTTGTTGGCGCCTTCGGTTGGTGGTGCGCCGGTGCTGCTTCGGCGTGAGCCGCGCTAGCGCGGACTCGCGTACTTGTCATCCTTTGCTGGCTCGTCATCCTTCGCTGGCTTGTCATCCTTCGCTGGCTTGTCATCCTGAGCGTAAGCGAAGGATCGCTCCGCTGGGAAAGCGATCCTTCGCTGCGCTCAGGATGACAACCCCGTGCGCTCAGGATGACAACCCCTGCGCTCAGGATGACAACCCCCTGCCCTCAGGATGACAATCCGTGCGCTCAGGATGACAATCCCTCGCCGTCCTCATTCATGTAGTCAAACAAAAGCATTGACTTTTGCCCCGTAGTGTTGAAAAATCAACACAGCCGCCACCGGGAGATGTCTTGCCGAAGGATTCGCCGAACGACCTGTCGCGCCGTGAACGGCAGGTGATGGACATTCTCTACCGTCGCAACGAAGCCACGGTCGCCGAGGTGATGGCCGATCTCCCGGATCCGCCGACGTACTCGGCCGTGCGGTCGATTCTGCGGATTCTCATGGAGAAGAATCTGATCACGCATCGCGAAGACGGTCCGCGCTACGTGTACCTGCCCGCGGTGAACACCGAGCGGGCGCGCGAAGATGCGCTCAAACATGTGATTCGGACCTTCTTCGACGGCTCCGCCGAGCAGGCGGTTGCCGCGGTGCTGCGCATGTCCGACACGACGCTCAGCGAGGCCGAGATCGAGAGCCTTCGCAAGCGTATTTCGACGACCCGCAAAACGGGGAGATGAGATCATGATGCCGAGCTTCGCGCCCTTCTCGGGCGCTCTTCCGCTGCTGCTCTTCCTCGCCAAGGCGACGCTGCTGCTCGTCGCCGCACTCGTCGCGACGCTGCCGCTTCGGCGCAGCACGGCCGGCGCGCGACATCTCGTCTGGCTCGCGGCGCTCGTGGGGGTGTTGGCGTTGCCGCTGCTGTCGCGCATCGGGGCGTTGCGAATCGGGATCTTGCCGAGTGTGCCAGTCAACTCGTCGCTCCTAGTTCGCAGCTCGTCGGAGCTCGATGCGCCGATCGCCCCGCTGATCATCGCGACCGATTCACGAGACGCCACCACGACGGTCGTCGTGCCGTCGGCGCCGGCGCCCGCACTTGCGCCAGCCTACGAGCTGGGAACGACGACCTTCGCCTTGACGACGCTTCAGCTTCTCGCCCTTCTCTGGGCCGGCGTTGCGCTCTCGCTGCTCGCTTGGCTCGTCGGGGGCGCGCTCTCGGTGCGCCGCATCGTGGAGGAGGCGCGGGAGCTGACGTCGCCCGACTGGACCACGCCGTTGTGCGAGGTCGCCGACCGGCTCGACCTCGACGTTCCGCCGCGTCTCGTGATGAGCGATCGAATCGAGATGGCGTTCGCCTGCCGCGCGCTGGCGCCGACCATCGTGTTGCCGGCGGCGGCGGAAGACTGGACCGACGACCGGCGCCGTGCGGTGCTGCTGCACGAGCTCGCGCACGTGAAGCGTCACGATCTCATCGGACACACACTCGGGCGCGTCGCCTGCGCGCTGTACTGGTTCCACCCGCTCGTCTGGACCGCGGCGAAGAATCTGCGTGCCGAGAGCGAGCGGGCGTGCGACGATCTCGTGCTGAGCTGCGGCGCGCGGCCGAGCGAGTACGCGCAGCATCTGCTCGACATGGTGACGAGCGTTCGTCACCACGGCGCGCCCGTCATGGCGCTGCCGATGGCCCGCAAGAAGGAGTTCGAGGGACGGATGCTCGCCATTCTCGATCCCGCGATCCCCCGCACGCCGCCAAGCCGGCTGCGGGCGGGGCTGCTCGTCGCGACGCTCGGCGTCGTCTCGCTGACGATCGCCGCCGTTGCGCCCGCGTCGGCCAAGACGCCGACGGAGCTACCCCCAGCGACGCCGCTCGTCGAGATCACGGCACCGGAGCTCGCCGAAATAGCGAACGCGCTGCCCGCGCAGATCGAGATGGCGGATCCGGCACTTGCGCCTGAGCAGGGGCAGGCGGCCGACAGCGGTCGTGTGGGAATGCTCATTCGTATTCTTGGCAGCGACGGCGACGCGAGCGTTCGGCGCACTGCCGCGTGGGGTCTGCACGACGTTCAGTCGTCCGACGCTCGCGCCGCCCTGGTCAAGGCGCTGCGCGGCGACGCCGACGACAAGGTGCGCGAGATGTCCGCCTGGGCGCTCGCCGACCATACCAGCGACGACGCCGTCGCGGCGCTCGGCGACGCCACGCGCGACAAGAGCGCGCACGTGCGCACCACGGCCGTATGGGCGCTCGGATCGATCGGCGCGGAGCGAGAGCTCGGCTCGGTCGAGAGCCTGATCGTCGATTCCGATGCGCAGGTGAGACAGCTCGCCATCTGGGCCGTGGCGCAGATGGACGTCAAGAAGGCGCCGCCGTCGCTCGTCAATGCGCTCACCGACAATTCGTCGCAGGTGCGTGAGATCGCGGCGTGGGCGCTCGGCACGATCGGCGACGCGTCGCGGGCCGACGCGATCGTCAGCGCGTTCCAGACGGAGACGAGCAGCCAGGTGCGCCTCGCCGAGATGTGGGCGATGCGGTCGATGGGGAGAACGTCGCAGGCTGTGGTCGACGCCGCGCTCAGGTCGAGCGATCCCGAGCTGCGCCGCCACGCGGTGAGCACACTCGCTGGCGGCGAAGGGGCCTGGCCGTGGCCGTGGCCATGGCCGTGGCCGCGTCCGTATCCATGAGCGGTCGACGCTGAGAGTGGAGCGCGACCGCCTGCGAGCGGTTTCGTACGGCCGCCGGTGCTGAAAATTCAACATTGATCGAACCTGCTAGAGGAGCATCATGCATATGAAATCTCTCATTCTCGCCGCCACGCTCGCCATGAAGAGCGGGGTGATGGTCAGCGTGCTGCCGGTGCCCGATCAACCGGCGGCGTCGGCGCAGCGCGTGGGCGTTGCCGAGCTGCTGGCGTCGGCGCGCGGTGTGGCGCCGGCGGTGTGCGTGCTCGCGTCGGACGGCGCGTCGTCGGGATGGGGCGGCTCGTGGGACGCGCCCGACCTCGCGATTCACGCCGACGTTCACCAGCTCGTGCGCGACATGCGCACGGCGACGCTCGATCGGGGTGAAGCGCAGGTGTTGATCGCCGCGCTCGCGTCGGACGACGGCTGCGTGCGGCACCTCGCGGGCACGCTCATCGGCCGATCGGGCGATCGGAGCTTCGTGCCCGCGCTCACGGCGAAGCTGCGCGCACCGGCATCGGTCGAGCGTGCGGGAGCCGCGCGTGCACTCGGTCTGCTCGGCGACAAGGGATCGGCCGACGAGGTCGCGCGCTCGCTGCGCGACGAGGTTGCCGCGGTGCGGGCGAACGCCGCGTGGGCGCTCGGACGAATCGGCGAGCGCCGAGTGGCGTCGAGCGTCGCGGAGCTCGCTCGCGATGCGTCTCCGGAGGTGCGCGGTGCCGCGGTCGTCGCGCTTGGCCATCTCCAGGCGACCGACAACGTGGACGTGCTGCTTCGCGTGCTGCACGACGACTCGAACGCCGAAGTTCGCCGAACGGCGGCGTGGGCGCTCGGTGAGATCGGCGCGCGCAACGCGGCCGACGGACTCGGCGCCGCGCTGCGCGGCGACAAGGGCCCCGAGGTCCGCGAGATGGCGGCGTGGGCGCTCGCCGAGGTGCACGCGCGCGAGCACGTCGACGTGTTGACGACGGCGATGCGCCAGGACGACAGCCCGAACGTGCGCGAGACCGCCGCATGGGCGTTGGGCGAGCTCGGAGTGAAGCGCGCGTCCGACGCGCTGGCCGACGTCGCGACGGCGGACAAGTCGTCGCACGTGCGCGCAACCGCGGCGTGGGCCGTGGGCGAGCTCAATCCGGGGCGTGCGCCGAAGGGCCTCATCACCGCGCTGCGCGATCCCGAGGACGAGGTGCGGCTCAAGGCGGCGTGGGCGTTGAGCCAGATCAGCGACCCCGACGCGGTGAAGGACGTGACCGCGGCGCTGCGGACCGAGCAGCGCGACCGCGTGCGGCAGGCGCTCGTGCGCGCGTTGCTCGAGTCGGGCGACCGCTCGTCGGACGTGTTCAAGGACCTGCTCGAATCGAAGGACCAGGACACGCGCGAGATGGCGGTGCGGGCGCTCGCCGGCCGACGGGGGCCGTGGCCCTGGCCGTGGCCCCAGCCGCGTCCGCGTCCGAATCCTTGAGGCGCACTCTCCTGTTGACCGTCTGGAGAAGCCTCGTATATTGCTCCTCCAGACCATATGAAGGAGTGCGCGTGTCCGACGAACGGTCCGAGCTCTTGCAGGGCACGCTGGAGATGTTGGCCCTCCAGACGTTAGCCCTCGAGCCGATGCACGGGTGGGGCATTGCCCAGCGCATTCAGCAGTTCTCGCGCGACGTGTTTCTCGTCGCCCAGGGCTCGCTCTATCCGGCGCTCGTGCGCATGAAGCGCCGCGGGTGGGTGAAAACGAGCTGGCGGACCACGGAGAACAACCGCCGCGCGCGCTACTACGAGCTCACCGTGGCGGGCCACCGCCAGCTCGACGCCGAGCGCGTGTCGTGGGCACGCGCGTCGTCGGCGGTGAACTGGGTCATGACGGCGCGACTGACCCCGGAGGTGTCATGAGCATTCTCACAGACATCGTCGAGCGGGTGCGCGCGCTCCTGTTTCGCGGCCGCGACGAGCGCGAGATGGACGAGGAGCTCCGCTTCCACGTCGAGATGGAAACGGCGCAGAACCGGCGCTCCGGCATGGACGGCGTCGAAGCGCGCCGCCGCGGTCTCCTCGCGCTCGGCGGCGTAGAGCGCACCAAGGAGGAGGTGCGCGACGCGCGCGGCACGCGATGGGTGGAGGAGAGCACCGGCGACTTCGCGCACGCGCTCCGCACGCTGTCGAAGAGCCCCGGCTTCGTCACCGTTGCCGTGCTCACGCTGGCCATCGGGATCGGCGGCACGACGGCCGTCTTCAGCGCCATCGACACGGTATTGCTTCGCCCGCTGCCGTACCAGGAGCCTGGGCGTCTCGTGCGGCTGTATCAGGCGTACGGACGCGCCAGCGCGCCGCGCGGCTTCGTCACGCCGGTGCACTTCCTCGCCTATCGCGCGCAGCTCTCGTCGCTCCAGGCCACGGCGGCGATTCTCACGTACAGCGAGTCGGGCGCCGACATTGGCGGTGCCGAGCATCCGGAGCGCATCCGCGTGCTTCCCGTGAGCGCCGACTACTTCGCCGTAACGCTGGTTCCACCCCGGCTCGGCCGCGGCTTCGAGGCGGCCGAGGAGAACGGTGCGCCCGTCGTCGTGCTGAGTGACGCGCTCTGGCAGCGCCAGTATCGTGGCGATCCGTCCGTCGTTGGACGGCAGATGATGATGAGCGGCAAGTCACACGCGATCGTCGGCGTGCTGCCGCCAGGGTTTGCCGATCCCGTAGCGGGCGCGATCGACGCGCTCGTGCCGATCGACGTCACACCCGGGAAGGATGCGTCGAACGCATCGAACCACTATCTCACGATCATCGGACGCCTCCGCCCGGACGTCACCGTCGCGCGTGCGCAGGCCGAGGTCGACGGGCTCGATCGCGCGCTGGGCGTGCAGTATCCGGCCGCGAAGGAGAAGCACACCGGCATCGAGCCGCTCAAGAGCGACGTCGTGGCACCGGTGAGCCGCTCGCTCGAGCTCATGCTCGGCGCGGTGGGGCTCATCCTGCTGCTCGTCTGCGTCAACATCGCCAATCTGCTGCTCGTGCGCGGGTCGGAGCGCGGGCGCGAGTTCGCGCTCCGCACGGCGCTCGGCGCCGACCGCTCGCGACTGGTGCGACAACTGCTGGTCGAGAGCTTGACGCTCGCGCTGCTCGGAGACGTCGCCGGGTTGGTCGTGGCCCGGCTGGCGATGTCGGCGATCGTCGTATTGGGCGCGGGTACGATTCCACGGCTCGAGCAGCTGTCGCTCGATCCGCGGCTGCTCGTGTTCTCGTTGGGCGTCGCCTCGCTGAGCGCGATCGTCTTCGGCCTCGCGCCGGCGTTGCGCGCGGCGCGCACCCAACCGGGCGACGTGCTGCGCGAGCAGACGCGCTCGACGGCCGGCAGCAGTGGGCAGAGCCGGCTGAGCGCCGGTCTCGTCGTATCGCAGGTGGCGCTCGCGTTCATCCTGCTCGTCGGCGCGGGACTGTTGCTCGTGAGCTTCGAGCGTATTCGCCAGATCGACCTTGGCGTTGCGACGAACGACGTGCTTGCGTTCGAGCTCAATCTCCCGGGCGCGCGCTACGATTCAACGGCGCGCGGCGCGTTGTACGAGCGCTTCGCGCGCGCGGTGGAAGCCATTCCGCGCGTGCGCGCGGCGGGCGGCGTGTCCAAGCTGCCGGCGACCGGCGGCTACAACTCCTGGGGCGTGCAGGCGCTCACCGGTCCGGTGGCCAATTCGCGCGCCGGCAGCATCGGCGCGGAGGAGCGGGTCATTTCCGGCGACTACTTTCGCGCCGTCGGCATTCCGCTGGTCGCGGGCCGGATCTTCGACGGCCGCGACGATGCGAGATCGTCGCACAAGGTGGTCGTGAGCAAGAGCACCGCCGACCGGATCTTTCCCGGTGTGGATCCGATCGGACAGCGGTTGAACACGGGCGGTCTCGATTGCGAGGTGATTGGCGTGGTGCCCGACGTGGCAGTGGACGCGGAAGGGAAGCGCGACAGCTACGTCTATCACGCGCACGCACAGTTCGCGGGCGATCGCAACTGGGCGCTCACGCAGGTCGTGTCGGCGGCCGGACCGGCGATGACGCTGGTGCCCGACGTCCGCGCGGCACTCGCCGCGCTCGATCCGCAGCTCGTGATGTATCACCCGATGCCGCTCACCGACGCGATTGGTCGCGGCACGGCGACGCGTGTGTTCACGATGCGCATTCTCGTCTGCTTCGCGCTCGTCGCCCTCGGCCTCGCGGCGCTCGGGTTGTTTGGAGTTCTCTCATACGCCGTACGCATGCGCGCGCGGGAGTTCGGCATTCGAATGGCCCTCGGCGCGCCGAGGGGCCGTATCCGGCTGTCGGTCATGAAGCAGGGGCTTGGCGTCACGGCGGTCGGCGTCGCCGTGGGACTGGCGGGTGCGCTCGCGCTGTCGCGCGTGATGCAGTCGCTGGTCTTTCAGGTGAGCCCCACCGATCCGCACGTGCTGGTGGGAGCGGCGGTATTCATGGCGCTCGTCGCGGCGGCTGCGGCGTATTTGCCGGCACGCCGGGCGACGTCGGTCGATCCGCGCGAGGTGTTGCAATAGATAAGCGGTGTCACGACCGCCCCGCGTTCGCCCGCTACAATAGCTACGGCGTCACGTCAGCCTTGTGGCGCTTCACCGCGCCGCCGAGCGCTTCGAGCAGTCCCATTGCCGCGACGCCCACGAGCAGGTGCGCCACGCGGATGGCCCAGTGCGCGCTGCCCGGCAGCAGCGTCATTTGCGCCATGCCGAACCAGAGCACCAGCGCGCCCCAGAGCAGCGCAAAGAGCGCGACGCCGCGCTTCGGCAGGGCGAACAGCGCGATCCCCGCGACGACCCACAGCACGAGAACGAACAGGGAGCCGACCGCCGTGTGGAACGCCACGGCGCCGGCCAACATACCGAACCACATGCCGAGGCCGACGACGATCTGCACGACTCCGAGCAGACGTCCGAGCATGATGAGGGACGACAATGATTTGCGCATGGCGGATAATAAGCCACTCAGGGTGGTTGGACAGGTCGGTGTCAGGTTCACGGTGGCGCGATCCGTGCGCACCGGGCCCAACACACTTCCGGAGATCCGAACGCATGCAAGCCGAACCGCTCATCCAATGGCCGGAGCCGATCGTTCAGCTCATCGGTTTCATCGCGCAGTTTCTCGCCGCGGGAGCGATCGGGTTTCGTTTCTTCGCGCTGAAAAGCAGGGAAATAGAAACAGACCGGCCGTTCTACGACGACGCGGCGAGCCGCGCGGCGGGGATGGGTCTCGTGGGAGTGCTGATCAGCCTCGCGATGCTGCTCTGGCAGCTGCCGGGAGCTGCCGCCAAGAAACACCTTGGCGTGACGGCATTCGTGACGAGCGACGTGCAGACCGCGGCGCAGCTCGGGTTTCTCCTGCTCGCACTGGTTGGGTTTGCGCTCGCGATGGGGCGCATCAACGCGGGGTGGGTGCTCGCCGCGGTCGGCGTCGTCGTGAGCTCGTTGCGGGCGGCGCTGGTTGGCAGGTGGGCGTCACTCGTCAACCCGATCCACGTGCTTGCCGCGGGACTCTGGATCGGCACGTTGTTCGTGCTCGTCGTTGCGGGATTGAGCGCGCTGCTCAAGCACGAGCCCACGCGCGCGAGGCGCGGGGCGATCGCGGCGGACATGGTGAACGGCTTCTCCCCGCTTGCACTGTCGATGGGTGGAGTGGTCGTGCTGTTCGGCGTGATCACGGCCTGGACCCACCTGCACCGGCTCGACTCGCTGTGGACCACGCCGTACGGCTACGCGCTCATCGCCAAGCTGGTCTTCGTCGCCATGGTGTTCGCGCTCGGCGCGTGGAACTGGCGCCGCCAGCGTCCAACACTCGGCACCGAGGAAGCCGCGTCGGCCATCAAGCGCTCGGCAACGGCGGAGCTGGGTGTGGCGGCGATCGTGTTGATGATCACGGCGATCGTCGTCAGCCTGCCGTCGCCGAAAGCGTAGCCGGGCACGGCCTACGTCCTCGCGCGGCCCAAGTGCGACACCATCGCCTTGCGCGCCGCGTCGAGGGCGGCGTGCGGCGTGGTGCCGTGCGCCTGGCAGATGCGATGAATGCCCACGCGATACGTCGCGGGCGGTTGCCCGGGCTTGAGCTTCGTGCTGAACTCGCACGAGACCATGCGACACGTCTCATCGACCTTCACCATCCAGGCGCCGCGCAGAAAGTCGAGGTTGTCGTCGACGGTGCGGGACGCCACGGTGGGCCCGAGGCCCAGAAGCCACGCGCCCGCGTCGTGGGCGAGCGGCTTGCCCATGAGACTGAGATTCTTGCCGAGTGCATAGCGGTCGACGAGGAGATCGCGATAGCGCTCCGCTCCGGTTTGACTGGTGAATACGCCGAGGATGGAATCGTGCGGCTGACCGTCGGTGGTGAGCCAAATTTTCTTCATGTCTCTGCACCCGAATATATACCGAACACACGTTAATCGATTCCTGTGCGATTGGGGAAGAGGGAGGTGGTAGCGAGTTGGCGGGCCGGAGCCTACGTTGACGCGTGTTTACCGACTACGCTCTCTCGAAGAAGACCGTCCTCGCGGGCCTGCAGTGCCACAAACGGCTCTGGTGGCACCTGCACGACCCGGCCGCCGAGGAGCTGCGCGAGTCGGAGGTGGCGCGATATCGGATGAAGGAGGGCTCGCGCGTGGGGGCGATAGCGCGCGGCTATGTGCCGGGCGGACATCTCGTCGAACGCCGGGGCCGCAGCATCGCCGGACTCGTCGCGGAGACCGTGGCCGCGCTGCAGACGAACGTCTCCGCGGTCTACGAGGGCGCGTTCCTCGCGAACGACACGCTCGTGTTCACCGACATCCTCGAGCGCGTCGACGGCGGGTGGGCGCTAATCGAGGTGAAGGCCACGAGCTCGGTGAGCGAAGCCGAGCACATTCCCGACATCACCGTGCAGGCGTGCGTGCTGCGCGCGTCGGGCGTTCCCGTCGTGCGCTACGAGTTGATGCATCTCAACCGTGAATGCCGGCACCCCGATCTGTCGAACCTCTTCGTGCGCGAAGACGTCACCGACAAGGTGCAGGAGCAGATCGACGCGATCGACCGGCAGATCGTCGAGCAAGTTCGCGTCGCGAGCGAGACGGCCGCACCCGCCGTCGCCGCCGGCGCGCATTGCTCGAAGCCGACCGAGTGCCCGTTCATGGAGCGCTGCTGGTTGCCGCTGCCCGACCATCACGTGAGCACGCTCTATCGCATCGGCAAGAAGGCCGATGGATTCGTCGCGTCGGGGTGGACGACGATTCCCGAGCTGCCGGATTCGGTGAAGCTGTCCACGATCGCGGCGCGCCAGCGGCGTGCGGTGCGGCAGGGAAGCGTCGTCGTCGAGCGAGAGGCGTTGTTGGACGCGCTCGCACGCGTCGCGCGGCCCGTCGCGCATCTCGACTTCGAGACGGTGCAGCCCGCGATTCCCCTATGGCCGGGCTGTCGTCCGTACGATCAAATTCCGGTGCAGCTGAGCTGTCATGTCGTCGATGCGAACGGTGCGACGCGCCATCATGCGTGGCTGTTCGACGGCGCGGGCGACCCGCGTCCCGACGCGGCGCAGGCGATACTCGACGCGTGCCGCGGCGCGCAAACGGTCACGGCGTACTACGCGCAATTCGAGCAGGCGTGCATCCGCCTCGTGGCGGATGCGTGTCCCGAGCATGCGACGGAGCTGCTGGCGATTGCCGGCGCGATCGTCGACCTGCTGCCGATCGTGCGCGACCACGTCTATCACCCGCAGTTCGGCGGATCGTTCAGCTTGAAGAAAGTGCTGCCGGCGCTCGTGCCCGAGCTCACCTACGACGGGCTCGCGATCGCCGAGGGATTGACCGCGCAGGTGCAGCTGTCACGCATGATTTTCGAGCGCGCCGAGATGACCGACGAGGAGCGGCGCGAGATTCGTGACGACCTGCTGAAATATTGCGAACTCGATACGCAGGCCATGGTCGCACTCGAGGCGAGGCTGCGCGCGCTCGCGTAGGGCCGTCACTTCTTACAGACGTAGTCGAGCGCCACCTGCGTCATCGAGCCGCCGATGGCCGGACCGAATCCTGGTTGCGCGATCACCTTTCGTTGGACGATCTTGGTACCGGCCTCGTCCGAGTAGTACACGCTTTCCTTCGCGGCGACGCTCTTCTTGGCGCAGTCGAACATGGCAACGTGCTGCGAGGTCTTCCACAGACCTTCGGGCGCTTTGACCGGTGTGGTGAACTTGACGCGCACGCGCGCCGTGACGATGCCGCGGCGAGCGTAGCCAGGAGGAGCGGGACCAGGATCTTAGTGTGCATCAGTACACGATGCGCGTCACTGTGTCGTTCGATAATCGTCCTTCTTAACACCGGTGTTCGCCGAGCGTCCTCCATGACGACAGTGATCCCAGTGACACCAGTTTGCTTCGCATCGGCGTCACCGTGATGCCGATCACCGCAACGCCGTCCGGACGGCCATACGCATGCGCACTATGACTTCCGAGCCGCACGAGCCTTCCAACGTCCCCGCCGACACCGAGCGCTCGTCGCGCCGGTCGTTCGTGTTCTTCGGCGCACTCGCGGCCACCGCGTTGCTCCCCGGCCGCGCACGCGCGCAGCGTCCGACGCGCGCGCGCCGTCCGTCGGAGCCGGTGTCGACCGACGAGTTTCCGATGGTGCACCCGAACGAGAGCGTGGCTGCGTTCGCGGAATGGGGCACGAGCACGAGCCGGCTTGTTCGCCGCGCAACGATGGGCGTGACCCCGGCCGAGATCGCGCGCGCGACGCAGCTCGGCTACCAGGGGTATCTCAACTATCAGTTGAACCATACGCGCATCAACGACGACGCGGTGGAAGCGGTGGTGGCCGCGAAGTGGCCGTTGATGTCGCAGACGTCGGACCTGTTGTTCGCCGCCGACTCGGGGCTGCTGCGCTCGCAGCTCCAGGAGTCGACGATCTACCGCGCGGCGTTCTCGCAGCGGCAGTTGTATCAGCGGATGGTCGAATTCTGGAGCGACCATTTCAACCAGGACTACGACAAGGTCGGCTATCTACTCGTTGCCGACCTGCGCGACGTGATTCGTGCCAACGCGCTCGGCAAATTTCCCACGCTGCTCAAGGCGAGCGCGCACAGCGCGTCGATGATGTTGTACCTCGACCAGCAGACGAGCCGCAATACCGCGCCGAATCAGAATTACGCGCGCGAGATCATGGAGCTCCACACGCTCGGCGTCGACGGCGGCTACACGCAGAACGACGTTGCCGAGCTGTCGCGCGTGTTGACCGGATGGACGTTCACGGGCAAGGGGCAGTTCGTCTTCAACCCGGCGATTCACGACACGGGCAACAAGACGGTGCTCGGCGTGAGCGTGACGGGGACCGCCGGCGCTGCGGGAATCAACGAAGGCGAGCAGATGCTCGACGTGCTGGTGAATCATCCGAGCACGGCGCGCTTCATTGCCACGAAGATGCTCAAGTGGCTGCTCGATCCGAATCCAACCGACGCGCAGGTCACGACGGTGGCGTCGGTCTACAAGGCGACGGGCGGTGACATCAAGTCGATGATCCGCGTGATCCTCAACGACTCGTGGCTGCCGGCCGCGCCGATGAAGTTCAAGCGGCCGTTCCATTTCACCGCGTCGTCGCTCCGGTCGGCGAATCCGACGGTGACGACGATGGCCACGATCAACGCGCAGCTCGCGAACATGGGCCATCCGATCTTTTCATGGGACACGCCCGACGGTTTTCCCGACAAGGTCGAGTACTGGGCGGGCAACATCGTGCCGCGCTGGAACTACGCGAACGCGCTGGCGAACCTCAATTCCGCCACGACGCTCGCCGTGGACACGAAGCCGTATCTCGCCGGCTCGCCGGCGGCGGCGGTGGACATGGTCGACCTGAACTTCTTCGGCGGTGAGATGCCGGCCGTGACCCGCACCGCGCTTCTGACCTACATCGGCGCGGGCACGTTCAACGACGCGCGCGTTCGCGAGATGCTCGGTCTGGCGATCGGCGCGAACGCCTACCAGTGGTATTGACCTGACCCGGAGCCCCACGATGGACGAGACTCACGAAGACGACTGCGGCTGTCAGGAATACAACGAGCTGTCGCGGCGCCAGTTCGTCGGCGCGGCTGCGGGGCTGTCGGCGGCGGCGATCTTTCCCGCGTGGCTGCCGAAGGTCGTCATGGCGAAGAACTTCGCGTCGACGCGCGACATCATCGTGTCGGTGTTCATGCGCGGCGGCGCCGACGGCTTGAGCTTGTGCGTGCCGTACGGCGACGCGAACTACTATACGTCGCGCTCGACCATCGCGATTCCGCGCCCCGGCGACGCGAAAGGCGGCGTCAATCTCGACGGCTTCTTCATGTTTCCGCAGGCGATGGCCGGCCTCATGCCGGCGTTCACGCTCAAGGATCTGCTCGTCGTGCACGCCACCGGGCAGCTCAACGTGAATCGTTCGCACTTCGACGCGCAGCGCTTCATGGAAGTCGGCAAGCCGGTCGATCCGAACCTCGTGACGGGCTGGCTCGGCCGCCACCTGGCGAGCATTCCGCCGCTCAAGCCGGACGCGCCGCTGCGCGCGCTCGGCGTCGCGGGCGGATTGCAGAAGACGCTCGTGGGCGCGCCCAAGACGCTGCCGATCGCCGATCCGACGAACTACACGATCGGTGGGGCCGCGGCCACGCAGGCGCAGCGCCTCGGGTTCATGCAGAGCGACTACGCGGTCGCCGACGAGCCGTTGAAGTCCGCGGCGCTCGACGCGACGAATACCGTCAATTTGCTCAAGACCGTAAATTTTGCAGGATACAAGACGCAGAATGGTGCCGTCTATCCGAGCAGCTCGTTCGGAAAGGCGCTGCGCTCCGTCGCGGTGCTGATCAAGAACGACGTGGGCATCGAAGCGGCCCAAGTCGACGTCGGCGGCTGGGACACGCACTCGGCGCAGGATCCGATCGCGGGGTCGATGTTCAGGACTATGCAGGATTTCTCGAACTCGCTGGCCGCGTTCTATGCCGACGTGATCGCGACGGGCTACAACGTCACGGTCGTTGCGGTCTCGGAGTTCGGGCGCAACGTGCGCGAGAATGGCAGCGCGGGCACGGATCACGGCCGAGGCACGGTGATGTTCTCGATGGGCAAGGGAATCGCCGGCGGCCGCGTGTTGACGAAGAACTGGCCTGGTCTCGCGAAGGAGCAGCAGGAGGCCGGGCAGGACCTCAAGGTGACGGTGGACTACAAGGACATTCTCGCCGAGATCGTGCAGAACCGGCTGGGGAATCCGAATCTCGGATTCGTCTTCCCCACGTGGACGCCAACGATGCTGGGCGTGACGCGGTGACGAATCCGTCTGTCATCCTGAGCGAAGGGAAGGATCTACTGCACCGTTACGTCGCCGGTCATGCCGGGATGGACGAAGCAGTTGTAGTGGAAGGTGCCACGAGTGGTGAAGACGCGGGCGATGACGGCTCGTAATGTCACCGGGATGTTCGCCGGTGCGCCGGTCTTTGCATCGAACGTCACGTCGTGGCCTTCACCGTTCGCCGACGGAGTGATGTTGAACCGCACCGTGTCGCCGGCGTTGATCGAAAGAAAATTCGGGCTGAAGGACGTGCTCAAAGTGAAGACGTCGACCGTCTTGCTGGTCGACACAGGCGGCGTCGTAGTGGTGTCCGACCCGCCGCAGGCGGCGGCAAGGATGGAGATGATGAGCAGGAGACGAACACGCATGGGACAGACTCACTCGATGAGAGAAATGCCGGCACGATCCGCTACATCCCGTTGGACGACTGGATGGGCTAGACGTTCACTGTTCGCCCTGGGTATTGGCGCGATCGCCGCGTGCGGCGGCTCGAGCGACGGACCGACGACCCCTGTGGTCCCCGTTCCGACGACGCCGATCGGTAGCTACGACATCCAGTCGGTCAATGGCAAACCTGTGCCCGTCGTGATCGCCGCCGACGGCAACTACACCCAGGAATTTACCGCGGGCACCATCGCGCTCGGCGCCGATACGAAGTACACCGTCGTGCTCACCACGCGCCTCACGATCCCCGGAAACGTCCAGGTGTTCGTCGACAGCACCACGGGCACGTGGGTGCAGGCCGGCAACGCGATCCAGCTCACGAACGGCGCCGACGGCACGAACGCGAGCGGCACGTGGGACAAAGGGCTGCTCACGTTCGTGTCGCTGGACGACAAGGCGACGTACGTGTACTACCAGAGGCGGAAATGATCGTCATCTACACCGCGCGCGCCAGGCTGCGCTCGTAGACGACCAGCACGTCGTGCCGGCTCAGCAATCCGGCGAAGCGCGTTCCACCGCCGTTCGTCTCCACCACCGGTAGCGCGTCGAGCCCGCGCGCGTTCATCGCGGCGAGCGCGCGGCGGAGAGAATCGGTGGGCGCCAGCACCTCGACCGGCTCGGCCAGATCCGCCGCGACGACGACGGCGTCGAGCGAGCCGCGCGACACGATGGCGTCGCGCAACACGTGATGGCTCACGAGCCCCACGAATGCTCCGTCGTCGTCGACCACCGGCAGCACGCCGTGGCGGGTCGCCGCGGCGGCGTCGACGAGATCGTCGATCGAGGCGCCGGCACGGACCGTGGCGACCTCGCGGTCGAGCGCATCGGTGACGTGGGTGTGATCCATTACCGAGCGGTCGACGCCGTGGGCGAGATGCTCCCCGCGCGCGGCGAGCCACCCGTCGTACAGCCCATGCTTCGAGTAGCGCCGCGCCGTGGTGTAGGCGATCACGGCGACGATCATGAGCGGCACGACGTAGGTGTAGTCGTCCGTCATCTCGAAGACCATGAAGATCGCGGTGAGCGGCGCGCGCGTGGCGCCGGCGACCATCCCCGCCATTCCGACGAACGCCCACGCGTGCGGATGCACCAGGCCGGCCGGCAGCACTCGAGTGCCCAGCACACCGAGCCCGCCGCCGAGCGCGGCGCCGATGAACAGCGTCGGCGTGAACACGCCGCCCGATCCACCGAAACCGAGGGTGATCACGGTGGCGACGATCTTCGCCAGCGCGATGGCGAGCAGGATGTACCATGCGAGTCCGCCGAAGATCGACTCGGGAATCGCGAGATGTCCGTCGCCGGCGAGCAGCCCGCGCGACGCGATGACGATGAGACCCGTGACGCCGCCGGCGAGGAGGGGCCAGATCCACCTGGGGCCGCGCACGCGCTTGCCCGCCGAGACGGCCGCGAGATACGCGCGCGAGTAGAACGCCGACACGAGGCCGCACGCGACGCCGAGCAACGGATAGAGCAGGATCTCGAGCGGACGCGCGCTGGCCGGAATGCGCGACGTGAAGATCGGATGGTTGCCCAGGAAGGGGCGCACGGTCAACGCGCCGACGACGCTGGCGATCACCACCGGACTGAACGCGCCCACGGAGAAGGAGCCGAGCACCTCCTCGAGGGCGAAGAACGCCCCCGCGAAGGGCGCGTTGAACGCGCCGGCGATCCCCGCGGCCGCGCCGCAGCCGATGAGTATTTTCACATGGCGCGGCTGAAACTGGAGCCGTCGTCCCAGGCTCGAGCCGAGCCCCGCTCCGAGCACGGCGACCGGGCCTTCGCTGCCGGCGGAAGCGCCGGATCCGAGCGTCAGCGCCGACGCAATCGTGCGCACGATCACCGGGCCGGTTCGAATGACACCGTCGCCTTTCGCCACGGCGAGCTGCACGTCGGGCACATTCTGGCCGTCGGGAATCTTCGAGCGGCGCACGACGAGCCACGCGGCCCAGAGGCCGACCGCGGTCAACAGCGGACGATAGAACGCTTGTCCGACGCGCGGAAAGTGCGACTCCGGCAGCTGGATGAGCACGAGGTGCGAGAGATCGATGAGGCGATAGAACCCCACGACTCCGAGACCGCTCGCCACGCCGATGAGCGTGCCGAACACCATGAGGGTGGCGCCTTCGTCCCAATCACGGCGTTCGAGCCATGCGAGGAGTTGCTGCATGCTGAATTCTAGCGGTTGGCACTCCGAGCGAAGCGAAGGATTCCTTTGCTCGGACGGAGATCCTTCGACTCCCCTTCGCTGCGCTCAGGGTCGCTCAGGATGACACGCGTTCGTCCTCAGGGTCGCTCAGGATGACACGCGTTCGCCCTCAGGGTCGCTCAGGATGACACGCTATTTCTTCAGCAACAGACTCATGCACGCATGCACGGCCGAGCCGATGAACTCATCCACCTGCGACTGCTGGCCGCTCGTCGAGGCGACGACGCGCGAGGCGGGGAGCACGGCGCCGAGCCACTCGTGCGTGTGCCAGATGCCCTCGCCGCCGAGGCGTGGGCGCGGGAGATCGGCGCCGGGCTGCGGATAGGCGTTCACGTAGAAGTACGGCTCGCGATAGTACTGATCGCCCGGCTCCATGCCCACGCCGATCGTCTTGCCGGGCGCGAGCTCGATGAGCGTGGCGATGTCGAAGTGGTGCGGCCAGCAGCGCACCTCCGATGCGTGCGGCATGCTGGCGGCGACTTTCTCCAGCGCGATGGACGCATCGGAATACCAGCCCGACAGCTCGTCGAAGCGCGAGACGTTCGTGGAGTTGAAGGGCGCCGCGTCGGCCACCGCATGGTGTGGAATCGTGTACGGCTTGTCGAGCGTGTAGGCCGCCGGATCCAGCCCGCGCTCCGCGAGCTGCGCACGCACCCAGCGTGTCGCGCCGCTCCGCGTGCGGCCGTTGAGCCGAAAGGTCGCCGTGGGAGTGCCCGACGCGTCGAGTATCAGCAGCGAGAAGAGGTTGGGCCGAATCGCCAGGCGCATGGGCGACGACGTGCCCTGTACCGGCCGCGACGCCAGCGCGTCGATGGCGGGGATCCACTCGAGATTCGTATGGCTGTCGTCGGGCCGCGGTGGGAGATAGGAGATCCCGATCGCCGCCACGAGTTGGGCGGCGTGGTGGAGCTGCAGTCGCGCGTCGATCAACTCGGTGGCGGCGCGTGGATCCACGCGTCGCCATGCGGGCGGCGGCGCGACGCCCGGCTCGCTCATACTCCGCCGTACCACTCGTAGCCGCGGTCGCTCCAGTAGCCGCCGTTGCGATCGGGAAGGAACATGATCTTCGTCAGATACTTCGTGTTCTTGTACCCGAGCTTCACCGGCGAGTACACGCGCGCCGGCGCGCCCCACGCGGGATTCAGGTAGTGGCCGTCCTGCGCGTACACGATGAGCGTTTGCGGATGCATGGCGCTGTCGATGTCCCAGCTCTCGTGGTATCCGTCGTCGAACGACTGGAAATCGACGTACTGCGCGCCCGGCTGCACGCCGACGAGCTTGGCCAGGTCGGCGAGGCGCACGCCTGTGCGCGTTGCGACGGCGGTCCACCCTTCGACGCAGAAATGATCGAGCTTGTAGCCGATGCGCGGCAGCGACGCGAGGTCGGCGAGCGAGAGCTGCACGGGTTTACGAACGAGGCCACCCACCTCGAGCTTCCAGGCGCCGCGCGCGGAGTCGTCCCACGTAGGTACTTCATGCGAGACGAAGTACGACGGAAAATGCTGGCCGGCGGGCAACGCGCCGGCGGGCGGCGCGTCGATGGACGTGTGGCGATACAGCGCACGCTCGAGCGTCTCGTTCTTCCGCTCGGCGAGTTTGAGCAGCTTCTGCGCGGAGCGCGGGCCCTGCGAATCGCAGGCGGCGAGTGCCAGTGCGCCGATCGCTCCGCCGCTCGCGAGAAGAAAGCGGCGCCGGTCGATGCCGAGTCGTTCGGCGGCGTGGCCGCGGTAACTCGCCGCCGGCTGTGGCTCCTCAGACGGTGGGCGCATCGTCATGGTGTTGCGGGAGCAGATGAACGAACGGGCGCGCGTTGCGCGCTTCGGGCGAGAGATCTTCGTTGTACTTGCCCGTGATCATCGACGGAATCGAGTACGGATCGACCGTGAAGACCATGAAGACGTGGCCGATCGTGAGGATGACGAGCAGCAGCATTGCCCAGAAGTGCCAGTAGCGCGCCCACACGTAGCCGCCGAGGACGTCGGTGAGCGGCGCGAGCTGCACCGGCTTCCAGATGGCGATGCCGGTGACCACCGCCATCACGCCGACGAGCGGCATCGAGAAGTACGCCATGCGCTGGAGCGCGTTGTTCTTCCCCTGCTTCGGATGGTCTTTGCGCGCGTTGAGATAAAATTTTATCATCTCGCGAGAGTCTCGGACGATGCCGCGACGCGGGACGAGGTCGCGCCACTCGCCGTGGAGATAGATGAAGGCGAGGTAGACGAGCCCGTTCACGACGAGCACCCACATCATGGCGAAGTGCCAGTTGCGCGCACCGCCGAGCCATCCGCCGAAGGTGAGCTTCGCGGGGATGGGGGTGCGCTCGAACGGATAGCAGCAGAACGACTCGCCGCGACGCGCGAAGGCCGGATACGCGTTGAAGATGCGGAGACCACTGCCGATCATGACCGTGAGCGCGATCGCGTTCACCCAGTGGGTGATCCGGACGACCGCATGGTGCCGTTTCATGTCTTGTCGAAGATGAGGCCGTACAGCAGAAGCGCCAGTACGACGGACGTAATCAGTACATACGTCCGGTCGTGCTGCAGGATGAACGCGACGAGCGTGAGCGCCACGCGCGCGACCGGCGTCGCGATCAGCAGCAACAGGCCGAGCTGCACGACCGCTTGGGGGTCCATGGCGAGAGCGCCGCGAACAATAGCGCCGATCGACCGCAATAGTTCCGGCTCGCCGTGAAATACCGAATACGAGACTGGGGCGCTCCCGTGCCGCACCAGCAGCAACACGCCCCCGACCAGCACGATGGCGGCCGCGGCCAGCACGCCGGTCTGGAGCAGCCGGCCGACGAGCTGCTCCACCGCATGGTCGCTCCAGCGCGAGGTCGGCGGCGTTCTGGGTGTCTTCGCCGCCGGCGTGTTCATAGCCCTCCCGTGAAGCCCTTGTACAACATCTCCAATGCCATGACGACGACGACTCCCGTGAACAGTTGACGCAGCAGCGTGGTGTTCGCGACGCTGAGAAGTCGCGCGCCGAGCAGCGCGCCGGCGAGCACGCCGAGCATCACCGGAAAGGACAGCGTGGGGTCGATGTAGCCGCGGTGCAGATAGACTCCGGCGCTCGCCGCGGCGGTGACGCCGATCATGAAGTTGCTCGTCGTCGTGGACACCTTGAACGGCAGGCGCATCATCTGATCCATGGCCAGCACCTTGATGATGCCGGAGCCGATGCCGAGCAGCGCCGAGAGGATGCCGGCCACGAACATCAGCGAGAAACCGGCGGGCACGCGCTGGACCGAGTACGCCAGCATTCCCTGCGCCGTGGGATACGTCGAGTCGAGCCGCAACCGGGCCGACCAGCGGTCGGGCGTCGTGAGCACAGCGTGCTCTTCGCGTCGCCCGATGGAGCGGTAGGCCGTGAAGAGCAGCACGCAGCCAAAGAGCACCGCGAGCGCGCTCGTGGGTATAACTCCCGACAGCGCGGCTCCGACGAGAGCGCCGACGGTAGTGGCGACCTCGAGCAAAATGCCGACGCGGACGTTCGTGAAGCCTTCGCGAACGAACGCCGCAGCCGCGCCCGACGAGGTCGCGATCACAGAAACGAGCGACGCACCAATGGCATAGCGCAGATCGACGTGAAAGAGCAGCGTCAGCATGGGCACGACGACGATGCCACCGCCGAGCCCGGTCAACGCACCGAGCAGGCCGGCGCCGAACGAGCCCCCAGCCACGAGCAGGGCAAGCGTAAGAGTGGTCATTAGGCACAAATGTGATTCGCCGGGGGCCCTGCCGAAAGCGCCCTCTGCCGCGGTGGCTCGGTATTCGCCTTCTGTTCGTCAGGATTCAGGGAGAACCCACCAAATGACCAAGAACAAGAGCTCGCTGCGCCTCGCGGCGATTGGCACGATGATGGCGGCGACGGCTTTCGCCGCCTGTAAGAAGTCCGGGCACGCGAACGGCGAAGTGAGCCGCAACTGGCAACCGCCGAAAGCCGAGGTCTACATGGGCGTGCCCGCGGCGGAAGTGCAAGCCGCCGTCCAGACGCGACTCGCGGCGGCACCGCCGGCGCCGATCACGGCCGACCAGTGGAAGCACGTCAAGAAACTCTATGGCTCGTTCAACAACGGGCTGCTCTGGTTGGACGACAAGGGTGTGCACCAGCCGCGGGTCGGCGCGCTGTTGAACGCGGTCGCCGGCGCGGACAGCGACGCGATCAAGCTCGAAGCGTTCCCGCTCGCGGAGCTGGGCCGCACGCTGGCCGCGGTCGACGACAAGAAAGCCACGGCGCAGCAGCTCGCCGAAGCCGACGTGCTGCTCTCCTCCGCCTTCACGGCGCTCGGCGAGACGATGCTCACGGGCCAGGAACAGCCGTCGCAGCTCGCCCAGGCGTGGCACATCAATCCGTTGGAAGAGAAGGTCGACAGCGCGCTGTCGCTCACCCTTCGCGAAGACGACTTCGCGGCGGGACTAGTGCGCATGCGTCCGCAGGATGCGGCGTACGATTCGCTTCGCAACCAGTTCGCCGCGTTCCGGAACCTTGTCACGAAGGGTGGATGGACCTCGGTTCCGGAAGGGCGCGCGCTCAAGCGCGGTGACAGCGATTCACCGGCACGTATGGAAGCGCTCCGCGCTCGGCTTCGCACCGAGGGGTACCTCCCCGAGGGGGGCGCCACACTGGCCGCCGCTCCGATGCCGGACAGCGCGACCAAGGCTGCGAAGACGCGCGCGGCTCGGACGGCGCGCACTGGCCCCGGCGTTTACGATCGCGAGCTTGCCGGTGCGGTTGCGTCATTCCAGGCGCGCCACAGCATCGGCGTCGACAGCATGCTCGGCAAGGAGACGGTCGACGCGATGAACGTACCGGCGTCGTACCGCCTCGCGCAGATCGCCTCGAATCTGGAGCGCTTCCGCTGGATGCCGCGCGCGCTCGGCAACCGTTACATCATGGTCAACGTCCCCGAGTTCCGCCTGACCGCGTACGACAGTGGACAGACGTCGCTCGAGATGAAGGTCATCGTGGGGCAGGAATACGAGGACAAGGCGACGCCGGTGTTCAGCGATTCCATGGAGTACGTCGTGTTCCGCCCGTACTGGAACGTGACGCCGACGATCGCCGCGAAGGAGATCTTCCCGAAGGAAGCCGCCAACCCGGGCTACCTCGAGGCGAACGACATGGAAGTTTACGACGACCACGGCCGCAAGGCGGTGCGCCAGCGTCCGGGCCCAAAGAACTCATTAGGGTTCGTGAAATTCCTGTTCCCGAACGACTACAACATCTACCTGCACGACACGCCGAACCACGAGCTGTTCAAGAAGGACGTGCGAGCGTTCAGCCACGGGTGCATTCGTGTCGAGAAGCCGGCCGAGCTCGCGGAGTGGGTGCTCGGATGGCCGTTGGACAAGGTCCATTCGGCGATGGACGGCGCGGACAACCACCAGGTGACGCTGCCGAAGAAGCTGCCGGTGTACATCGTCTACTTCACGACCTTCGTGAACGACGGGCAGCTCAATTTCGGCAACGACCTGTACGATCGCGACAGCAAGTTGGTGAAGGAGCTCCAGGGCGTCGCGATGCCGTCGCCGGAGACGCTCAAGGCGCAGCAGACGTTGCGGGCGCTGGCCAACGGCCAGCACTCCGCAGACGGCTGAGCCGACGTTGGGGGACGGGGACTACTGCTTCACCGTCCATGGCGCGCGGAGCTCCACCGTCCCCCAACGCAGTCGCAGCACGCCGCTCAGCCCCGCGTAGCCGGAGCCCGGGTTGGGCGAGTCGGGCACGAGATACATTGTGAGCGTTTCCTCATTGTCCTGCATCGTACGCGGGGTGAGCGACACGCGGCCGAGGTCCTTCGACGCGTCTCGGTCCGTGCCCCACTCGCCCGTGCGGCTGTTGACGATGAGCTGCCACGCGTTGCCCGCGTGCACCAGAAAGAGCGAGTAGTCGCCACGCGGAATCGCGAAGTCGCCGAGCGTCAGGTCCACGTCGCTGTGCAGCGTGGTGGCGAGGTTCGCGCCGATGCGCCACACCGAGTCGTTGGGGATCAGGCCGCCGACGATTGCCCGGCCTCGCGCGTGCGGCTGGCCATAGCTGATCGCGATGCGCGACGGCCCGGTGAGGCTCGCGTCTTCCTCGTACCACTGGCGGCCGATGCGCCGTGCGTTGAGATGGACTTCGACCGTCGCGAAGCTGCTGGCGGCGATGCGCGGCGGTGGAGGCGGCGTGGGCGCTTGCGCGCGGAGCGATGGCGAGGCGGCGAGCGAAAGGGCGGCGAGTGCGGTGGCGAGTGCGGTGGCGAGGCGCGGCATGATCTCTCCCGGGGGGTCGGAAGCAGGATGCGGTGCAGCGCGACAGCGCGCAAGCCGCCGCGCTCAGGACGACATCCTACTCACGGCTTCCCCTTCGCCGACGGATTCTCCACCGGATACTCGGCGTGTCTCGACCAATCCTCGAACGAGCCGTCATAGAGCAGCACCGGATGGCCAAGCGAGCGGGCGGCGAAGAGCAGCGCCGTGGCTTGCTGTCCGATGTGGCAGTAGGCGACGACGGTGTCACCGGGTTGCACGCCGGCCTTGGAGAATAGCGTGGCCAACTGGTCGGCCGTCTTGAGCTGCAACGCAGCATCGGTGACCTCGGTGTACGGAATGCTCTTCGCGCCCGGAATGTGGCCGAGCCGATTCGGCCCGCCGCGCGGAACGCCGTCATAGAACGCCGCGGCGCGCGCGTCGACGATCGACACGCCGGGCCTGGCTGCACGCGCATGAACATATTCCGCGTTGACGACGATCGGCGCGAGCTCGAGCGCCGCGAGCGTGCCGGTGTGCGCGGCCGGCACGACGTCGGTTACCGGGCGGCCGCCGCGCATCCACGCGTCGAGCCCACCGTCGAGCAACGCGGTGCGCTTGCCGAGCCCCGCGTAATCGAGCGTGAACACGACGCGCGTGGACGGCGACACCCGGTCCTTGGCGAAGTACACGACGACATGCGAGTTGTCGGAGATGCCGAGTGACGCGAGCTTGGCGCGGAGCTGATCGGCGGGGAGCATCTCGAGCGTCAAGCCGTTCCCGGCCGGCGCGCCGCCGTTCATCGCCGAGTGATCGGAGACGGAGATGTCGTCGAGATCCACGTAGCGCGCACCGGGAATGTGCGTCGATGCGTAGTCCGCGCGGTCGCCCACGTGCAGCACGACGAGATTGGCGTCGTGCAGATGCGCGGCGAGCCATACCGGCGAAACGAGCATTGCGTCGCGGTTGGCCGCAGCTTGCTGCGCGCCACTCAACGTGGCGGCGCTGCAGAGGGCAATGAATGAATTGAAAAGGGCCGTCGACGCACGCACAGAGACCTCGGCAGTGATGGAGTGCTAGGCACGAACGCGATCGCGCACCATCGTACGCTCGCAGAGGCGCCGATCGGTGGCAATGGGGTGCCGGAAATGTGAGAGAGTTGTACGGTGGATTGTGTGTTGAACGATCGTTCAAGACATTCGCAGCGTGGCTTCTTTCCCGGCGAGCAGGGTGTGTTCCGCGTCTTGCTCGCCTTCTCACCTTCGCCAACTCCGCCATGAACTCGCGCGCCTTGCTCCTCGCTACCGTGCTGGGCACCATCCTGCAGGTCGTCATGGTCGTCGCCGGTCACTCGAACAAATCGATCGCCGGTTTGTTCGCTGTCGGCGGCATGGGCTTCTCGCTCGTCGCGGGGCTCGCCTATGCCATGTGGGCGCGCGGCGGATCCACGTCGTCGCTGGCGCTCGGCGGCCTGCTGGCCGGAGCGCTGTGCGCGCTGATCGGCATCTTCGTGTCGTACCAGTTGGGCGACGTGCCGGCCACCCTGCTGTTGCTCGGCACCGTGAGCTCGGCGGTGACCGGTGCGCTCGGCGGCTGGATCGGGAAGTTCGTCTTCAAGGCGTGATGGCACGGCGAAGCCCGCGGGCCTACGTCTCGAAGCGGTAGCCCACCTTCCACACGGTGATGATGTGCCGCGGCCGGTCCGGGTCGTCGAGCTTGCGCCGCAGCTCGGCGACGTGCGAGTCCACCGTTCGCGTCATGATGAACGCGCCGTAGCCCCACACCTCTTTCAGCAGATCGGCGCGGCTCGCGACGACACCGTCGCGCCGCACCAGCGCGAGCAACAGCTCGTATGCTTTCGGCGTGAGCGGAACCGTGTGGCCGGCGCGCGTCACGCTGCGCGAGCCCATGTCCACGGTCACGTCGCCGAAGGCGAGCGTCTGGGGCTTGCCGTCGCCGCTGTCGCGCGCGGTGCGGCGCAGCAGCGCGGCGATTCGCTCGAGCAGCTCCAGAATTCCAAACGGCTTGGTGACGTATTGGTCGGCGTCGAGACGAAAGCCGCGCACCTTGTCGGACTCTTCGCCGCGCGCCGACAGAATGATGACGGGTGCGTGGTTGCCGGCCGTGCGCATCGCCTGGAGCACGTGATAGCCGTCGACGCCGGGCAGCATCAGGTCGAGAAGCACGAGATCCGGCCGCCAATCGGCCGCCGCCTCGATGGCCTTGCGGCCGTCGTCGGCGATGCGAACGTCGTAGCCCTCGAGCTCGAGATTGTACTCGATGCCGGCGGCGAGATCCGCATTGTCCTCGACGACGAGAATGCGCGCGGCCGTCATGCCGGCCACCCGGCCGGCGGATCGACCGGCGGATCTACTGGCAGCGCGACGACGAAGCGCGCGCCGCCGCCCGCAGACTCCTCGACGCGCGCCGAACCGCCGTGTGCTTCGGCGACTTCGCGCACGATGGTGAGCCCAATACCGCTGCCGCCGTTCGACTGCGCCGCGCGACCGCGTGTGAACGCTCGCCAGATCCGGTCGCGGTCGGCCCGCGCCACGCCGGGGCCCTGATCGTCGACGGTGATCACGACGTCGTTCGCTCGCGTGCCCACGCCGACGCGAACCGTCTGGCCGGCCGGGCCGTACTTCACTGCATTGTCGACGAGGTTCAGGACAATGTGGCGCAACGCGTCCGGACGCAGCGACATGCTCGGCGTCGGCTCGGCGGTGACGCACATCGTGGCGCGGCGCGACGCAGCGAGCGGACGATATTCGTCGACGATTCGCGATACCTCCGCGGTCACGTCGGTCGGCTCGCGCAGCGTGGGATCGTCGCGGCCGAGGCTCGAGAAGCGCAGCACGTTCTCGACGAGGTGCGCGAGCCGCGTCGTCTCCCGCTCGATGTGGGCGAGCGACCAGGCGCGCTGTTTGTCGGTGGAGGCGCGTCCGAGCTGGAGGGTCTCGAGGTACAGGCGGATCTGCGCGACCGGCGTGCGCAGCTCGTGCGACACGCTCGACACGAAGTCGCCGCGCAGGTGCGCGAGCTCGCCTTCGCGGCGAAGCTGCATCACGGCGACGATCGAGAGCGCGGCGGCGAGGCCAAGCAACCCGAAGAGGAAGGGAAGCCGCGACGCCGGCAATCCGCCGATGAGCAGCGCGCCGGCGAGCTCGGGACGAATCACCGCGTCGACGCCGAGCAGGCCGGCGCGGGCCGGAAGATCGACGTGCGCGTCGAGCGGCGACGTGACGCCCGGCGCCGAGTCGAAGAGCGTGTTGCCGGCGCGGTCGCGAATGCGCACGGCGACGACGTCGCGGTTGCGGCGGCCTTCGGTGAACGTCGCCGGCAGGAGGCCAGATCCATCGAGCACGCCCTCGAGCACGCGGACGAACGTGGCGTTGGAGTAGCGCGCGCCGTAGACCATGGTGTCGCCCCACGACGTGGGCATCAAGGTATAGGCGAAGAAGCGCGGCTGGTTGGCGACGTGTCCCACGACGAGCGTGAAGCCGTGATCCGGCTCGCCGAGCCGGCGTACGCGACGCGTGAGGGAGTCGAGCAGCCAGCGCCGCTCGAGCGGATCGTAGGTGCGATCGAGCGACGCGGGCATGGACATCGACATGGCCAGGGGCCGGTCGACTTCCCATCCGTCGGCGGCGTCGGGATGGGTGTTCACGCCGACGTCGAACGCGTTCGAGCCGATCTTGATCGCGAAGAAGGCGTCGGGATTCACGCCGCTGAGGGCGCGGTGACACATGCACTCCTCGTTCATTGGCAGGTAGTGCGCGAGCTCGCGCGCCGCCGGCACCTCGGGGTTGGTGTGCATGTTCATGCCGTGGTTCACGGCGCCCACGGATTCGCGCTCGATCAGGTTGAGCGTGTCGACGAGATGCTGGGCGTAGCTCCACGCCGCGAAGCTCGCGTACTCTCGCAACGCCCGCTCGGCGACCGTGCGCTGGGAGCGGACGGTGCGCTGCGCCTCCATGGCCGCGATCGCGGTGAGGCCGATGCTGGCGAGCAGCACGAACAGCGGCCACCGGAATCGGCGAACGCGGAGCGACTCGGAGAGCGACGGAAGATGCCAGCCGGCCATGAGCGGGAAGGGAAACACACGCGGGTGTCGCCCCGTAAGATTGGTGGCGGCACGGGTTCCGACAACACGGTTTTTGTGCAGGTTCTGTGAAAGCCACTTTCGCTGGAGCGCGCATGTCCGCTGCTGTTCGCCGAACGGTCACGATCCTGTTGGTGCTGGGGGTGGCTGCCGTCGCCGGCGGTCAGACGCCGCCGCCGATCGCGCGCTACGTGCCGCCGGCGCCGAACGCCGCGCACGTCTTCGTTCTCGATTCGGCGCATCTGCTGTCGCCGGAGACGGTGGCCGCGCTCCAGGACAGCGCGCGGGCGCTCCAGTCGGCGACCGGCACCGACGTCGCGTGGGTGACGCTGCCAACGCTCGGCGGGCGGCCGATCGAAGAGGCGGCGCTGTACATCGGACGTACCTGGCGCATCGGCACGGCGGGACAGCCGGGCGACCCGCTGCGCAATCGCGGGCTCGTGATCCTCTACGTGCCCGACAAGACCAAGACGGCCGGGCCGAATTTCCGGATCGAAGTCGGCAACGGTCTCGAGGGAACGATCACCGACGCACGCTCGCGCACGATCACAGCCGCGATGCGCAACGGCCTCAAGGCGAAGCAGTACGATGCCGCGTACCTCGCGGGGTGGGCGGTGGCCGCGGCGCTCGTGCGGGAAGACTTTGCGTCGCACGGCACGGCGGCTACCGCGGCTACTCCGGTGGCGCCGGTGCAAGCGCCTGCAGTGAAGAAGGCCGACGGGAGCGACGCCGTGGTTGGTGCGCTGTTCGTGGTGATGGTGGTCATCTTCCTGGCGGTCGTCATCGCCGTGCGCCGGCGGGCGGCACGTTCGCCGACGATGATGTTCACGCGTGCTCACGACGATGAAGAGGACGAGCGCCGTCGCCGCCCGCCGTTCTGGATGTCCGGCTTGGGTGGCGGGACCGATTCGAGCAGCGGGGGTGGGGACGGCGGGGGCTCCGGCGGCTCGTCGGGCGGCGGCGACTTTGGCGGCGGGGGCGGGTTTTCAGGAGGCGGCTCGTCAGATACAATCTGACATCCAACTTCCTCCAGGTTCGCCGATGCTCAGCCGTTCCGTCGCCGTCGCCGTCGTAGCGCTTTCGTTCGCGGTCGCACTTCCGGAGGGGGCGGGGGCGCAACGTCCGTTTCGCGTCGACGAGACGTCGATCGCCGACGTCCACGCCGCGATGCGCGCCGGACGGCTCACCTGCCGGTCGCTCGTGCAGGCGTATCTGCGGCGCATCGACGCCTACGACAAGCGCGGGCCGGCGATCAACGCGATCACCGTGGTGAATCCCGACGCGCTGGCGACCGCGGATTCGCTCGACAAGCGCTACGCGGCGACGAAGCAGTTCGTGGGGCCGCTCCACTGCGTCCCGATGATCGTGAAGGACAACTTCCAGACGATCGGGCTGCAGACGGCGGCGGGGAACATCGCGCTCAAGGGATACCGGCCGTCGAAGGATGCGTTTCAGGTGAGACGCATCAAGGAGGCGGGGGCAGTCGTATTAGCGAAGTCTAATATGGCGGAATTCGCGTTCAGCCCGGTGGAGACGGTGAACTCACTGCTGCCTGGGTACACGCGAAATCCCTTCGCGCTCGACCGGGTAACGGCGGGATCGTCGGGCGGCACGGCGGCGGCGGTGTCGGCGGACCTCGGCGAAGTCGGCTTGGGAACCGACACCGGGAACTCGATTCGCGGACCGAGCGCGCACAACGCGCTGGTCGGCATCCGCTCGACGATGGGGCTCACGAGCCGAGCGGGCATCGCGCCGCTCAGCCTGTTTGCGGACATCGCCGGTCCGATGGCGAGGAGCGTGGCCGACGCGGTCGCGGTCTTCCAGGTGGTCGCCGGCTACGACCCCGACGACCCGGCGACGACGGCCGTGCAGGGGCGGACACTGCCGAACTACGCGGCGTCGCTCGACCGCAATGGACTGAAGGGCGCGCGCATCGGCGTGCTGCGCCAGGCGTACGAGCGCGTCGCGCCCGACACGGAAGTGGTGCGCGTGTTTGCCAAGGCGATCGAGGATCTGCGGCGCGCGGGAGCGACGGTCGTCGACACGGTGCTCGTGCCCGAGCTCGACTCCATTCAGCGGTCGAACCGCGCGCCGTGCAATCCGTTCAAGGCGGAGTTCAATCGGTGGCTGGCCGATCAGGGCGACGGCGTGCCGGTGAAAGTGCTCGACACGATCGTTCGGCGGAATCAATATCATCCGTCGATACAGACTCGACTCGAGGCGGCGATGCGTTTCGAGCAATCGCCGGACACGGCGGCCGGCTGCGTCGCCCGCCAGCGCGTGCGCGACGGACTGCGCGAGGCGACGACCCGAGCGATGGACCGCCTGCAGCTCGACGCGGTGATCTATCCCACGTGGAGCAATCCGCCGCGGCTGATCGGCGACCTCAATACGCCGGCGGGCGACAACAGTCAGGTGTTCTCACCGACCACGGGAATGCCGGCGATCACCGTGCCGATGGGGTACACGCGGGAGAACCGGCTGCCGGCCGGGCTCCAGCTGCTCGGCCGCGCGTTCGACGAGCCGCGATTGATCAAGCTCGCGTACGCGTACGAGCAGGCTACGAAGTGGCGGCGTCAGCCGCCGACTACGCCGCCGCTGAGGTAGCAGAACAGCGGGGGCGCGGGCGAACGCGGGCGGTGCGCGGACGAACGCGGGAACTGCGCCAAGACGGGCACTGAGGCGTCGAATGCGGGCCTGAATGTCATCCCGCGCGGACCGAGGGATCTGTTGTACAGTGACAGTAGCCGGCAATAATCACGTTACAGTCGGTCCCAACGCGCTTCGCGCGCGGGATGACAACATGGGGATGACACACAGTTATACGGCGTTCGCCCGCGCCGTGCCGGCGTTCGTCCGCGTCCACGCCGTTCTTGCCCTGACGCCTCCCCAAAAAAACACACGGGGAGCGAGCCATGTTGCGCTCTCTCCCCGTGTGCTTTCCCTTCTCCCCCCACATGGCGAGCCGCCCCACCTGCAGCCGCTTCCGCGGCTCTCCCTTGTACGGTCTCGCCGGAGTTTATCTATAGCAGGCAGCGTGCCAGTGTTGCTCAGCGCGCGGGAGTAACCGGGCGGGCCGGGCGAGGCGTGGGCAAGGGTTTGCGCGGGAGCTTGGCGTCGCGTTGTGCGGTGAGAAAGGCCATCGTCGCCACGACGGTGGCCATTTGTTTCATGTCCGCCGGCTGAACTCGGTCCACGACGTCCATGTTCGAGTGGTGCGTGCGCGAGTTGTACTCGTACCGCTCCTGCACGAACTGGAAGCCGGGAAGTCCGACCGCGTCGAACGCCAGATGGTCCGTCGACGTGACCGAACGCGGGCTGAGGATGTCGACGCCGAGGTCCTTCACCGGCGCCGTCAGCGCGGCGAAGACGGGCGCAACGCCCGCGTTGCCCTGCATCCAGACGCCGCGAATCTTTCCTGTACCATTGTCGATATTATAATATGCTGAAAACTTCGCGTGGTCCGGCTTGAGCTGCATCGTCGCCGGATCGCCAAGGTGCTCGAGCACGTAGGCGCGCGAGCCCAGCTCGCCTTCTTCCTCACCGCCCCACAGGCCGATGCGGATCGTGCGGCGCGGCCGCGCGCCGACCGTTTTGAGAATCCGCATCGCCTCCATCATCGCCGCGTCGCCGGCGGCATTGTCGGTCGCGCCGGTGGCACCGTGCCACGAGTCGAAGTGCGCGCCGATGAGCACCACCTCGTCCTTGAGCGCCGGATCGGTGCCCGGGATGTCGGCGATGACATTGAAGCCGCGCGGCGTGGTCTCGTCGTAGAAACGCGTGCGCACGTTGAGCTCCATCTTCACCGGCACGCCCTTGGCGAGAATGCGTGCCATGCGGTTGTAGTGCTCCACCGCGAGCGTGATCTGCGGGAGTCCCACCGCCGATGAATCGCGCGAACCGCCGCCGCTCTGCACGAAGATGGTCCCGCCATCCACGCGCTGGGTGTACCACGACAGTTCGCTGCCGCCGGCCGAGCTGTCGGCGTCGGAGCCGCGGTCGAGCAGCGCGACCACGCCTTCGTCCTTCCAGAATTTCTGAAGCTGCGCGGCGAACGCCTGTGCGCCGCCGCGTCCACCGGCGCCACGGCCCCCCTGACCCGCCCGACCACCGGCGACTCCGGTGTCGGGCGGCGGCGTCATGGCCTCTTTGACATCGTTGGGCGTCATCCGCAGCACGATGCGTCCGTCGAGCATTCGCACGGCGCGCGCGGGCTGCGTCAGCACGATCTTGCCCTTTAGCTTGCCGCGATACGCCGCGAAGTCGTTCGCGCTGGCGATCGACGGCATGACGACCTCGGCGGTCACCGGCCCGTTCGTTCCCGGCGTCCACGCTTTCGGCAGCGCGATGAGCGGCTGGACCTGCGGCTCGGTCATCGCCGCGTCGAAGTGCTCGAGCGCCCACCCTTGTCCGAACGACCAGCGCTCGAAATGCGGGTTCGTGAGGCCCCAGCCGGCGAGCGTTTTGACGGCCCAGTCGCCCGCCTGCTGGAAGGTGGGACTTCCTGTGAGTCGCGGGCCGTAGACATCGGTCAACCAGACCATGTGGTCCATGACCTGCGAGCGATTCAGCCCCTCGTCGCGAATCTTCGCGACCGTGGCCGCATCGATCTTTTCCTGTGCGCGAACGGCGACCGCGGCGAGAGGGCAGAGCAGCGCCGCGATCGCCGCGGCGCGTAGGGTCCGATGCATGAATGCTCCATGAGAGAATCGGGGCAACCGGGTGAAATCAACTAGCTTTAGTTTCCGTCGTCCAAACCCCAACCGCTAGACGGTAATCGCCATGGGATTCGACCAATATCACGAGCCACCGAGCGAGCTGTCGGAAGAGACGCGCACCTTCGCGCGAATGATCACGTCGCTCGTCGAAGAAGCGGAAGCGATCGGCTGGTACGAGCAACGGCTCGCCGTCGAGAAGGACGCGCAGGCTGTCGCCATCATGAAGAACGCGCAGCACGAGGAGATGAAGCACTTCGGCATGGACCTCGAGTTTCTGCTGCGGAAGAAGAAGGAGTGGCGTGAGACGCTCGAGGGAATCCTCTTCACGCAGGGCGACATCGTGAAGCGCGGCGACGAAGCGGAAGAGGCGTCGGAAAAGAAGAGCTGAGCGAGGGGGAGGGGAACGTCCGCCTTGCGCGGCGGTGTACGCCGCCGCACGTTGTGGGGAGAGGCCCCCACCTCGGCTGTCCCGCCCCCACCCACCCCTAGCCATTTTCGAGGTTCGGCGATGCTGCCGTCCACTCCGCCGTTCGATCGCGCGGTGTCCGCCGCGCTGTGCGCCATATTGCGCGCCGTATTGCGTGCCGTACCGCGCCTGTCGTCGCTCGGCGCCATGATGTGCCTCGCGCTCGCCTGCTCACAGGAGCCCGTCGCGGCGCCCATCCAGCTTGCGGAAGACGCCGAGCCGCTGACCGACTGGGCGTTGCCCGGCGCCGTTGGTGAGCCCGCGATCCTGTCCGTTCCCACGTACGAAGGAACCGGGCAGGCCGTCCATCCCGACATGGTCGTGTTTCCCAACGCCTGGAACGGCGCGCGCTACTGGATGGCGATGACGCCGTATCCCGGGAGCAATTCGATGTTCGAGAATCCGTCGGTCCTCAACAGCGCGGACGGCCTCGAGCTCGCGATCCCGCCGGGCGTCAAGAATCCGATCGTCAAGCCGATCAACCAACCGGATTACAACTCCGACCCCGACCTGGTCTACGACGTAGTGCGGCACGAGCTCGTGCTGTCGTACCGCGTCGTGAAGGACGGGCGCAATACGATCAAGATCATCACGTCGGCCGACGGCGTGCGATGGAGCGAGGCACGCGTGGCATTCAGCGAGAAGAATCACTCGGCGATCTCGCAGAGCATCGTAGTGCCCGCGCACGCGCCGGCCACGGCGTGGTACGTCGACGCCGGCTCGCGCGGGTGTTCGGCGGTCACGACGCGGGTGATGATGCGCCGCTCTTCGGGCACCGCCGCATCGGTCGCGCAGTCCGACTGGGGGCCGGCGGTCGAGACGGACATGGCGGTCCCGGGCTACAACGTGTGGCACTTGAAGGTCCGCTACGTCCCGAGCAAACACGAGTATTGGGCGCTCATCGTGGCGTACCCGCAGGACGGCCGCGGCTGCGGCGCCGACGACCTGTTCCTCGGGCAGAGCAGGGACGGCGTGCGTTGGACGGTGTTGCCGCGCCCATTGATGCGCCACGAGGAGCGGCCGTGGACCGAAGGCGCGTTGTACCGAGGCACGTTCGCCTATGACACGTCGGTCGATCAGATCGCGATCTGGTTCTCGGCGCGCGGCAACGACGAGCGCTGGCAGCTCGGGTTCGTTCGTCTGGACTACAGCGATCTCGTGGCGCGGCTCGCACAGCCGCCGGCGAGCCGCGCCACGATGCCGAACGTGCCGCGGCCCATCTGGACCTCGGCGCCGTGACGACGGACAGGAATCACTGATCGGCGCGCCGCAGTAGTTTTCGATTAATGATACGAAGGATCTTCTGCCTTGCCGCGCTCGCGCTTCTCGCCGGCGCGAGCCGACCGCCGCTGCCGCTGGTCGCGCCGCCTCCCGTGCCCCGGGAGTTTCGCGCCGCGTGGGCGACGCCGATCTGGGACCGCGGCTTTCGCGACTGGCCGTCCAAAGCAGGACTGTCGCCCGACGAGCAACGGGCTGAGCTCCGTCAGATGTTGGACAAGTCGGCGGCGGCCGGGTTGAACGCGGTGATCCTGCACGTGCGCATCGCCGGCGACGCGCTCTATCCCACGCCGCTCGCGCCCTGGTCGGCGTTCCTGAGCGAGAAGCAGGGGGAGGCGCCAAAACCGGCGTACGATCCGCTGGCGTATGCCGTGGCCGAGGCGCACGCGCGCGGGCTGCAGCTGCACGCGTGGTTCAATCCGTTTCGCGCGATGATGCCGCCCGTGACCGGCAAGGCCGCGGCGACGCACGTGACGCGGACGCATCCCGAATGGATTCGCAAATACGGCACGCAGGTGTGGATCGATCCGGGCGAGCCCGCGGCGCGCAAGCTCGTGCTCGAGACGCTCCTCGACGTGGCGAAGCGGTACGACGTCGACGGCATCCACATCGACGACTACTTCTATCCGTACCGCGAAGCCCGCACCGTGACGCGCCGCGTGCGCGGCAAACGTGTACGCTCGCGGGAGGACATTCCCTTTCCCGACGACAAGACTTGGAAGAAGTACGGCAAGGCGGAGGGGTTCACCGATCGCGACGCTTGGCGCCGGGCAAACATCAACGACTTCGTGGAGCAGTTGTACAAGCAGGTGAAGGCCGTGAAGCCAGCGATGCTCGTGGGCATCAGCCCGTTCGGCATCTGGCGTCCGGGCAATCCTCGCGGCATTACCGGTCTCGATTCGTACAGTGAGATCTATGCCGACTCCAAGAAGTGGCTCGCCGAAGGGTGGCTCGACTACCTCGTGCCCCAGCTGTACTGGGAAGTGGGAAGCACCCAGGACCGCTTTCGCGTGCTCGACGCGTGGTGGCGGAGCGTGAATCCGCACGACCGGCACGTGTGGCCCGGGCTCTACACGTCGCACGTATACTATGGCCGCGACGCGTGGCCGAAGGGCGCGATCCGCGAACAGATCATGAGCATTCGTGATTCGCGCATTGGTTCGCCGGACGTGCCGGGCCACGTGCACTTCCGCCTCGGCGCGCTCTTCGCCGAGAACAATCGTCTTGCGGCCGACTTGCTCAGTGCCGCGTACAGTGAGCGAGCGATCGTGCCGGCCTTTCCCTGGCTCGGCGCCGCCGTTCCCGCGCCGCCGGTAGTGACGGTGACGAAACTGTTGCACGCGGACGGGCCGTCGTCGCTGACGATTGCCTCCGGCGACGCGACGCGCGTGCGCTGGTGGCTGATTCAAACGCGCGGGCGCGACGGCCGGTGGACGACGACGATGCGCATCGCCGCCGACGCCAAGTTCGCGTCGAACATGCTTGGCACGGCCGATCCCGACGAGGTCGCGGTGACGTCGATCAGCACGACTGGAGTGGCGAGCCTGCCGACGCTCGTTGCGCCGTGACGGGATGACCTACATTTGACGATCCAAATCCATACACACATGACGCTCTCGCGCTTCGCCGCTCTGCTCGTCCTCCCCGCCGCGCTCGCGGGCCAACGTGCCGCACCGACGCTCGACTCGGCGCGCTACGCGAGCGGTCCGCGCGAGCTGCGCGGCCTGCGCTGGCGGCTCGTGGGGCCGTTTCGTGGCGGGCGCGCGGTCGCCGTCACCGGCGATCCCACGAAGCGGAACGTGTTCTACTTCGGCGCGGTGAACGGCGGCATTTGGAAGACGACGAACGGCGGCGCGAGCTGGGCGAACATCACCGACGGCAAGTCGAACATCTCGTCGGTCGGCGCGATCGCGGTGGCGCCGTCGGACCCGAACGTCATCTATGCCGGCGGCGGCGAGGCGGATTTTCGCGAGGATTGGACGTACGGCGACGGCATGTACCGCTCGACCGACGCGGGACAGACCTGGCAGTCGCTCGGTCTCCAGGACGCGCGCCACATCGCGCGCATCGTCGTGGATCCGCGCGATCCCGACCGCGTGATCGTCGCGGCGATGGGCCACGCGAGCGGTCCGAGCTCGATGCGCGGCGTCTACCGATCCAACGACGGCGGCAAGAGCTGGCAGCGCGTGCTGTTTGCCGACGATTCCACCGGCGCGATCGACGTCGCGCTCGATCCGTCGAATCCGCGCATCATGTACGCGGCGCTCTGGCATCTCGAGCGCACGCCCTGGGGATTCACGGCAGGCGGCGGTCGCAGCGGATTGTGGAAGAGCATCGACGGCGGCGATACGTGGAAGGACATCAGCTTCAACCCCGGCATTCCGAAGAATCCGCTCGGGCGCATCGGCATCTCGGTGTCGCCGGTGAACCCGCAGCGCGTGTACGCCACGATCGAATCGCCTCCGGAAGATTCGACGGGCGGCATCTTCCGCTCCGACGACGCCGGTGCGACGTGGCAGCGCACGAGCGGCGACCAGCGGTGGATGGTGCGGCCGTTCTACTACAGCGTGGTCACGGCCGACCCGGCGAACGAGAACACGATGTACGTGATGAACCTGGGCACGTGGCGGTCCACCGACGGCGGGCGGACGTTCACGCGGCTGCGGCTTCCGCATGGCGACACACACGCGCTCTGGATCGATCCCAAGGATCCGCAGCGAATGATCAGCGGCAACGACGGCGGCGCGACGATCAGCTTCGACGGCGGCGAGATCTGGTCGTCGATCATGAATCAGCCCACGGCGCAGTTCTATCACGTCACCACGGACGACCAGTGGCCGTACCGCATCTACGGCGCGCAGCAGGACAACACGACGCTGTCGATCCGCAGCCGCTCCGACGACGGCGTGATCACCGCCGACGATTGGTATCCGGTGGGCGGCGGCGAGTCGGGGTACATCGCGCCAAAGCCGGGCAATCCGAACATCGTCATCGCCGGCACCTACACCGGCACGATGACGCGCTACGACGTGCGCACGAAGCAGGCGAAGGACATCTCCGTGTGGCTGAACAACTATGACGGCTGGGCGGCGCGCGACGTGCCGAACCGCTTTCAGTGGACCTACCCGATCACCTACTCGAAGCACGACCCGACCGTGTTGTACACCGCGGCGAGCAAGCTCTTTCGCTCGACGAACGACGGCGACAGCTGGGAAGCGATCAGTCCCGATCTCACGCTGCACGACCCGAAGACGCTCGGCCCCGCGGGCGGGCCGATCACCTACGACATGACGGGCACGGAGTGGTACGCGTCGATCTTCGCCTTCGCCGAGTCGCCGCTGAACGCCGACGTGCTGTGGGCGGGGTCGGACGACGGACTGGTGCACGTGTCGCGCGACCGGTCGAAGACGTGGACGAACGTGACGCCGCCCTTTCCGGGCAAGTTCACGCGCGTGTCGATCATCGAGGCGTCGCGCTTCGATCCCGGCACCGCGTATCTCGCCGCGAACCGGTATCAGCTCGACGACTTCAAGCCGTATCTCTTCAGGACCACCGACTACGGCAAGAGCTGGCGGCAGATCACGAGCGGCATTCCCGAGGGCGCGTACACGCGCACGATTCGCGAAGATCCCGTTCGCCGCGGGCTATTGTATGCCGGAACGGAAACCGGCGTGTACTTCTCGACCGACGACGGCGCGCGCTGGATGCCGCTTCAGCTCAACCTTCCGCGCGCATCGGTGCGCGACTTACACGTTCACGGCGCCGATCTCATCGCGGCCACGCATGGCCGCGCCATGTGGGTGCTCGACGACGTCACGCCGCTGCGGCAGATGACCGACAGCGTGCGCGGCGCGAGCGTGCATCTCTTCGTGCCCGACACCGCGGTTCGTTTCGCGGGCGGTTGGGCGCGCACGTCGAGCGCGGGTGAGAATCCGCCGGCGGGCGTCGTCGTGAACTACTGGCTCAAAAGCGCGCTGAGCCCGAACGATACCGCCAAGCTCGAGTTCCTCGATGCGAGCGGAAAGGTCGTTCGACACTTCTCGAGCGCGCCGGCGCCGGATTCGGTGAAGTCGGCGGCGTTCACGCGCGAGCTGGCGGGCGACTCGCCGGCAGCCGCGGGCAAGCCGACGTCGAAGAGTCCCGGCAAGACGCCCGCCGATACGTTGTCGAGCAAGCCGCGCGGCATGCGCGACGTGCAGGACGACACGCTGGCGTTCATCCCGAGCGATTCGATCGTCACCGTGCGCGCCGGGCTCAATCGGTTCGTGTGGGATCTTCGCTATCCCGACACGCGCGAGGTGAAGGACGTCATCAACGACGAGGGCTCGACGCGCGGACCGTTCGTCGCGCCGGGCAACTACACCGCGCGGATCACCGCGGGCGGACGCACGCTGAGCCGGCCGTTCGTCGTACGCGGCGATCCGCGCCTCACGACGACGCAGGCCGATTACGACAGGCAGCTCGTGCTCGCGTTGCAGGTACAGACGAAGACGAACGAGCTGTCGGACGCGGTGCAGCGGATCCTCGACGTCGAGCACGCGCTCGACGAGCGGACCACGGCAGCCAAGGGACAGGCGTACGCCAAGCGAGTGACCGATGCCGCGAAGCCACTGCGCACCAGGCTGGAGGCGATTCGCGATTCGCTCGTCGAGATTCACTCGCACGCCGACCAGATCACGCTGCACTACCCGGTTCGCTACTACAACATGCTGTTGTCGCTCGCCGGTATGGTGCAGAGCGCCGATGCCGCGCCGACGGCGCAGGAGGGCGCGATCTATCGCGACATCGCGCCGAAAGTCGATCAGAACATCGGGCGGTTGCGCGCGATCGAGTCGAACGAGCTGGCGGCGTTCAACGCCCTGCTGAAGGAGTTGAACGTTCCTGGCGTGCCGGTGAGCGCGCCGGCGGTGGTGCCGTAGTGCGCGCGGTCGTCATCACCAAGCCCGGCGGACCGGAGGTGCTCGAGATTGAGGAGCGCCCGCGACCGGTGCCTGCTCCAGGAGAGATCCTCGTGCGCGTGTATGCGTCGGCGTTGAACCGCGCCGACCTGTTGCAGCGCGAGGGCAACTACCCCGCGCCGCCGGGCGCGCCGCAGGACATTCCCGGAATGGAGTTCGCGGGCGAGGTGGCGCAGCTCGGCGCCGAGGCGACGAGCTGGAAGATTGGCGATCGCGTCTTCGGCATCGTTGCGGGCGGTGCCAACGCGGAGTATCTCGTTACGGACGCCGGCACCGTGGCGCGGGTGCCGGAGAATCTCTCATGGACCGACGCCGCGTCGATTCCCGAGGCGTTCATCACCGCGCACGACGCGCTCGTCGTGCAAGCCGGTCTGCAGGCTGGAGAGATGGTGCTCGTTCACGCCGTGGGCAGCGGCGTCGGCCTCGCCGTGATCCAACTCGCGCGCGCGTGGAAGGCAACGCCGTTCGGCACGGCGCGCACCGCCGACAAGATCGAGCGCGCGAAGGTCTTCGGTCTCGCCGACGGCGTCGTGGTCCGCGACGACGTCGGCGTGATTCCACCTGCGCTCGTTCAGCTGACGAAAGAGCACGGCGTCGACGTGACGATCGACCTCGTGGGCGGTGCCTACGTGGCGGCGAGCATTCGCGCGGCCGCGGCGCGCGGGCGGATCATGCTCGTCGGCACCGTCGCCGGCCGGGAAGCGACCGTACCGATCGGAATGGTGCTCGGCAAGCGGCTCACGTTGCGAGGAACCGTGCTGCGGCCGCGGAGCATCGCCGAGAAGCGTGCGGTGACCGCGACGTTCGCGACGGACGTCGTTCCATTGTTCGCGTCAGGCGTGCTGAGGCCCACGGTGGACTGCGTCTTCGAGCTCGGCGAGATTCGCGCGGCGCACGAGCGGCTGGCGAGCAATGCGACTTTTGGAAAGGTCGTGATTCGAGTCGACTGAGTGACGGAGCGACAGCGCTACTGCGCCACGTCGCGCTTGCCGAACAAGCCCGCGATGAACGGCTTGGCAATGCAATCGTAGAAGCCCGCCGAGCAGATGGAGCCGCCTTGTTTCTCGACGTAGTTCTTCACCTTCGTGGGGTACGTCTTGCAGTTCGGCGTATTGGTGCCGCTGACGCAGCCGTTGTAGTGCAACAGTCCCTTGCTCAGGTCCGACGGCGTCACCTTGCCCGAGTCGGACTTGATGTACTGGCTCAGGATGTAGATGCCGTACTTCAGGTTCGTCGAGTCGGTCGCCAGGTCCTTCCCGAGCTTGTTGCTCAACGCCTTGAGCCAGACTTTCGGATAGACCTGCATCAGTCCAACGGCGCCCACGTTCGACATGGCGCCGCTCACGAAGAGGGCGTTCTCGGTGAGCATCACGCCGAAGACCACGGCGGGCGGAATGCCGTTGAGATAGGACTCGCGCACGGCGTAGAAGGAGATCGAGTCGGCGCGCGCCTGGTCCATGCGGCCCGTCTTCACGAGATCGGCGGCGAAGGCGCGGCGGTCGCGTTCGAACGCGGGCGAGTTGATCAGCTGCGCGACCTTGCCCGTGTCCTTCGGCGTTGGCGCGAGCACCGCCTTGGTCGCCGGCAGCACCTTAGTCAGCTCGGCGGCGAGCGTGGGCTGGTTCGCGAAGATGGGGTGCACCCGCCGAACCGAGAACACGATGGCCGATACCGTGACGACGATGATCAGCAGGTCGCGGCCGGCGATGCCGATCCAGCGCGACCATTTGCTCGGCGGGGGCGTGCGCCGCCCGCCGCCGGGCTCGGCGCGGCGATCACGCACGTCACGCCGGTCGACGACCTCGGGTTCCCGCACGACGGGAAGGGCACTCGGACGCTCGGACATTACAAGCGTTTAGTGCAAGACGATTGCCGTTGTAGGACGCCCTGGCTAGGGCCGCTTCAACCGCTTCATCTGGTACACACTCACGCGCTCACGTCCGCTTGCGCCGCTACGGAGCGTGGCGGTCCAGGCGTCCGGCGACTGCGGCGTCCACTGGAAGGTGTTGCGGGCGTTGACCTGCGGGATGAAGAAGACGCCGTCATTGTCGACGTGCGACGCACCCCAGCGACCGGGCCCGAACGTGTGATAGATGCGCCCGACGCTCAGATATACGCGACCGTTTCCGGTCTCGTGCGCCAATTCCGGATCGCTGAAGTACGAGATCTCGAGCGTGGAGTCGTTGGCCAGATGAAACCGCTCGTAGATCGTCGTCTCGCCTGGCGCCGTTCCCTCCCACGTTCCTTCGAGCCAGCGCAGCTTCGTGAAGTCCGACGGCCCGAAGGGCGTCTTCGGCTGCGCGCTGGACGACGTCTGCGCGCGCGCGGCGGCCGCGGGAATGACAGTCGCCGCGGCGAACGCGAACAGTAGAGCTCGAATGGAGTGTCTCATGGCGAGTAGTAGTACCCCGTGGGCTACTCTTCGCTCCCCATCTGCGCCATGCGATCGCACACTTCGGCGCAGCCCGCGCAAACGTCGGCGCAGTGCGCGATCTGCTCGTCGCCGCTCACTCCGCGGCACGCCTCTTCACAGGCGCGGCAGAGCTCGGCGGACGCCGCGCAGGTGATGACGTGGTATGGAGATCCGCGCAGCATGTAGTTGGCGCTCGTCTGGCAGATCTCAGCGCAGTCGAGCAGCAGGCCGACAAGGTTGACCTCGGTAATGTCGCCGCCGCTTGCCAGGCAGTGCTGCAGGGTCATCGTGCAGACGGCGTGACAGTTGAGACATTCCTCGATGCACTCCTGCATGTCGTCGTGCGCCTGCTCGTGCGAGAGGTCGGTCTCGAGGTCGTCGCCGTTTTCCTTGTCGGTCGCCATTGGTGCTCCGTTCGTGTGGTAGAGACGCTAGGGTGCGGCAGAATGTATACCACAGATGCGGAGAGAGTGGTGTGCGGACCGAGCTGGGGAATGGGCGCTCCGCGCACCACAGGCTACGCATCCCGGCGGACGGGTGTCCCGACGTGGCCGGCATCTCGATACGGAAAACGGAAAACCCAAAACGGAAAACAGCAGCCTGCAATACCGACCTTAGAACCCCACCTTGGCCGTCACGAACACATTCCTGGGCGGCAGCACGAAATAGTACGACACCCCGCCGCTCGCGTAGCCGCTTCCGAACTTCTTGCTGTTCGTGAGGTTGTTGCCGCGCACCACGAGCTCGTAGCGACGTACGCGCCAGGACACCGTGCCGTCCAGGTTGAGCGACGCGGGCAGAATGAAGCGCGGGTCGCTCGTGTTCTGCAGGAACGAGCGGCTCTGGTAGCGCGTTTCCACCGACAGTGATACGTCGCGCGTGGCGGCGAACTGGGCGCGCTCGAAGGTGACGAAGCGCGGCGTGAGCAGCGGCTCCACGTTGTCGTACGTCACCGGCGCGTCGCCCGTCGAATCGACGTACTGGCGAATGCGATTGACGCTCGCCGCCGCGTTGGCGGCGAGCAGCAGCCGCGGATGCGCGCGATAGGTGACGTCGAATTCCACGCCGCGCCGGTAGCTCGCCGCGACGTTCTTGCGGAGCGGGCTGCCGAGGTAGCTCAGCTGGCCGATTGGCGCGATCTCGTTGCGAAAGTCCATCGAGTACACGTTGGCCTGCGCGTCGAGGCGAGCGCCGCGATACGTCGCGCCGGCCTCGAGATCGTGCACCGTCTCCGGCTTCACGCGATTCAACCCGCCGACGAACGCCACGTTCGACGTGTCGAGATTGTCGAAGCCGGCGAACATGTCGTTGCGGGCGGGCTCGCGCGTGTTCTTGCCGTACGACGCGTACAACGACAGCGGCGCGGTGAGTGCGTACGTCACGCCCGCCTTGGGATTGAGGAACGACCAGGCGATGGACTGCTCGCCGATGCCGGCGTGGACGTCGGGTGAGTAGCGGAACTCGGCGCGACGTGC
Source organism: Gemmatimonadota bacterium (assembly GCA_028287235.1). Classification (GTDB taxonomy): domain Bacteria; phylum Gemmatimonadota; class Gemmatimonadetes; order Gemmatimonadales; family Gemmatimonadaceae; genus JAQBQB01. Next base: position 127,322 of record JAQBQB010000010.1, on the reverse strand, counting down.
CTGCAGGTCGCCGAACAGCGTGGCGCGTCCGGCGGTGTAGGCCAGCTTCGCGAAGGCGCTCGCGTCCTGCTTGTGTCCCGTGTTGAAGTACAGCGGGTCGGCGATGGCGGGCCGCTCGTACGCCGCGTGGTCGCGCGCGTACGTGTTCGCGTTCACACCGACGTCGAGCTGCACCGCGTCGTGCCGGTAGCTCCAGTCGCTCGTCGCGCCGTACCAGACGAACTTGAGGTTGAAGTTGTCGAGCGTGCCCGCGGTGTCCATGGCCACGTCGTAGTCGCCACTCGCCGAGATGCGGTAGACGGTGGTCGAGATCGAGGTAGACGGTCCGAGCAGCCGCGTGTACGCCAGCGCGGCGAGCCGCTCGCCGAAGCCGTCGCGCTCGCGCGGCGTGAGGGGATTGATGCGACGATCGAGCGCCAGGTCGGCGGCGGAGACGGCGAGATACGCCATCGTGTCGCGCATCGTACCGGTCGTCACCGTGGCTTTCACGATATCGCGATCGCCGAAATAGCCGCCGCTGACGAACAGCGACCGCCCTTCGACGCCGGAGTGGTAGCGGTAGCCCTCCGTCCGCAGCGCGGACACGCGCGCCGACAGCGCAAAGCGGCTCGGCAGAAGCCCGGTGTCGAACTCGCCGCTCACCCGCTTCGAGCCGAACGATCCACCCTCGAGCTGCAGTGTACCGCCGCGTTGCGACGCCCCGAGCGGCGCGCTCTCCATGTTGATCGACCCGGCGAAAGCGGCGGTGCCGTTGCTGCTCGTGCCGACGCCGCGCTGCACTTGCACGGAGCTCAAGCTGTTCGCGAGATCGGGGAAGTCCGCGAAGTACAGCACCTGGTCCTCAGGGTCGTTCAGCGGAATGCCGTCGAGCGTGAGGTTGATGCGCGACTGGTCGATGCCGCGCAGCCGGATGTAGCTGTACCCCCAGTAATTCCCCGTCTCGGCGTACGACGTGAGCGAGGGAGCAGCGCCCTGCAGCAGCAACGGCACGTCCTGGCCGAAATACCGCGGCGCGAGTTCTGCTTGAGTGAGCGTCTTCTGGGAGATCGGCGCCGCGCCGGATGCGCGTACGGCGGAGATCATGACCCGCTCGAGCGCCCGCGCGCGAAGGCTGTCGGCGCGCGCGGAGTCCGTGTGCGTGGTGGTTGGTGTTTGCGCTCGGATTCCGGGCGCGATGGACACGATGGCGGACGTCGCGAGCGCGAACGTCCAGACGCGGCGCACTGGCGCCGACGAAGAACAGCATGGCATTTGCTTTGACTCCCTACGCCGGTACGAACCGGATCAGGTTCTACGGGTCTCTCTCAGCCTGCGCCCTCAGTGGGCAGGCACCCCGGTCAACGGCGAAAGCTAGCGGGTGTTGGATGAACGCAACAGGAAGCGGGCGCAACACTAATTACCCAACGGCGTGGTCCATCTCACTCTCTTCATAGCCGGCGACACGTTTCGCTCGCAGCGCGCCATCGCGAATCTGCGGCGGCTGGGCGACGAGCGTCTGGACGGACGATACGAGCTGGAGATCGTCGACGTGCGCGACGATCCGCAAGCCGCGGAGACGGAGCGCATTCTCACCACGCCGACGTTGATCAAGCGTTCGCCCGGCGCGCCGCGCCGCGTCACGGGCGATTTGATCGATCTCGACCAAGTGCTCATGGCACTCTCTCTCACCTCCGGCGGCGAGCGCTAACGCATGGCAGCACGCAAACGTGTGAAATCATCTCATCAGAATCGCCGGATGCAGGAGCGCACGCGCGCCGGCGCGATCGACAAGGTCGCGACGGGCATCCCGGGCTTCGACTTCGTCGCCGAGGGCGGGCTGCCCGAGAGCCGCGCAACGTTGGTCGCCGGCACGGCGGGCAGCGCCAAGACGGTGTTCGTGAGCCACTTCCTCGCCGCGGGCATCCAGAACTTCAACGAAGGCGGCGTGTTCGTCACCTTCGAAGACTCGCCGGCCGACATTCGCACGAACATGCGCGCCTTCGGTTGGGACATCGACCGGTGGGAGCGTGAGAACAAGTGGGCGTTCGTCGACGTGTCTCCCGATTCGTCCGGACCCACTCCGATCGTCGGCGAGTTCGATCTGGGCGGCCTGTTGTCGCGGATCGAGCACGCCGTGCGGCGCACGAATGCACGCCGGGTCACCCTCGACTCGCTCAACGCCCTGTTCGTGCAGTTCGCCGACCGCGCGCTCATTCGCTCGGAGCTGTTCCGCATCACGACCACGCTCAAGAAGATGGGCGCCACGGTGGTGTTCACGGCGGAGCGCACGGAGGACTACGGCGCGATCACGCAGTTCGGCATCGAGGAGTTCGTCGCCGACAACGTGGTGATTCTGCGGAACATCCTGCTCGACGAGCGCCGCCGCCGGACGCTCGAGATTCTCAAGTTCCGCGGCGCGACGCACGAGCGGGGCGAGGTGCCGTTCACCGTGATGGAGCGCGGCATCATCGTCATTCCGCTCACGGCCCAGCAGCTCACGCAGGAGTCGAGCTCCGTGCGCGTGACCTCGGGGAACGCGGAGCTGGACCAGATGTGCCGCGGCGGATTTTTCCGCGACTCGATCGTCCTCGTGTCCGGCGCGACGGGAACGGGCAAGACCCTGTTGACGACGCAGTTCTTGAGCGGCGGATTCCGACCGAAGGAGCGCGGCCTGCTCTTCGCCTTCGAGGAGAGCCGCGATCAGCTGTTTCGCAACGCCGCGGCTTGGGGCATGGACTTTGAAAAAGCGGAACGACAGGGACGGCTTCGCGTCGCCAACCAGTATCCGCACGCCATGCCGATGGAGGACCACTTGGTTCGCATGCGAGACCTGATCGACGAATTCCAGCCGACGCGAATCGCCGTCGACAGCCTCTCGGCCCTCGAGCGCGTGTTCACGCTGCGGAGCTTTCGCGAATTCGTGATCAGCCTCACGTCGTCGCTGAAGCAGAAGCAGATCACGACCCTGTTCACGTCCACGACGCCCTCGCTGCTCGGCGGCAACTCGATCACCGAAAAGCACATCTCCACGCTGACCGACTCGATCATCCTGCTGCGCTACGTCGAAACGCCGGGCCGGATGCGGCGGAGCATCAACGTGCTCAAGATGCGCGGCTCGCCGCACGACACCGAGCTGCGCGAGTACCGGATCGACGGCGACGGCATGCACATCGAGTCGCCCTTCACCGACGTGGTTGGAATCCTTTCCGGATCCCCGCGCTCCGTCGCCGCGGTGGGGGATAACGAAGCGTCGTGAGCCGAGAGCAGCGCAACGAGACTGACCGGCGGCACAGCCGCACGTCAGAGCAGGCACGGCTCCGAACGATCGTCGAGCGGATGGCGGACGGCATCGTCATCGTCGGGCTCGACGGGGTGATTCGCTTCGCGAATCCGGCCGCCGAAAAATTGTTCGGGCGGCCGATCTCGGAGCTCAAGGGGACCGAGTTTGGATTTCCGACCGTGGCCGGAGAGACGACGGAGGTCGACGTGATTCGCCCCGGCGGCGAGATGGTCAACGTCGAGCTGCGGGTGGTGGAGACGGACTGGGAAGGAGAGACGGCCTGTCTCACCTCGCTGCGCGACGTGACCGACCGGCGCCGCGCCGAAGAGCGCTCCGCGCAACTCGAGCACGAGCGCGTCGCGCGCGCCGAGGCCGAGGCCGCGAACCAGGCGAAGTCGGAGTTTCTCGCCGTGATGAGCCACGAGCTGCGCACGCCGCTCAACGCGGTGATCGGCTACTCCGAGCTCCTCGATCTCGGCATCGCCGGCCCGCTCGAACCCGAGCAGCGGCAGCAGATTTCACGCATTCGCGCGAGCGGGCGGCATCTGCTGGCGCTCGTCAACGAAGTGCTCGACCTGGCCAAGGTCGAAGCGGGACGGCTGTCGCTGCACATCGGCGTGGCTCGCTCGGGCGTGACTGCCGACGCCGCGCTCTCGCTGGTGCAGCCATCGGCGGAGGCGCGCGGCATCTCGTTGAACGCTCGCTGCTCGACGAACGCCGACGCCATGTACGAGGGCGACGAAGACCGCGTGAGGCAGATCCTCGTCAACCTGCTCAACAACGCGGTGAAGTTCACCGAGCCAGGAGGGCAGGTGGTGCTGGAGTGCGGCGCGACATCGCGTGCCGATGCGGCGGCGCGCTTGATCGTCGGGCCGTGGGTCTATCTGCGTGTCGAGGACACGGGCATCGGAATTCCGCCCGACCAGATCGCGACGATTTTCGATCCATTCGTACAGGTCGACGGCGGCCACACGCGCTCCAGCGACGGTTCGGGGCTGGGGCTCACGATCAGCCGGCGGCTCGCGCGCCTCATGAAGGGCGATCTCACCGTGCGCAGCGTGGTACGCCAAGGCTCGGTGTTCACGCTCTGGCTGCCGGAGGCGACTGAGGCCGCGCGGCAGGCCGCGTCGTCCGGAGGTAGCGCTTCGCCGGCGGGCGCGTCGCGTCTGCAAGGCTTCGCCGAGATCGGCGAGGCGGTGGTGCGGGAGATCGAGCCTACGCTGAGCGCGTTCGTTGCGCGCCTGCGCGCGGAGAGCGTGGTGCCGTCGGCGCACTCGCTGCGCTACTCGCAGCTCGCCGATCACGTGGGGACGTATCTCGCCAACGTGGGGAGTGTGCTCATCGCGGTGGAGGAGTCGCATGGGCAGCCGTCGGGTCTCGTGGCCGACGGCTCGGAGATTCAGCGTCTCGTCGCGGAACGACATGGCGCCCAGCGGGCACGACTCGGATGGACGGTGGACGCGCTTCGCACGGAGTGGCGCATTCTCGCGGAAGAGATCGAGCGCGCGATCCGCCGCCGCGTGCACAGCATCGAGGAGACGACGCTTCGCGAGGCGCTCGCGATCGTTCGGCGGCTCATCGATCAAGGCGAACAGCTGAGTTGCCGTGCATTGACGCGCACGCTAGGGGGGCGCGAACCCGACCCAACGGGGGTTCCCGGCTGAGTTTGCCGCCGTGGCACGACCTCTGCCTTCTGTATGTGCATAGCCGCAGGAGGCAAAATGAATAAGATGAAGTCCGCGATCGCGATTGCCCTGGTAGTGTCGGGCGCCGCATGTAGCCGCAGCAACGGCCGTCCGGCCGATTCCGCCCTGAACACCGATCTCTCGCTCGCCGCGCAGCAGCGCGGGTATCAGCCGCTCGACAGCATCTCGGCGGCCGAGCGGGCCAAGGCCAACGCGTTGTCGGCCACGCCGGCAGCGCCGGTCACGAGAACTGCAACGGCGCCGGTGCACCGCGCGCCCGTGCATCACAGCAGCTCCGGTAGCTCCGCCGGTTCGAGCAACGGATCGAGCGGCGGTTCCGTCGCGTCGACGAGCAGCGGCGGCACGGTGGTCAAGCACACGCAGCGTGATGCGGCGATCGGCGCGGGTGCCGGAGCGGTGATTGGCGCGATCTCGAGCAAGAACAAGGTGAAGGGCGGGTTGATCGGCGCGGCCGTGGGCGGCATTCTCGGCGGGGTGGTCGGCAACAACGTGGACAAGACAAAGAAGCCGTAAGGCGTTCGTCGATAGGCAAGGCTCCCGGCGCGGTTGGCCGGGGGCTTTTCTTTGCTCGGCATGCCCGGCGATTGCCTCTCCTTACCGTGCGCGAACCGCCTGCCTATACTTCTGTTCGCCCAATTTGATCTTTATCTGAGGGTTCATGGCCAAGGAAGAACCGATTCAGCTGGAAGGACAGGTCACGGAGGTGTTGCCGAACGCAACGTTCCGTGTGCAGTTGACCAATGGACACAACGTGCTCGCGACGCTCGGCGGCAACATGCGGCGCTTTCGTATTCGCGTCCTGCAAGGGGACCGCGTGACGATCGAAGTCTCGCCATATGACCTGACGCGCGGGCGCATCATCTTCAGACACAAGACGTGAGCGCGCCCCACCGCCTCACCGTACGCTGACCCGCGCCGCCCGCCGACCCCTCCCTTCGCCGGGCATTTTTCGTCCCCTCCCAATGTCAATCTGTCGCGCCACGACGGCGCTCTTGATCGCCTCGGCGATTCTGTCACCGCTCGCGGCGCAGGATTCAGCGCGGGTCATCGCGCTTCCACCCGTCGAGCTGCATGGGTTCGTCGAGGTGCACTACCGCACGGGTGATCCCACGACGAAGGACGGATTCCGGCTGCGGAAGGCCGATTTCAAGTTCACCGGCGAGCTGTCGCCGCACACGCGCTGGCGGCTTGGATTCGACGCCGCCAAGGTGCTGACGATCACCAAAACCGTGGCGACGAAGACGGACTCGCTCGCCCTGTCCGACGCGGCGATCGATCAGAAATCGCGAATCCTCCAGGACGCGGCGATTACCTATACGTTCAATCAAGATCTGAACGTCGACGTTGGGCAGCAGATTCTGCCCCTCGGACTCGAGGGAGGCATTCCGCTGTCGCAGATCGAGACCATCGAGCGCTCGAACATCAGCGCCGAGCGGTCGCGCGCCGTGGGCCTGGGCGACGTGCGCGACATCGGAGCGTCGATCAACGGTCGCGCGACGTCGCAGCTCGAATACCACGTTGGCGTGTTCAACGAGACGGGCGACGACCAGGGCACGACCGACGCCAATGACCAGAAAGCGGTGGTCGGACGGCTCGTCGTTCACCCAAGCCTCCTACCGAACATCCAGGTTGGCGGAACGGGGGCGTACGAGGGCGGGTCGGTCACCCAGCACCGCGAGCGCGGTGGCGCGGACATTCAGTACCGCGACAACTGGCTCACGCTGCGCACCGAGGCGATGTCGGCACGCGACGGACTGCTCCATCGCTTCGGTTGGTACGGGCTCGGCGCCGTTCGGCCCACGACCCGGCTGCAGCTTGCGGCGCGCTACGATTCGTGGGATCGTGATCGGACGCACGAATCCTCGGGCAACGATGCGTTCGAGCGCCAGATCGTCGTGGGAGGGAGTTACCTGGTCGACGGTGCGTCGACCAAGTTCGCCCTGAACGTGATTCGACAGACCTTCCCGAACATCAGCTCGGTCCGGCCCAGCACGTTCTTGCTCGCCGCATTCTCCGGGGTGTGGTGATACTCCTTTAGAGAGGACTCATGGTTCTGCGCATCGAGCACCTGTCCAAGACGTACGGCAATGGTACGCGCGCGCTGAACGACGTCTCGCTGACGATCCCGCCCGGCATGTTCGGGCTGCTCGGACCGAACGGGGCGGGGAAGTCCACTCTGATGCGCATTCTCGCGACGCTCCAGGAGGCGGACAGAGGGTCCGTCAGCCTCGGCGACATCGACGTGCTGCGGGACAAGGAGTCGGTGCGCCGAACGCTCGGCTACCTGCCGCAGGAATTCGGGCTGTACCCGAAGGTCACGGCAGAAGACCTGCTCGATCATTTTGCGGTGCTCAAGGGCATCGTGGACCGCGCGGAGCGGAAACGCATCGTCGACGCGCTGTTCGAGCAGACGAATCTCGAGGGCGCGCGGCGGAAGCATCTCGGCAGCTACTCGGGCGGCATGCGGCAACGGTTCGGCATCGCCGTGGCGCTGCTCGGGAATCCCGGGCTCATCATCGTCGACGAACCCACGGCGGGACTCGATCCGGCCGAGCGCGTGCGCTTCCTCAACTTGCTCTCCGAGCTGGGCGAGAACAGCGTGGTGATCCTGTCGACGCACATCGTGGACGACGTGAGCGATCTCTGCTCGCGCATGGCGATCATCGACCGGGGGGAGATTCGGTTGGAGGGCGAGCCGATGGCGTCGATCGAGGCGGTGCGCGGCAAGATCTGGATGCGCGCGGTGGACCGCGCCGAGCTGCCGGAGTATCAGCGCGATTTCCCGGTGATCTCGACCAAGCTGTCTGCCGGCCGCACGATCGTTCGCGTGCTGGCTGACGACCCGCCGGCGCACGATTTCGAGCCGGTGCAGGCCACGCTCGAGGACGTGTACTTCGCGGCGTTGCGCCAGCCCGCCGCTGTCGCCCAAGGCGGGCCGCCGGCGATCGTATGACGGCGTTCCTCGCCATTCTGCGCTGGGAGATTCGGTATTACCTGCGGCGCATCTCGACCTGGGTGTACTTCGGGATCTTTTTCGCGATCGCGTTCTTCTTCATGCTCATCGTGGGCGGCGCGTTCGATTCGATCGTCGCGACACTGGGGGCGGGCGGCAAGGTGATGGCGAATGCGCCCTTCGCGCTCGCGTCGCTGCTGCCCGTGCTGTCGCTGCTCGGCGTCTCGGTGACGGCGGCGCTGGCGGGAAATGCGCTGTACAAGGACTACGAGGCGAACACGACGCCGCTGTTCTACACCACGCCGGTGAGCAAGACCGCGTTCCTCGGCGGGCGGTTCGCCGGGACGCTGGTGGTGAACGCGATCGTGATGACCGGCGTCGGCCTCGGCGCGCTGATCGCGACGTTCACGCCCTGGATGCACGCCGACAAGCTCGCGCCGTTTCAGGCGATGTCGTACATCCAGCCGTATCTCGCCGTGGTGCTGCCGAACCTGGTGCTGACGACGGCGATCTTCTTCGCGCTGGTGTCGTTGACGCGACAGATGCTGCCGAACTACGTGGGCGGCGCGATCCTGTTGATCGGCTATCTGATCGCCGGCACGGTGTTCACCGACATCGACAACAAGAGGCTCGCCGGTCTCGTCGATCCGTTCGGGCTGCGCGCGCAGGCGGCGTTGACTCAGTACTGGTCGATCGCCGAGAAGAACGCGCGGCTCGTGCCGATGACGGGGGTGCTGCTCGAGAACCGGTTGCTCTGGTTCGCCGTGGCGCTGGCGATTCTTGCAATCGCGTTCGCGCGTTTCCAGTTCTCACACGCGTTGAGCGACGGCCGCTCGGCGGAAACAGCCGCAACGGCGCCGTCTGACGCGCCGCTCGCCGTGGACCACCCGGTGGCCGAACCGCTTCTCGCGCCGGTGCGCACCGCCGCGCTGCCCGCGGTGACGCAGCGCTTCGACGCCGCTGCACGATGGATTCAATTCCGCTCGGTGTTCAGTCGGTCGTTCTGGCGGATCGTGCGCAGCCGGTACTTCGGCGCGATCGTCGGCGGCGGATTGCTGTATCTGATCGTGGCGGCGCGGGCGGCGGGAAAGCTGTTCGGCACGACGACCTGGCCGGTGACGTACCAGATGGAGAGCCTCCTGAGCGGATCGTTCGGGGTGTTCATCGTCGTCATCATCGCCTTCTACTCGGGTGAGCTCATCTGGTCGGAGCGCGACGTGAAGCTCAACCAGATCTACGACGCGACGCCGATCGCCAACTCGGTGACTTTCCTCGCGAAGTTCGCGGCGCTGGCGAGCGTCATCCTCGCGCTGCTTGGCGTAACGATGGTGGCCGGTATCGTGACGCAGGCGATCCACGGCTACTACCGGTTCGAGATTCCGTTGTATCTGCAGGCGCTGGTGGGTGTCCGGTTCGTGGACTACCTGCTGATCGCCGCGCTGGCGATGTCGATTCACGTGCTGGTGAACCACAAGTATCTGGGCCACTTGCTCGTCATCCTGTTCTACCTGGGGATCGGGCTGCTCTCGAACGTGTTCGAGCACAACTTGGCGCAGTACGGTTCGGACGCCGGCTCGTCGTACTCGGACATGAACGGGTGGGGGCCGTACCCGTGGCCGTTCTTCTGGTGGAAGCTCTACTGGGCGTCCTTCGCGCTGCTGCTGCTCGTCCTGGCCAACGTGTTCTGGGTGCGCGGCGAGGAGGCCGGGTTTGGCGCGCGGTCGCGGCTGGCCGGAGCACGGTTTCACGGCACGCCGCGCGGCTTCGCCACCGGAGGCGCTCTCGCGTTTCTCGCCGTCGGCGCATTCCTATTCTATAATACCAACATTCTAAATACGTACCGCTCGAGCAAGACGCAGCGGCACCTGCGCGCCGAGCGGGAGCGATTGTACAAGAAATACGAGCGGGCGGCACAGCCGCGGATCACGGGGATCACCGTGCAGGTGGATCTCTATCCCTCGAAGCGCGACGCCGTGATCACGGGGCAGTACGTGCTCCGCAACAAGACCACGGTGCCGATCGACTCGTTGTATCTCGACATCGACGAGGATCTCGAGGTTCGCCGGCTGGATTTCGACCGCCCGTCGCGGCAGGTGATGGCCGACCGGCCGCGGCAGTTCTACATCCATCGCCTCGAGCGGCCGCTGGCTCCCGGCGATACGATGTTCATGCGCTTCACGCTCGGGCGCATCACCCACGGCTTTCCGAACGAGATCAGCGACAACGCGGTCGCCGCCAATGGCACCTTCCTCGAGAATGTGCAGTTCATGCCGGGCGTCGGCTACAATGCGCGCGCCGAGCTGCAGAACGAGGATGCGCGCAAGAAGGAGAAGCTCCCGCCCAAGCCGCGCATGCGCCCGCCGACGGATACGTCCACCTGGGCGTCGAACTACATCAGCCACGACGCGGACTGGCTGACCTACGACGCCACGGTGAGCACCGATCCCGACCAGCTGGCGATCACGTCGGGCTACCTGCAGCGCGAGTGGACGGAAAATGGCCGCCGGTATTTCCACTACAAGATGGACGCGCCCATTCTCAACCTGTGGGCCTTCCAGTCGGCGAAGTACGCGGTGAAGCAGGACAAATGGAAGGACGTCGACATCGAGATCGACTACCACCCCGCGCACGGCTACAACATCGACCGGATGATCGCGGGCGTGAAGAAGTCGCTCGACTACTATACGGCGAACTTCGGTCCATATCAGTATCATCAACTGCGCATCGTGGAGTTCCCGCGCTACGCGACGTTCGCGCAGTCGCTGCCGAACACGATTCCCTTCTCGGAGTCGATCGGGTTCATCGCCCGCCTCGACAAGCCCGACGACCTGGATTACGTGCTGTACGTGACGGCGCACGAAGTGGCGCACCAGTGGTGGGCGCACCAGGTGATCGGCGCCGACGCGCAGGGCTCGACGGTCCTGTCCGAGACGATGGCGCAGTACTCGGCCTTGATGGTGATGGAGAAGGAGTTCGGGCCGGCGAACATGCGGAGGTTTCTCGAGCATGAACTGGACAGCTATCTCATTGGCCGCAGCACGGAGCGGCGGAAAGAGATGCCTCTCGAGCTCGTGGAGAACCAGCCGTACATCCACTACAACAAAGGCTCGTTGGTGATGTACAGCCTGCGCGACTATCTCGGTGAGGAGCGGTTGAATCGCGCGGTGCGCGGGTTCCTCGACGCCACCAAGTTCAAGGGACCGCCGTATCCCACGTCGCTCCAGCTCGTCGACTCACTGCGCGCGGCGACGCCCGACTCGTTGAAATATCTGATCTCGGACCTGTTCGAGAACATCACGCTCTACGAGCTGAAGACCGATTCCGTGATCGCCACCGCGGCGCCGGGCGGGAAGCTCGCGGTCGACCTCTACGTGAACGCGAAGAAGGTGCACGCCGACAGTCTCGGCAAGGAGGCCGAGCGTCCGATGGACGACTGGATCGACATCGGCCTGTTCGCCAAGGCGCCATCGAAGCCGGATCCGAAGATCGACGACAAGGTCGGCATTCCGATTTACTTGCAGAAGCACCGCATTCGGTCGGGGGCGCAGAAGATCAGCGTGGTCGTGGACGCGGTGCCGTATCGCGCCGGGATCGATCCGCTGCACAAGCTGATCGACCGGATCACGAGCGACAACACGGTGGGTGTGCGCGATCGGACGCGGGCGGTGGCGGTCAAGAAACCTTGACCGGGTCAGCTCCGCGCCGCGCGCTCCAACCGGTCGCGCACGCCGAGCCATTCCGCGCCATCGGGAACGCGCTCGACGACGATCACGTCGTAGCCGGCATTGTCGAGCGCGTGGAGCACGTTGTAGATCTGCGCTGCGTAGCCGGCGGCGTCGCGCGGCATCCGAGTGACACCGGCATCCTGGAGTAACGAGGCCACAACGAGCGCACCGACTCGTCGGCCGCCGCCGCGCTCGTGGTCGAGCGTCGCCGCAACGTCGGCGGCGTCGACGAGCAGCAGTCGCGCGCGCGGCGAGTAGTGACGGTCCATCATCCCGGGCGATGCGCGTCCCACGCCTGATTTCGCGCTCGTCGCGATCGCGATGGCACCGATCACCGCCTCGATCTCCGGCACGGAGATCGAGCCTGGACGGAGCAGCGTCGGTGTCGCCGTCGTGAGGTCGAGCACCGTGGACTCGATGCCGACGACCGTCGGGCCGGCGTCGAGAATGAGATCCACGACGTCGCCCAGTGAGCTCGCGACATGTACGCCCGTCGTCGGCGACAACATCATCGACCGGTTGGCGCTCGGCGCCGCGATCGGAAGATTCGATGCCTCGAGCAGCGCCTGCGCAACCGCATGGCGCGGCACGCGCACCGCGACCGACGACAAGCCGGCAGTGACCCCGTCCGGAATCTCGTCACGCTTGCGCAGCACGAGCGTGAGCGGGCCGGGCCAGAACGCGGAGGCAAGTGCGTCCGCGGTCGCTGTCCATTCGCGAACGACGTCGAGCGCGCGGGCCGCGTTGGCGACGTGTACGATGAGCGGATTGTACGCGGGACGGCCCTTGGCGGTGTAGATCCGGTCGACGGCCGCGCTGTCGAGCGCGTTTGCGCCGAGCCCGTAGACCGTCTCGGTGGGGAAGGCGACGAGCCGCCCGGCGCGCAGGAGCGCAGCGGCGCGGTCGATCACCGCCGGGTCGGGCGCAACCGGGTCGATTTCAACAAGTTGCATAGTTGATTCAAGCTAGCACGGCCGCCAGATTCACGCGGTACGGCCTCGCGCCGTCCCACCCTTCCGGAGCCGTCGTGATCGTCACATCCCGCACCGGAGCGCTCATTGCCGCGGCCGTGCTTGCCGCCGCGCCCTCCGCTCCCGCTTCGCCTGCTACGCATGCTTCTCACGCCATGCATGCGCCCGTGCCGGCGCGCGCCGCGCTCTCCGAGCCCGCCATCTCGCCCGACCATCGCGAGATCGCGTTCGTCTCCGGCGGCGACATCTGGACGGTGCCGGCCGCGGGCGGTGAAGCACGGCTGCTCGTGTCGAACGCCGCGTACGATTCGCGTCCGCTCTACTCGCCCGATGGAACGCGCCTCGCCTTCATGTCGACCCGCACCGGCAACGGCGACATCTATGTGCTCACGCTCGCCAGCGGCGAGCTTCAGCGCATCACGTTCGACGACGTGAGCGAACAGCTCGACGCGTGGTCGCACGACGGACGATGGATCTACTTCTCGTCCGGCTCGAAGGACGTGAACGGGATGAACGACGTCTACCGCGTGAGCGCACAGGGCGGCACGCCCATGGCCGTGAGCGCCGACCAATTCACGCAGGAGTACTGGAGCGCGCCGTCGCCGGCCGATCCCAACACCATCGCGTTCACGGCTACGGGAACGACGGCGAGTCAGTGGTGGCGCAATGGCCACAGCCACCTGGACGAGAGCCAGATCTGGCTCGCGCATTTCGGCGGCGCGACGCCGCGGTACGAGGCCGTAACGAAGGACGCGGCGCGCCACGCGTGGCCCATGTGGAGCGGCGACGGCAAGACGCTCTACTACGTGTCCGACCGGAACGGCTCGGAGAACGTGTGGGGGCAGTCGATTGGCGGAGCCGACGAGCGAGCGCTCACGTCATTCAAGAACGGACGCGTGATCTGGCCGACCATCTCGGCCGATGGAAAGACGATCGTCTTCGAGCGCGACTTCGGCATCTCGTCGCTGGACGTCGCGAGCGGCAAGGTCGCGGCGGTCCCGATCACGCTGCGCGGCGCGAGCGCGGCCACGGGCGTGGAGCATCAAACGCTCACGTCGGGCTTCCAGTGGCTGGCGCTCGCGCCCGACGGGAAGAAGATCGCGTTCACCGCGCACGGCGACGTGTTCGCCGCGTCGGCGAGGAGCGGAGGCGACGCCGAGCGGATCACGACGACGCCCGAGCTCGAGGCCGAGCTGTCGTGGGCGCCGGACAGCCGGCGGCTCGTCTACAGCTCGGCGCGGGACGGTACGACCCATCTCTACCTGTACGACTTCGGCACGCGCGCCGAGATCAAGCTCACCGACGGTCCGGCGAACGACGTGTCGCCGGTGTGGTCGCCCGATGGAAGGTCGATCGCGTTCGAGCGCGGCGCCAAGGAGCTGCGCGTGCTGGACGTCGCGACGAAGCAGGACCGGCTGCTCGCCACCGGCGAGCTGGATCGGCCCCCGCAATTGCCCGATCGCGCCGTCGCCTGGTCGCCGAACGGACGATGGATCGCGTATCTGTCGAGCACGGCGGGAGGATATCAGAATCCTCATGTCGTGTCGGTCGACGGCGGACCGGCTCGCCCGGTGAGCTTCCTCTCGAACCTGAGCGGCGGGTCGGTTGCCTGGAGCTCGGACGGCACGTACCTGCTGTTCGACACCGGCCAGCGCACGGAGGAGGCGCAGATCGCGCGCGTCGACCTCGTGCCGCGTACGCCACGCTTCCGCGAGGATCAGTTTCGCGACTTGTTTCAGCAGCCGGGTCGCCCGGGCACGCCGGTCGATCCAGCGCCGCGCCAGGGTCCCCCGCAGCGCGACAGCGCCACGATTCGCACCGACTCCGCGCGCGCGACGACTCGTGCTGGATCGGCCATCGTCTTCGACGGTATCCGCCGACGGATCACGATGCTGCCCATCGGCATGGACGCTCGTGCGGCGATCGTGAGCCCCGACGGCAAGACGGCGGTGTTCGTCGCCGCCGCGGCCGGTCAGTACAACCTCTACAGCTATTCCCTCGACGAGTCGTTGCCGCAGCAAGCGGTCGCGCGGCAGTTGACGTCGACGCCGGGCTCCAAGGCCCGCGTACAGTTCACGCCAGACGGCAAAGAGGTCTACTATCTCGAGGGCGGGCGCGTCAACGCGATCGACGTCGATTCGCGTGCGGTGCGGCCAATCGGCGTGACCGTGGAGCTCGACGTCGATTTCGGTCGAGAGAAGCTCGCCGTGTTCCACCAGGCGTGGCGTATACTGGCCGACAACTTCTTCGACGCGAAGATGAACGGCGTCGACTGGAAGGGCGTCGAGACGCGGTACGAGCCGTATGCCGCCGCGGCACGGAACATCGATGAGCTGCGGCGGATCATGCGGCTCATGGTCGGTGAGCTCAACGCGTCGCATTCGGGCGTCGACGGTCCGCTCCCCACACAGAACGTGGGCCGCCTTGGGCTCCGCTTCGATCGAGCCGACTACGAGCGCGACGGCACGCTGCGCGTGACCAGCGTGCTAACGCTCAGTCCCGCCGCGCTCTCCGGCATCGCCGTGGGCGACCGCCTGCTCAGCATCGACGGCGTGCGAATGGACGGGCATGCGAATCTGGATTCGGTGCTCGCGTTCAAGGTCAACCGACGCGTCACACTCTCAGTGACTCGCGGCAACGACGGCAGCGGCGCGCGCGAGATCGCGCTTCGGCCGGTAAACCTCACGACGGAGCGCGGGCTCGTCTACCGCGATTGGGTCGAGGCGCGGCGCGCGTACGTCGCGAAGATCAGCAATGGCCGGCTTGGGTACGTGCACATTCAGGACATGAATCCCAGCTCGCTGTCGCAGCTGTACATGGATCTCGACACCGAAAACCGCGCCAGGGACGGCGTCGTGATCGACGTGCGCAACAACAACGGCGGCTTCGTCAATCCGTATGCGCTCGACGTGCTGGCGAGGAAACCCTACCTGCAGTTCACACGACGCGACTTCGGCACGTCCTCGGGCCGAACCTCCGTGGGACAGCGAGCGCTGGAGAAGCCCACGGTGCTCGTGACGAACATGCACACGCTGTCCGACGGCGAGGACTTCACCGAGGGTTACCGCGCGCTCAAGCTCGGACCCGTGGTCGGCGAGCCGACCGCGGGGTGGATCATCTTTACCTCGCCGACCGGGTTGCTCGACGGCTCGACGACGCTGCGGATGCCGTTCGAGCGCATCACCGACCAGAACGGCAAGGATATGGAGATGCATCCGCGGCCGGTGGACGTGCTCGTCGTGCGGCCGGTGGGCGAGAGCTACACCGGAAGAGATTCGCAGCTCGATACCGCGGTGGCGGAGCTGCTCAAGCGTGTTCAACGCCCGGGGGCGCAATGAGTGGTCGGTTCGCCGTATCGAGATGGGCTCTTCCGCTCGCGCTGTTTGCGTCGGCCGCACACGCGCAAACCGCGCGGCGGGCGACCCCGCCCGCCGTGCAGCATTACTTCGACCTCACCCGTCCCATCTTTTCCGGCGATCGTGCCTACGATCAAGTCGCGTTCATGGACCAGTACTTCCGCTGGCCCGGCAACACGGGGTTCAACGCGAGCATCCACCGCGTTGAGGGAATGCTCAAGGACGCCGGATACGTCGAGGCGTCGAAGGCGACGGCGAAAGACGTGCTCACCTACCGCATCGAGCACCGGCCGATCAAGGCGCCGGGATGGGAGCCGGTGGACGCGAGCGTCGCGATCGTCGGCCAATCCGAGCCGATCCTGCAGTTCGGGACGAACCGCAACATGCTGGCGATCAACTCCTTCTCGACGCCGGACACGGGAGTGGTGGCCACGGTGGTCGACGTAGGAAAGGGGAGTGCCGCGGAGTACGACCGCGCGCCGGTGGCGGGCAAGATCGTGTTGTCCGACGGCAACGTCGGGCGCGCGTTCGGTGAGGCGGTCGTCAAACGCGGTGCGCTCGGCGTGCTGGCGTACAGCATGCCCGCGTACACGAAGCCCGAGATCCACACGCATTCGATCCAATTCGGCTCCGTCGCATACGACAGCGTCAAGCGGAGCTGGGGCATTCCGATGTCGAACGATGCCGTGACTCGCCTGCGTGCGGCGTTGGCCAACGGGCCTGTGAGCGTGCGCGTTCGCACCACGTCGAAGATGTACCCGTCCGATGAGCTGACGCTCGTCGCCGAGGTGCACGGCAGCGCGGCGCCGGCCGAGCGATATGTGGTGAGCGCGCACGTGCAGGAGCCGGGCGCGAACGACAACGCTTCTGGAGTCGGCGACCTGAGCGAGATGGCTCGCGTGCTGGCGATGCTCGTGCGCAACGGCTCGATCCGGCCCAAGCGCACGATCACGATGCTGTTCGGGCTGGAGATCGCGCAGACGCGCAACTTCCTCGCCGACGATTCGGTGCGAACGCGCGGCGTGCGCTGGGGCCTGAGCCTCGACATGACCGGCGAGGATGCGGCGAAGACGGGCGGCACGTTCCTGATCGAGAAGATGCCCGATCCCTCGGCGATCTGGACGCGCGGCGACGAGAAGCACAGCGAGTGGGGCGGCCGGCCGATCACGAAAGACCAGCTCGTGCCGCATTACTACAACGACTATCTGCTCGCGCGCTGCCTCGATCAGGCGGCGGCCACCGGCTGGGTGGTGCGCACGAATCCGTTCGAGGGTGGCAGCGACCACACGCCCTTCCTGCAGTTCAAGAAACCCGGCGCGCTCTTCTGGCATTTCACCGACGTGTACTACCACACCGATGGCGATCGGATTGGAATGGTGTCGAAGTCCGAGTTGACGAACGTCGGCAACGCGGCGCTGGCGTCGATCCTCACGTTGACGTCGGCCGACGGAGCCACGGCGCGCGCGCTCGTTGGCGAAGTGGAGCGCGCGGCGCTGGCGCGCTTCGACACGGAGCTCGAGCTCAGTCGCGCCGCGCTGGCGTCGGGCGGCACGCTCGCCGCCGAGCGGGACATTCTCGCGACGTGGACCGACTACTACGTCGCGGCGATTCACACGATGACGGACATCGAAGTCGGCGGCCCGTCGAAGGAGACGCTCGCGGCGATCGACGCGGCGGCGCGCCGCGTGAAGCAGGGCGGAGAGCAGCGGCTGGCCGCGCTGTCGCGATGAACACTGATTACATTCCAACACTGACCGGGGTGCCTGCCCGCTGAGGGCGCAGGCTGAGAGAGTCCCGTAGAACCTGATCCGGTTCGTACCGGCGTAGGGAGTCAAATGCCCAACACATTGTGTCTCTGGCTCGCCGCGCACGGCTCGAGCTGTCTCGAGCTGTTCGCCGTGATCTTCGGCGTCGTCAGCGTCTTCCTGAGCGTGCGCCAGAACATCTGGAGCTGGCCGACGGCGCTCGTGAACGTCGCGCTCTACTTCTGGCTGTTCTACCGCTCGGGCCTGTACTCCGACATGGGACTCCAGGCCGTCTATTTCGCGTTGTCGCTCTACGGCTGGTACGAGTGGCTGTACGGCGGCAAGGGTCACACGCCGCTGCGCGTGTCGCGCGCCTCGCCTCGCCTATGGATCACGCTCGGCGCAATCGGCGTGGCCGTGTGGGCGATTCTCGGCCAGATCACATCGCGTCTGCCGGGCGTCGCGCTGCCGTACTTCGACGCGGCGACGACTACCGTGAGCCTCATCGCGCAGTACATGATGACGCGCAAGATTCTCGAGAACTGGGCGTTGTGGATCGGCGTCGACGTGTTGTACGTCGGCATGTTCATCTACAAAGGGTTGTATCTCACCGCGGCGAACTACGCCATCTACCTCGCGCTCGCCGTGATGGGACACGTCGCATGGAAGCGCTCGCTCACGGAGGCGACGGCGTGATTCGCGTCGTGCTCACCGGCTCCGAGTCCACGGGCAAGACGACGCTGGCCGCGCGGTTGGCCGCGCACTATGGCGGCGAGCTCGTGCCGGAATTCGTGCGCGAGTACGCCGCGCGAAAGCGCGCGCCGATCGATTTCGCCGATCACGGCCCCATCGCGCGCGGCCAGATGGCGCTCGAAGACGAGCACATCGCGCGCGCCACGCGGCTCGTCGTGCAGGACGTGGATCTATTGAGCACCGTCGTCTACTGCGATCACTATTTCGGGAGATGTCCCGCTTGGATCGCCGAAGCGGCGGCGCTGCGCCGGCCCGATCTCTATCTGCTCTGCGAGATCGACGTGCCCTGGGTCGCCGACGACGTGCGCGATCGCGGCCACATGCGTGAAGAAGTGCAGGGCATGTTCCGCGCGGCCGTCGTCGCATACGGAAGTCCGGTTGCGGTGATCACCGGCGATTGGGACGAGCGCTTTCAGCGCGCCGTCGACGCGATCGACGCGTTACTGCTCGCGCGGCCGGAGTAGGAGCCGCTTCCGCTCCGCAGCGCCATAGAGCTTTCCATTCGCGACCACCGCCGCAATGCGCCGGGTGTTGCGAATGTCGGCCAGTGGATTGGCGTCGAGCAGGACGAGATCGGCGAGCTTGCCGGCCGTGATGGTGCCCAGCGAGTCGAGCATGCCGAGATAGCGTGCGGGCTCCGCCGTGGCGGCGCGAAGGATCTCGAAGGGCGTAAGGCCACCCTGCGCGAGGAGCGCGAATTCCTCGTGGAGGCCGAAGCCGGGCGGACTGTTGCGCAGCGGAGCATCGGTGCCGGTGAGGACGTGCACGCCCGCGCGCCGCATCGTCGCGACCTGCGTGAGACGCTTCGCGAACATCGCGCGGCCCACCGAGTCGGCGTCCGGGGGAATGCTGTCGGGCATCGGGAAGAGCGCAGCGACGTACCGGCGCAGCGTGTCCGGCAGATAGTGCGCGAGTGAGTCGCCGGGCACCGAGCGGCCGGGCCACACCGCCACTTCGTACTGCGCGGTGAACGTCGGCGTGACCCACGTGTCGTTGCGCACGAAGCGCGCGTACAGCGACCCGAGATCCTCCGACGAGCAACGGCCGAGTGCCCCTTGCACTGGATACCGCGGCGCGAGCGCGATCGACTCGGCCGGCGTGCACGGCGCGGGTATCGCGAGGAGATGCTCGATGCTGTGCTGTCCCGAATCGGAGGCGGCGGCTGAACCCACCGTGCGCGACACATGTCCGGCGAAGGGAATGCGGCGTTCGCGGGCGCGTCGCGCGATGGCGAAGTACGTCTCCGGGGTGAGCTGCCCGTGCACCTTGACGAAGTCGACGCCCAACTTGACGAGCGAGTCCACGGCGGCCCGTCCTTCGGCCGGTGTGCGCGTGACAATGTGCGGCACCGACACGTCGCCGCCTTCGAGGTACGGGCCCGACGCGACGATGCGCGGCCCGTCGAGCCGCCCGCGCGCGATGTCGCGACGCCACGCGGTGAGCGTGGCCCAATCACCGGCCATGTCGCGTACGCCGGTGACGCCGTTGGCGACGTACAGCCCAAGCAATGCGCGCCCGCCGATGATCGACGTGTGCACGTGCATGTCCCAAAGGCCGGGGATGAGAAATTTTCCACGGCCGTCGATGACTCGCGCGCCGGCGGGAATGCTCGCCGAGCGCGCGGGTCCCGCGAAGAGAATGCGGGTGCCGCGGACCACGACCGTCTGATCGGTGCGAGGCGCTTCGCTCCCGCCGTCGATCACGCTCACGTGGACGAAGGCGAGCGCCGTCTGCGCCGGAGCGGTGCGCGTGAGCGCGACGATCGCGAGCAGTACGGACGTCGGGAACGAACGGCTGCGCCTCATCGAACCTCCGTCAGCGTGAAGGGCGCCCAGTAGAACGGGTTTGCGGTTCGCGAATCGCGTCGAAGCGCCAGCTTCGCCGTCCGGAGCGCCGTGGCCGGCCGGTCGCCCGCGGCGAGCCTGCTGTAGAACACCGACATCAACTGGAGCGCGGCCGGTCCAACGCTCCACTCCGTGCCCACGACGCCGCGCGCGCCGGCGACGAGAAAGGCTCGCGCCAATCCCATTGCGCCCACGCCGCGCAGCACGGCGCCGGCGTCCGTTTCACACGCGCTGAGCACGACGAGGGAGGGGCTCATCTGCACCCGTTCGATCTCGGACGCGTGAAACAATCCGTCCTGCCCCGGCATTGCCGCCAGCGCCAGATGCGACGCAAGCGGGTCGGTGACGTCGGCTCGCGCGTGGACGGCGAAATGAAGAATGTCGAATCGCGGCGCCATCGCCGTCACCCGCTCCTCGCTCGCGCCGCTGCCGAGGAGGCGTTGTGATTTTCCGCGCCACGCCGCCGCCACGCGCGTCCACTCCGTCGTGTCGCCCTCGACGCCGTAGCCCACGAACAGCAGTGATCCGGGGCGCCGGCCGCCCGCGTCGGAGCCACGGGCAAATCCCGCCGACGGCAGGTAGCTGACCTCATACCGGTCCACGAGAAACGCCGGCGTCGCGCCGGCGTTCGTGACCAGGGCGTCGAACGGCAGCAGATGCAACGGTCCGTCGGGAATGACGATCAGGTGCGAGGCCCCCTGAGTCAACGAATCGAGCGGTTGGACGAGCGCTGCGTGAAGCGCCGCCGCGTTGCGAGTGTCGAAGAAGAGGCGCGCGACGTCGACGCGTCCGTTGTACGCCGAGAAGGGCCGGCGTAGCGCGGCGATTCGATCGCCGAGCTGCCGCGCCGTGATCGGGAGCGTGACGATGCCTGCTCGCGACGGCGTCACGACGATCGCGGCGACGATCGAGTCGAGCACGACGTAATCGACGAGCGCGTCGTGCGCACCCATGCCGCGCCGCAGCTCCGCGATCGACGCCGTGCGCCGCGTTCGCGCATCCGCGAACAGCGCTTCCTTTCTGCGCTGCGACCAACGCGTGAGCAGCTCCGTGTTGAGCCGATCCCTGCCGGACAGCAGGGTACGCATCGCGCCGTCGAGCGGCGCGATCTTTTCCGCGTGCACCCGCGCCTGATCGAGATCCTCGTCGAACGACGTGCGCATGCGTTCGCCCATCGACGCGGCGCGGTCGTACGCCACGAGGGCCGCGGCGACCTGTCCGTGCTCGGCCAACGCGTCGCCGAGCGCGTCGCTCAACTCGAAGGCAAGCTCGGTGGAGGCGCGTCCGCACAGCAATGAATCGGCACGCATGAGCGTTCGCGCGGCGGAGTCGGCGCCGTGCGCGCGCAATTGCGCGGTGCCTTCGACCAACATCGCGCGCGCCCGCGCCTCCACGAGATTCGCGCCAGATGCCGCTTCCGCCGCGCGGCGCGCCTCGGCGATCGCGTCGCCGAATTGTCCAGCCTCGAGCAGTAATCCGGCGAGGTGCGTCCGGGCGCGCGCGGTTCGTTCGACGTTGCCTTGGGGCGATTGCGTCGCGATCCATTTGCGCATCGCCGCGAGCCCCGGCTCCGAACGCCCCGTTCGCACCAGCACGGCGGGCAACAGTGGAATCTCCTCCGCGGTGCTCGGTGCGCGATCATGCCGCCGCGCCAGGGCAGCGGCGCTGTCGGCGAGCCCCAGCGATTCGAAGACGCGAACGCTGCCCGCCAGCGCGCGCGCTCCTTCCTCGGAGTCGGCCTCGGATACGCGGGCGTAGAACCGGCGCGCGCGCGCGAGATCGCCGATGCGCTCGTAGTATTCGCCGGCGTAAAAAAAGTACGCCTGTCGCCGGACGATGAGACGAACCATGCGGTCGAATGCGACTCGCGCCGACGCGTGGAGCCCAGCATCCCAGCGAATCGCGCCCGCGTCGCGGAGGCTGATGATCCCGATGCCGTCGTCCTGAAAGGGCGCGGCGAGCGCCGCGAAGCGGTCGATGGCGCGCACCGCGCTGTCCGTCACGCCGGCCGACTCGTAGGCGTGCCCGAGATTGTGGTTGATGTCGGCGAGCGTATACCGATCGCCGGGATCGGCGAGAGCGAGCGACCGCCGCAACTCGGCGATCCCCTCGCCGACACGCCCTTGCTTGACGAGCGCGCGGCCGAGCCGTGCGTGCATACGCGAGCGGCTCGCTGTGCCGCCGATCGTATCGGCGAGCGCCGCCGCGCTTCGCAATGCATCGACGGCGCGGGCGATGTCGCCGTGATCGAGCGACGTAGCGCCGTCGCTTGTGAACCAGGTGAACAGCGCGGCGCGCGCCCGGTGCTGCCTGGCGATGGGAAGCGCCAGTCGCGCGAGCGAATCACGCGTCCGCGAGTCGGGCGCTCGCTCCATCTGCTCGGTGAGCCAGTTGAATCGCATCGCCGGGCGCCCGTCGCGCTGGACCATCGCGTCGATGCCGCCCCGGATCGATCGCATTCGCGCTGAATCGCCGTGGGCCGTGACGAGTTGCAGCAGCCCGATCGACAGACGTAGTCTGTTCAGCGGCTCCGTGATCTCGCGCACGCCTTGGTCCAGCACCGCGATCGCTTCCACCGTATCGCCCGCGTCACGAATCGCGTCGCCGTACGTCGCCCACGAATACGAGTACAACGCGAGCTCGCCGACCGCTGCGTGCCATGTCGCCAAATCGAGCGGGCGCTCGCGAACGTGCGGGGGCATTCGGCCGCGGATGTCCGCGATCATTGCGACGGTGCAGCGGCTCCGTCCGAACGTCCGCTCGATCGCCTGCAACGAGTCGAAGACGAGGCGCGTCTGCTGCTGCACCGCCACCGCGGCAAGGCAGCGCGCGAGCGCGCGGTCCGGAATGCCGCTTGCGGCGGCGCGGCGGCGTTCCGCGAAGGTGAACCGGTCCACGGTCGCGCGCAGCAGATCCAGCTCCGCAGGAAGGAACGAGGCATCCGCCTGGCGCGCCCGGCGCAGGAGCACGACGCTGCTGTCCTCGTCGAGCATGGCGCTTCGCTCGAGCGATGCGAGCCACAAGCGATGCGCCAGCACTGAGTCGCCGCCGGTGCTGAAAGCCGCTGCGCCTGCGCTGACGAGCAGCGCCCGAATCAGCGCGAACGTCGTGCCTCCGCCTGGTCGAGCAGACGACGTGCACGCTCGGAGATTGGGTCACCATCGGGAATGGCGCGGAGATCGGCCGCCGCGGCGTCGGCATCGCCGAGCCGAAAGGCCGCGAGCGCGCGATAGTAGTGTGCTTCGGCCATGTAGGGAGAGGGACCGTCGGCAATGACGTGTGTGAAGTCGTCGCGGGCCTCGGGAGCCTGGTCGAGCATGAGCAGTGCCGCGCCATGAAAGAAGCTCGCCGGCGCGCCGCCGTCGCCGCGCGCGACCAGGCGCGCGAGACGGCCGGCCGCGCTCTCGTACCGGCCGGCGGCGTAGTCGTTCATCGCGCCGACGAACGCCGAGTCCGACGGTGAGGTCGCGGCGCGGACGGCGAGCCCCTGGTAGGCCGGTGCACTCTCGAGCAGGCCGAGCCCCCGAATCTTGGCGTCGTGCGCGCGATCGAGCGCGAACAGAATTCCCGCACCCGCGACGAACATCGCGGCCGACGCGAGCAGCGCTCGGCGCATGCCAACTCGCGGACGACGTGGAAGCGCTACCGCGTGCGCGTCCGACTCTGCAAGCCGAATGGCGACAGCCATGCGCACCAACTCCTGGCAGTTGGCGCAGAGAAGCATGTGCTCCTCGAATGTCGCGACCGACGACGCGTCGAGCTGTCCCGACGCGTACTTCGTCGCGAGTCCATGGGCCTCGACTTCATCGCACCTGAGCGCGCGCTCGATCATTCGGCCTCCGCCGGCGCCAGCTTGGTACGGACTGGCGGGTGCTCCATTGTCGCGGAACGAACCGGAACGTGACCGACCGCGCCAAGGAACACCTCGCGCAGGCGCGCCAGCGCGCGCGACTTGCGCTTGCGCACGCGCTCGGCCGGCTCGCGCATTCGCGCCGCTACGGCGCGAGGGGAGAGGTTCTCGACGAACGCGAGGTGCAACAGCTCGCGGTCGCCGCTCGAGAGTCGCGCGAGTGCCGCGCGCATGCGCTCCACCTCTTCATCGCGAACGAGCAAGTCCAGTGCGCTTGGCGCCGCCTCGTTCGCGAGCTCGTCGGGCAGCGTCGTCAGCCGGCCGGTTGCTCGCCGGTAATCCACGATGACGTGATGCGCGATGCCGCGGGCGAACGCACCAACACGCTCGGGGTCGCGCAGTTGGCCCTTCCCCAACGCGTCCAACAGGCGCGCCATGGTCTCTTGCACGACGTCTCGGGCGGCGTCGGCGTCGCCGAGCCGACGGAGCGCGAGGATCCGCACGCCGTTCGCGAGGGTCTCGAGCTGCTGAGTCGTGAGCTGGGGTGTCACGATTTGCGGGTGTCGCCGACAAGGTAGGAAGGAGAGAACATGCGGCCGATCTCACGCGGCGGCCAGTACACCCTTGCCCAGGTACCCCGGATGCACCAGCTCAGGCGCGTCATTCTCGCCGCCGTGGCAGCGGCGCTGCCCCTCGTGACCGGCTCGTGCAGCGGCATCAGCGACTTGGTCACCCCGCTGACGCCGGCCCGGTCGCTGTCCGGCACGTGGTCGACGCCCTTCGCCGTGCCCATGAACCTGCAGTCGGACTATTGCAACGGCTCGCGGCAGACGGTGGCGAAGCAGAACTGGACCGTGACCTGGATCATCACGGAGCAAGCCGGCACCTCGAACGGCGTCGACATCGAGATGCGCATGCAGAAGTCCGCGGCCACCGCGGTCGTCAGCTGCAACGGCGGCGCCAGCAGCTACGTGCCCGAGCCGTCGCCGCTCTTCATGCAGGGCACAATCAGCGGGTCGCGCCTCCAGTTCTACAACCTCACGACCAAGGCGGCATTCGACGGCAGTCTGACCACGGACAACATCACGGGCACGTTCGGACTCTGGGACTGCCTCATCTACTGCGCGGGCGAGCAGAGCGACCCGCTCAAGTTCATCCTCACGAGGAACAAGTGACGCCAATGACGACGTCGATGCAGAGGGTTCGGGTGCTGTTGTGTATCTCCGTGTTCGCGCTCCTCCCGGCGTGCGGGACGGCCGTGAACTACTCCATGAACACGGTGCCTGAAGAATCGGGCGCCCGGTTCGCGCAGATCACGGCGCAGGCCGACCAGGCCATGGGCCCGCTCGTGCGGCGCACGGGCGACAACGGCCTTCACGTTCCGTCCACCCGCTGGTTCGATCTCTCACCCGACGGCAACGTCGTCGCGTTCCTCGGCAAGAAGAACGACAAGCAGAACGTCTTTCTCAAAGGGACGCAGGGCGGCGTCGCCACCACGCAGCGCACGTTCCGCGACAACGTCTGGGACCCCGCCATGTCGAGCG
The DNA here is from genome assembly GCA_028287235.1 of Gemmatimonadota bacterium. Classification (GTDB taxonomy): domain Bacteria; phylum Gemmatimonadota; class Gemmatimonadetes; order Gemmatimonadales; family Gemmatimonadaceae; genus JAQBQB01. The sequence goes on along the minus strand of JAQBQB010000010.1, from coordinate 101,616 downwards.
ACGGACAGCACGTGGCGTTCGTCGACTTTCGCAACAACCGCTGGAACGTGTTCGAGGTGAATGCCAATCAGGGCGCGGCGGTCCGACAGATCACGAACTTCGATCAACTGTCGCAGTCGCCGGCGTACTCGCCCGCGGGCCACAAGCTGGTGTTCGTGCAGGATGAACGTTCGTCGGTCGGAACGACGGGCTCGAACGGGCGGCCCGGCAATCCAGTGGGCATCACGCGACAGTACATCTGGGAAGTCGATCTCGACAAGAATTCGTTCACGCAGCTTGCCGAAGGGTATTCGCCCTCGTTCTCACCCGACGGCCGCAAGCTCGCCATCACGCGCAACAGCCGCGACAGCGGCAACACCGAGATCTGGGTGATCGACGTCGAGAGCGGCACGGAGTCGCTCGTCGCCGGGGCAAAGGATCAGGGATTCATCGAGCCGGCGTTTTCGCCCGACGGCAAACGAATCGCGTTCGCCGGCGGCTCGATGGCGGACAACAGCCGGCCGGCCAACTGGGACATCTTCGTCGTGGACGCCGACGGCGGAAGCAAGACACAGTTGACGTTCCACCCCGGACACGATCTTGCGCCGCGCTTTGGCCCGGACGGCAAGAGCATCTACTTCCTCTCGCAGCGCGGCAACAGTCTTGGCGAGTGGAACATCTGGCGAATGGAGTTCACCCGGTGAGGCACGTCGTCACGACGACGCTGTCTCCACGTGTACTCGCCGCAGCTCGCGGCCGAATACGACGCGGATCCGCAGAAACAGGAAGATGGCAACCGCGGCGAGCGACACGACGAATCCCCACCACAGCCCGGCCGCGCCATAGGCCGTGTGAAAGCCGAGGTAGGCGCTGACCGGCACGCCGACGACCCAGTACGCGGCGAGCATGACGTAGAGCGGCGCGGTCGTGTCACCCGCGCCGCGGAGCACGCCCGCGCCAACGGCTTGCGCGCCGTCGAACAACTGAAAGACGCCGGCGATGGGAATCAACGTCGACGCGAACGCGATCACGCGCGTGTCGTTCGTGAACCCCGCCGCGAGCAGATGCGGCGCGGTGAGAAACACGACGGCGGGAAGGATCATGAAGCCGACGCCGCAGAGATACGCGGCGCGCACCGCGTCCTTAGCGCGCGCGTCGTCGCCCGCGCCGATCGCATGCCCAACGCGCACGGCCGCGGCAGACGCCACGCCGAGCGGCACCATGAAGGTGAGCGACGCGAGCGTGATCGCGATTTGATGCGCCGCCATCTCGATCGTGCCCATCACTCCCATCAAGAGACCGATCGCACCGAACGCGCCCGCCTCCAAGGCCATCTGCGCGCCGATCGGCAGGCCGATACGCAACATCCCAACGATCGGAGTCCACTGCCAGCTGTCGCGCCGCGGTGGAAGAAGGTTGGGCCCTAGCTCGCGCCAGGCGAGCGCGAGTAGCAGGAACGTCATCAGCCACCGGCTCACGGCCGTGGCGATCGCGCTGCCCTCCACGCCGAGCGCGGGACTGCCGAGATGACCATAGACGAATACCCAGTTCAGCGCGGCGTTCGTCAGGTTCGCGACGACGACGGTCCAGACGATCGGCGCCATGTGGTGCATCGCCTGGAGACTCTGCCGCAGCACGACGAAGGCAAAGAACGGGAGCAGGCCGGCGATCGAGATACGCAGATAGCCGGCCGCGTCGCCGATGATCTCCGGCGGTTGATGCGCCAGACGCAGTACGCCGGCGGCCGGCGCGAGCAGTAGCGCCGCGACTGCGCTCAACGCGCAGGCGAGGAGGAGCCCGCGCTGCATCGCGCGCGACACCGCATCCGTCTCGCGCGCGCCAACGGCCTGCGCGACCAGCGGGTCGAGCGCCATCAGCGTGCCCGTGCCGAAGATCCCCACGTTGAAGAAGTACAGGTTGCCGAGCGCCACCGCGGCGAGCGCCGTGGCCGAAACCCGTCCAACCATGAGCGTGTCGACCAACCCCATCGCCATGAATCCGACCTGCACGAACACCACGGGCACCGCGAGGGTGACCGTGGCACGCAGCTCCGTGCGCCCGCCGCTACTTTTGGAGATCATGCGCATATGGGTTCTGGTGACGGTAGCGGCACTGCTGCTCGCGCGCGACTCCGTGCGCGCACAGACGGTGTCGGCGATGGTGCAGGCGATTCCCGTCGTCACGCGCGCCGATCCCACCGCGACGGGTTCGGCGCTCACCGAGGGCTATCTCTCGCAGCCGGCGATCATGGCGCACGCCTCGTGGAGCTGGCTGCGCGCCACCGCGACGCTCAACTTCGAGGGACTCACGCTCAGCCGCGGTGAGCTTAGCACCGGCGGGTACGGTGAAGGCTACGTCGACCGCAGGCATCCGCACTCGTATCTGCACGAAGCGTTGGTCGGCGCGGTCGGCGTGCGAAACGGATTCGCCGGGTCGCTGTTCGCGGGCCGCGGCTTCGCGCCGTTCGGCAGCGACGATCCCATGGTGCGCCCATTCGAGAAGTTCCCGGTGAACCATCACCTCGCGCAGATTCTCGAGCGCCTCGTGGCCGTCGCCGCGGTGCGCCGCGGTCCCGTGCTCGTCGAGGCGGCGACCTTCAACGGCGACGAGCCGACCAGCCCCAGCTCGTCGTCGTCGCTCCGCCGCTTCGGCGATTCGTGGTCGTCGCGGCTCACGCTCTTGCCCCTCACCGGCCTCGAGGTGAGCGGCGGCTACGCCAATGTGAAGTCGCCCGAAGTTCGCACGGGCGACGGGCTCGATCAACAAAAATCGAGCGTCGTCGCGCGCTTCAGCCGGGAGACCGGCGTGGCGTCGCGCTACGCGCTGCTCGAGTGGGCGCACACGAACGAATCCGACAAAGGCCTGCGGGTCACGTCGCTGTCGAGCTTTCTCGGAGAGGGGGCGATCTGCCGTGCCGGTGTGATCGCGGCGCTTCGGCTCGAGCGCACCGATCGGCCGGAGGAGGAGCGGCTCCCCGATCCCTTTCGCACGCCGCGTCCGTCGGTGGACCTCGCGAACCTCGGCGTCTCGCGCTGGACGACGGCCACCGTATCGCTCTCCGCGCCCGCCGCGAAGGTGGGCGTCGTCACCGGCCGTCCGTTCGTCGAGATCGCGCGGATCGGCGTAGCGGCGGGGAATCCGGCGGGCATCTTCAATCCCGAGGCTCGTTACGGGTCGAATCGAATGTGGATGCTCTCGGCCGGCGTGCGCCTTCGCGCCGGCTCGATGCACGATCGTATGGGCCGCTACGGCATCGCGGCTCCGGGAATGGAGTCGGGAACCGAATCGCGCAAACCGGAGTCTGACATGATGCCGGGGATGACGCACGACATGCCGCCCGGCGAAACTATGTCCATGGCACACCATTCGATGAGCGGCCAATGCAGTCTGTGAAGCTTCTGAGCGCGTATGCCGTCGCCGCCGCGCTTCTCGCCGCGTGCGGCTCCGACAAAGCGACCGGACCCGATCAATCGACGGTGGTGACGCCGGCGTCGTGCACGGGCATCAGTCTTGGGCCGCGACCGGCGCAGCTCAATCTGACCCAGACCACTCCCGCCGCGCTGAGCGTGCTCGGCAACGGCCCGGAGGCGGATCGCTACACGGCGGAGATCGCCGTGCGCGGCGGCATCGCCTACACCACGACGTGGAACGTTCGCAAGAACAATGTCTTCGGCAACAAGGTCAACATCTGGGACGTGAGCGGGAACACGCCGCTGCTCGTCGACTCGCTCATCGTCGCCGGCGCATTCACCACGGGCGACGTGGCGGTCAGCGATGACGGAACCCTACTCGTGGTCGCGACGGAGTTCAGCGGCGGCTCGATCGCGATCTACTCGCTCGCCGACCCGCGGCATCCGCAGTTCATCAAGGCGTTCTCGAACGATCAGACGAATCCCGGCGTGCACACCGCGGAGCTCGGGCGAGTGAATGGCAAGCTCTACGCGTTCCTCTCCGTCGACCCGAGCGGCAACGCCGTGCCGGCTCGCCTCGTCATCGTCGATCTCAGCACGCCGAGCGCGCCGAAGCAGGCGTACGTGAAGATCACCGGCAGCCCGTACGTCCACGACACCTACCAGCGCGACGGGCTGTTGTTCGTGGCGCTTTGGAATGGCGGCGTCGACATCTGGGACATCGGTGGCTGCGGTAGCGGCGCATCGCCCGAGAATCCCCGGGTCCTCGGCAACGTGCATACGCTCGGCGGCGAGGTGCACAACATCTGGTGGTATCACGACACGAACGGCTCGAAGCGCTTCGCGTTCGTGGGCGAGGAGGGGCCGGGCTCGATCGGATCGAGCGCGAGCGGCGACATTCACGTCATCGACATCACCGACCCCACGGCGCCGAAAGAGGTGGCGTTCTACAACGTTCCGGGCGCCGGCACGCACAACTTCTCGGTCGACGAAACCAACGGTGTGCTGTACGCCGCGTATTACAACGGCGGGGTCCGCACTCTGGACGTGCGCGGCGACCTCGCCGCCTGTTCCGCGAGCCAGCAGAACGTCAACGCGGCGGCGAATCTCACGCGGTGCGACCTGCGTCTCATGGGCCGCGAGCTCGCCATCGGCTTGACTGGTCTCAAACCCTACGTCTGGGGCGTGCAGTATTTCAATGGCAACGTCTACGCGTCGGACATGCTCAACGGCATCTGGAAGCTGAGCGCGGCAAAGTAGGTGGCCGGCCAGTTGTTAGCGATTCGTAAAAACTGCTGCTGCATGACGTTACGACGTCGCTTCATCTAATTTTTCAGCGGTATTTTCGTTGACATTTTTGTCGGCGAAACGTAGTCTCTACAGGTGCAGGACCTCTCTCGGGGAGTGTGGCTCATGATCGGGTCCATCGAACGCCTCTGGCAGCTAGTCCCGACGCACCAAATGGTGCCGGTGGTCATGCTCGTCGTGGGCGTGACGGGGAGCCCTGATCCGAGCCGTCGCGGAGCCACCGGCTATGGCGGAGTGCTCCCCGTGCCGAGCGCGCCGCATGCTGCCGCGCCGGCCAAGCTCGATCCGCTGCTCGAGCAGCAGCGCCGCGACATGCGTGCGGCGCGCGGACGCGTGCTCTACTCCGCTGGGCGCGCTCCCCAGGCAATCGACGCGGCGCAGGCGAAAGCGGCGCACAAGGCGCCATGCCCGTTGCAGCGCGTCGTACAGGGGCGCGCCGCACGCGTCTCGCCCACGTCCTGAGCTCGTCGTTCCGGCACTCCCTCCGACTCATCGATGCCACGCTTTCGTACCGCGGCGGTAGCCACGCTGCTCGTCGTTCCTATCGTCGCGGGCGGTTTCCTGTTGCAGGAGCCGCCCGCTCGCGCCAGCACGCTGCTCTTCGACCAGGTGATGTCCCTGGTCAAGAACCAGTACGTCGACACCATGCCGAACGGCGCGGCGTACGAGAAGGCCGCGCGCGGGTTGGTGCACGAGCTCAACGATCCGTACAGCGAGCTGCTGTCGCCGGTACAGTCAGAGGACTTCAACCGGGCAACCGGTGGACGCTACGGCGGCACGGGCATGCTCCTCGGTCCAATCCCGAGCGGCGGCGCCGTCGTCGATCGCGTCTTCCCGAATACGCCGGCTGAGGAAGCAGGCGTCCGCGAGGGCGACCACGTCATCGCCGTCGACAATACCAGCACCACCGTGCTCGCGTTGGACAAGATCTCGAATCTGCTGCGCGGCGAGCCGGGCTCACAGGTCGCAGTGACGTACGCGCGGCCCGGAGTGGCCGAGCCGATCAAGCTCAAGTTCACGCGGCGCGTGGTGCACGTGCCGGCGGTGGCGTACGCCAGTCTCCTCGGCGATCACATCGGGTATGTGCCGCTGCAGACGTTCAACGAGAACGCCGCCGAAGAAGTGCAGTCGGCCGTCGACAGTCTCGTGAAGCAGGGCGCCAAGGGGCTCGTGCTCGACATGCGCGACAACGGCGGCGGCATCGTCGACCAGGCGCTCGAGACGTCGAGTCTCTTTCTGCGCGAAGGGCAGGAGATCGTCAGCGTCCGGTCGCGCAGCCAGGCGACGGAGATGCTGCGCTCGAGCGGCAAGCACCTCGCGCTCAACATTCCGCTCGTCGTGCTCGTCGACGGCGGCTCGGCGTCGGCCACGGAGATCGTGGCCGGTGCGCTGCAGGATCACGACCGCGCGCTGGTCATCGGCACCACGTCGTTCGGGAAGGGGCTCGTCCAGTCCGTCTACCAGCTGCAGGGCGGCTACCACCTCAAGATCACCACCGGCAAGTGGTATACGCCGAGCGGCCGCTCGATTCACCGCGAGCGGAAGCTGCTGCCGAACGGCCAATTCGTCGAAGTGAAGCCCGATTCGCTCGGCACCGACACCACGCCCAAGCCGAAGTTCAGCTCCGACGCCGGCCGCGTGGTCTACGGCGGCGGCGGTATTCACCCCGACGTGGTAGTGCCCGACGACACGCTGTCGACCATCGAGCGCGACTTCCTGCGCGCCATCGCGCCGAAGCTGCAGAAGGTCAACACCGTCCTTCAGGATTATTCGTTGGAGCTCAAGGGCACGGTGCCGCGCGGCTTCAAGGTGCCGCCCACCTGGACGCCGGAAGTCATGAAGCGCCTCACGGCCGCGGACGTGAAGATCGATCCCAAGTTCGATTCCACGGCGCGAGTGTTTCTCACGCATGACCTGGAGCGCCGCGTAACGCGTCTGAGCTTCGGCGACGCGGCCGCCAAGGCGCGCACCATCTCCGACGATCACCAGCTGATGAAGGCGCTCGATCTGCTCGAGCACAACGCCACGCAGGCGCAGCTGCTTGCAGCGGCGGCACCGATGGCGACGCGCAAGTAGCGCGGGCCGAAACCAGCTGAAGGGGCGCCGAGCCTGCTCGGCGCCCCTTTGCGCGAGTATGTTCCAAGCGTGTCCGAGACACCCGGCGGGGCGCCGCACACCCATCATCTGCGCGTGCAGCGAACGGCGCGCTACTACACCCTCGGCGGCGCCGCGGCCGGGGGCGACGCCGTGCCGCGCACGATCTGGTTCGTGCTGCACGGCTACGCCCAACTCGCCGGCGAGTTCATTCGCTACTTTGGCGACCTCGCCGCGGACGACACGCTGCTCGTCGCGCCCGAGGCGCTGAACCGCTTCTATCTGCTCGGCGTCGACAAGCCGGCGCGCGACCGTCCGGTGGGTGCCACCTGGATGACGCGCGAGGATCGCGCCTCGGAGATCGCCGACTACGTCGAGTATCTCGACGCGCTCTACGACGACGTCGCGGCCGAGGCGGCGGTGAATGGCGCGACCGTCAATGTCCTCGGCTTCTCGCAGGGCGCGGCCACGGCAACGCGTTGGATCACGCACGGGCGATCGCCGGTCAACCGGCTCGTGCTCTGGGGCGGACTCATTCCGCCCGACACCGATCTGTCGCGCGGTGCAGCGGCGTTGCGCCAGGCGCGAGTCACGCTCGTGGTCGGCACGCGCGACAACTACGTGGACGCCGCGATGCTCTCGGCCGAGCAAGCGCGCCTCGACGCGGCGGGGATTCCCTACGAGCTGATCGAGTTCGACGGCGGCCATGTGATCAGCCGCAACGTGTTCCCGCGCCTGATCGGCGCGCCGGCGAACGCGGGCGAGCCTACCGGCGCTTCCGATCGATGAAGCGGGACAGGTCGCGGCGGTCCTTTTTCGTCGGCCGGCCTTTCTCCTCGAAGACGAACGCCGCGGGCGCCAGCTTGAGTTGTGCAGAGAGCTTCTCGCGCGCCTGCTTGCTCGCCTCGGTCTCCTCGTACAGTCCCTGCGCGATCGACGCCGACCCGCGCCGCTCGGCGAGCGCGCGTACCATGAGAATATGCTCATAAGGCCCGAGGCGCAGCCGGATCTCGTCGCCCGGCTTGATGGCCTTGGCCGGTTTGGCGTGCTCTCCGTTGACCTCGACCTTGCCGCCGGCGATCGCCTCCGTGGCCAGCGACCGCGTCTTGAAAAAGCGGGCGGCCCAGAGCCACTTGTCGAGGCGAACTCGGTCGGATTCTTCGGCGTTGCTCATACAGACCTCGACTACATTAATGTGCAATGTGGGTGAACACTAACGCCGGGCCGGCGGGTGCCCAACCGTGACTGACGCGCTCTCGACCTACACCCATCGCTACCTGCCGCCTCAAGGCGACGATCCGCGCACGCTATTGCTGCTGCACGGAACGGGCGGCGACGAAAACGATCTCATCCAGCTCGGCCAGATGCTCGCCCCCGACGCCGGGCTCCTGAGTCCGCGCGGAACCGTTCTCGAGAACGGCGCCGCCCGCTTCTTCAAACGGCTGGCCGAGGGCGTGTTCGATCTCGACGACTTGCGTGCACGCACGAAGGATCTGGTTGCGTTCATCGGCGCCGCCGCGACCAAGTATGGCTTCGACGCGAGCAAGGTCGTCGCGGTCGGTTTCTCGAACGGCGCCAACATCGCCACGAGCATCCTGCTGACGACGCCTGAGACCCTCTCGGCCGCCGTCCTGTTCCGCCCGATGGTTCCGTTTGTCCCCGAGAAGCCGGTGTCGCTCAGTGGGAAACGCATCTTCATCGGGGCAGGGGAGGACGATCCGATCGTTCCGCGAGATCATCCGTATCGGTTGGCCGAGCTCTTCCAGCTGTGCGGAGCAGAAGTCAAAACGGAATGGCAGCCGGGGGGACATTCCTTGACGCGGGCGGATGTGTCGAAGGCGTATGAGTGGCTGGAGGAAAGCGATTCTTCTGATTCGTGAGCTCGATTGATCGTTGACCTTGGCCGGCCGATACGTCGGGACGATTCCGTCATGTTGTTTGCGGATGACGCGGATCGTGCGAAAACGGCCGGATCGCTCCCCAGCATTGAGAATTCCCGGCCCAACGAGCCGGGATTTTTTTGGGGAACAGCTCGGGATGCTAGTCGTGGCGTCCCGAGCGTCCTTTCCAAAGAAAAGTCCATCCGGGCTCGTCGAGCCACAAAGTTGCTCCCCAACCCTTTGCAGGAGCCTTTGACGCTTATATATTACTGACGCGTCAGTCATTTGTACTCAAATCAGTAGAATTTCTTGTCCGAAACAGCCCCATCCTCAGAACCACGTTGGCGCCGCCTCCCAGAAGAGCGTCCTGGCCAGATCCTGGCCGCGGCGCTCGCGGTGTTTGGGGAGCGAGGACTGGGTGCGTCGCGGCTCGAAGACATCGCCAAGCGGGCGGGACTCTCGAAAGGGACGATCTACCTGTACTTCCCCAACAAGGAAGAGCTCTTCCGCGAAGTCGTCCGCACCACCGTGGTGGCGCAGCTGGAAGAGGGTGAGCGGATGGTGAGCGAGAAGGCGACCTCGGCCACCGAGACGCTCATGGAATTCATGCGGCGATACTGGGTATTCATCCGGTCGTCGCAGTTTGCCCCGATCTTCCGGCTGATCCATGCCGAGATCCACAACTTTCCCGACCTCGCGCGGTTCTATGCCGAAGAGGTCGTCGCGCGTGGACATCGGTTGATCACCGGAATCATTGATCGCGGGATCAAGTCCGGCGAATTTCGCGACGTCGACCCCGCCGTGGCAGCCCGCATGCTTACGGCACCCTTCGTCATGCATGGTCTGTGGTGCACGCATCGCGAATGCTTCACGTCGGTCGCCAAGAAGACCGACGAGCAGGTACTCGACGAGCTGATGCAGTTCTACCTTTACGCTATCCGGCCATGCGACGCCAATCGGCGGGCGCTTGGTACTGGCACGCCATGAACATCTACTTTCCGAAGATCATCCGCGTCGGCGCTGGACTGTCGCTCATCGCCGCGCTCCTCGCGTTCCTCGTTCGCTCGGCCGAAGGGCAGACGCCGCCCGTGCAGCGCCTGTCGCTCGGTGAAGCAGCTCGCCTCGCCGCGGCCCAGACCGCCGGCGTGCAGAGCGCTACGGCGCGCGTGGACGAAGCGCAGGCGCGCGTGCGCCAGTCGCGTGCGGCGCTGCTGCCGCAGATCGAAGCGACGCCGAACTACACGAGCCATACCCTCAACAGTGCGACCTTCGGCTTCGATTTCCCGGCCGCCCCGGGCCAGAAGCCGCTGCTCGACCCGAACGGCCAGATCATCGGACCGGTGAAGCTCTGGGATCTCCGCGGCCAGGTGACGCAGTCGCTGTACGACCCGACTGCGCGCGAGCGCGTCAAAGCCGCGCGGGCCGGCGTGACCGCGGCCAGTGCCGACGTCGCGATCGCCGCCGAGCAGTCGGCGACGAACGCCGCGTCGATCTACGTTCGCGCGCTGCGCAATGACGCGGCGCTCCAGGCGCGGCTCGCCGACTCGACGATCGCCGCCGAGCTCCTCGGCATCGCACGCGACCAGCTTGCGGCCGGCGTGGGCGTTGGGCTCGACGTGACGCGCGCGCAATCGCAGCTCGCCGCGGCGCGCGCTCAGCTCATCGCCGCGCGCAACGATCGCGGACGTGTTCGGCTCGACTTGCTTCGCGCGCTCAACTTGCCGCTCGACACGCGCCTCGAGCTGACCGACTCGCTGGCGTCGCTGCCGCTCCCCGAGGTCGCGGACGAAGTGGCCGCCGTGGACGTGGCCGTGCGCTCGCGTCCCGACATTCGCGCGGCCGACGCGCAGCTCGCCGCCGCGCAGCAGCAGCTCGCGGCGATTCGCGCCACGCGTCTGCCGACCGTGGGCGTGTTCGGCAACGACGGTCCAATCGGGACGGGACTCAACCACCTGTTGAACACCTACACCTACGGCGTCCAGCTCACCTGGCCCATCTTCGAAGGTGGCCGGCGCGAAGGACTAACGCAGGAGCAGGAAGCCGTGGCGCGCGACATCGACATTCGCCGTCGCGACCTGCGCCAGCAGGTGGCGGTCGACGTGCGCAGCGCATTTCTCGACATCGCGTCGGCGCGCGAGCAGGTAGATGCGGCGCGCGAGCGCCAGCGTCTCGCCGAAATGGAAGTGCAACAGGCCCGCGAGCGGTTTAGCGCGGGTGTCGCTGGCAACGCGGACGTCGTGACCGCGCTCTCGACGTTGAACAGCGCGCGCACCGGATTGATCGACGCGCTGACCGCATATCAGGCCGCCCGCGTCTCGCTCGCGCGAGCCGAAGGCACGGTCTCGCAGCTCCGCTAAGCAACCATCACCGATACTCGGTTCCGACCATGGCAACACCTATCAAGCAAGACGCTCCCGCGTCACCCGATATTCCGTCCGTGACCGCCGATGCTCCGAAGGCCGGCGGGGGCAAGCGTCGCTTCGTGCTTCCCATCGTTCTCCTTTTCGTCGTGCTCGGCGCGGTCTGGGCGTTCAAGCAATGGAGCTACGGCCGTGCGCACGAATCCACCGACGACGCCGCGATCGACGGCCACCTCGTTCCGGTGCTCGCAAAGGTGAGCGGCTACGTGCAGAACGTGACGGTCAGCGACAACGATCACGTGAAGGCGGATTCGCTGCTCGTCCAGATCGATCCGTCGGAGTACAAGGTTCGCGTGGCGCAAGCCGATGCCGATCTCGCCGCGGCCCGCGCGACGGCCGGCGGTGCGGGTACGAACGGCCAGGCGCAGGCGATCGTGGAGCAGGCCACCGGTCAGCGCGCATCGCTCGATGCGCAGATCGCGGCGGCCCGCGCGAACGAAGTGAAGGCACGCCAGGACCTCGCTCGCATGGAGGAGCTCGCGGGCAAGCAGGTCATCTCGAAGATGCAGCTCGACGCCGCACGCGCCGCGGCGCAGTCGGCGTCGGCGAACGTCGTCGCGTTGCAGCGGCAGACGTCTGCCGCGGGCGGCACGATCGCCAGCGCGCAGGCCGGCGTTCGGCTCGCCGATGCCCGTCTGCAGGGCGCCCAAGCGGCGCGCGACAACGCGGCGCTGCAACTCGGCTACACTCGCGTTCCGGCGCCCGCACCCGGCATCGTGTCGCGCAAGCAGGTCGAGCCGGGCCAGCTCGTGCAGGTCGGCCAGCCGCTGCTCACGATCGTCACCGACACCGGCGTGTTCGTGACGGCGAACATGAAAGAGACGCAGCTCGGCGACATCAAGGTGGGCCAGCCGGCAGAGATCGACGTCGACGCGTACGGCGGCGCGACGGCGATCGGCTGCGTGGAAAGCGTGAGCGCCGCGACGGGCTCCAAGTTCGCGCTGCTCCCGCCCGACAACGCGACCGGCAACTTCACGAAGGTCGTGCAGCGCGTGCCGATTCGGGTTCGTGTGAAGCAGGGCCTCGGCAACGATCGTCCGCTGCGGCCCGGCATGTCGGCCACGGTGCATGTCGATACGAAGCAGCCGGCGGGGAAGTGCTAGCCGCCGGCTGAGAGCGGGACTCAACGGGGCCTGCTCTCAAACTGGAAGCGTGTACCCCCGCCCTCGCGCGCTCACGGGCCAGCTCGTCTCCACGGCGTCGCCGCGCACCCCGGCGATCACGTCGTTCAGGTGCACCACGATGCACACGTGGTTGGGAATGACGCGCACCCGTTCTCCCACCACGGGCCGCCACGACGTCGTCGAGAGATCGAGAATGCCGTGTTCCTCGGACATGCTTTTCACGACGACGTCGGGCTGTCCGAGGACGCAGCCGAATCCGTCGGCGCTGTCGGTGCCGCGCATCGGCTCGCGGCCGAGCGCCTTGGTGCCGGCGTCGATCACGGCCTGACCCGGCACGGCCGTGCTGACGACCGTCGCGAGCACCGTGAGCGCGCAGTCGTCCCACTCGCAAGCGCCGATCGCCGCGGTGGTTCGGTCGTTGTAGACGTACGTTCCCGGCCGGAACTCCGTGACACCCGTGACCTCGTGCGTGTTCCAAAGCGTGGGCGTCGATCCGCCGCTCACCGCGGACGGACGCAGTCCCGCGCGCTCGAAGGCCTGTAGCGCCGCGCCGAGCGCGGCGTCGAGCTCCTCGAGCTTCACCGACTGCTGGCCGACCGGCTCTCGCACGTGGCCCGGGTAGAACGCGATTCCCTCGAACGTGAGCGGCGAGCGCGCGCATACCGCTTGGGCGAGTGCGATCGCGTCGTCGATCACGGGCACGCCCACGCGGTGCATTCCCAGGTCGAGCTCCACGTACACGCCAATCGCGCGGTCGGCCTCGCGCGCCGCGATGGCGAGCGTCTCGACGGCGGCGAGGGAGTCGAGGGCAACGGTGAGCCTCACCGTTTCCGGCAGCGCGGCGAGCCGCGCCGCGCGCAAGCCGCCGACCGGAGGATAGGCCACGAGGATGTCGTCGCACACCTCGCTCATCACCTCCGCCTCGAACGGCGTGGCGCAGGTGAGGCCGATCGCGCCGCGGCGCAGTTGCTCGCTGCCGATGCGCGGGGACTTGTGCGTCTTGATGTGCGGGCGAAGCGCGAGCTGGTGCGCGGTTGCATATGCGGCCGCCCGGTCGAGATTACGGGCGAGCCGATCCAGGTCCACGACGGGGACCGGCGTTTCGAGTTCAGCGGTCGTGAGCGACATTCTCGGGTTTGATCCTCATTCAGTGGAGACGATAAATGACACAACGCGAGCGCCAGTGGCAACCGGTACGACTCGGTCCGGACGTTCCGCCTCCGGCCGGCGCCTATTCTCCGGCGGCGCGTGCCGGGGGTTTCGTCTTCGTCTCGGGCCAGGTGCCGCGCGATCCGGTCACCGGCGTGCTGGTGGGCGACGACATCGAGGCGCAGACGGCGCAGGTGATCGCCAACGTCAAGCGCGCGCTGGAGGCGGCGGGCGCCACGCTGTCGGACGTGGTCTCGGTGATCGTCTACCTGGCCGACATCGACGATTGGGGCCGGTTCAACGCGGCGTACCGGGAGTTGATGCCGCAGCCGTTTCCGACGCGCACGGCGCTGGGGGCCGAGTTGCGGGGGATTCTGGTGGAGATCAGCGCGGTGGCGTTCGTTGGAAGCTGAGTGCGTGTGCGAGGCTGGCTATCTGAGCGTCGGACAGGCGGCCCCAGCCGCCGCTCGGACGGAGAGAGAAGCGAGCGCCTCTTAACACCCACAGCATCCATCCGTCTACCAGTGTGAGGCGCAATGACGCGCCGTTCCAATAACTGGTGGAGGATTCACCATGACGCATATTCGCTCCGCGCTAGCCGCTGGAATGCTCCTGTTCGGTTCTGCCATGGTTGCGTCGGCGCAGGCGCCGCAGACCACGGTTCCGCAGGCGCAGGCCGAAGGCCAGCACGCGAAGGGTGAGTGGGGCAACAAGCGCGGCTCGCAGCTCATGAAGGGTATTTCCTTGAGCGCGGCCGAGAAGGCGAACGTCAAGAGCGTGCACGAGAAGTACGCTCCGCAAATGAAGGCACTCCGCGCGCAGCCGAAGTCCGACGCGACGCGCGAGCAGGCGAAGCAGTTGATGACGGCGGAGCGCACCGATCTTCGCAACGCGCTGTCTTCGGCGAATCAGGCGAAGTTCGACGCGAACGTTGCGCAGTTCCAGCAGCGTGTGGCGCAGCGCAAGGCCAAGGGTGGCCGTCCCGGTTCCACGTTCTAAGCGCTGTTCGGTCCAGTGGGGCCGCCGTTCGAGAAGCCCAGGCGTGCGGGTGGGCACGACTCCTTCTCCCGGCGATGAAACAACGGTTCGAAGCTTCGGCTTCGGACCGTTGTTTCTTTTTGGCGCCCCCGTGCTAGCGGGGCAATCGCAGATCGAGGAACGCCGACACCTGACTCGCCGCCGGCGGATCGAGGTTCGAGAGCACCGCCACCACGTAGCCCGACTTCGGATAGATCCGCAGATCGCCGTTCATGCCTGGCGCGCCGCCGCTGTGGCCCACCGCTCCGACGCCGTCCGTGCGCCCATCTTCGAATCCGTAGGCGTACATCCCGCCGCCTCCGGAGTTCACCTTTCCGGTGATGAGCAAATTGGTATTCTCGGAATTCAAGAGCACGTGTCCCATGAGTGCGCCGGCGAACTTCATCAGGTCGCCCACGGTCGAGTAGCCGCCGCCGGCCGACGTGCCGCGATAGGGCAGCGTGCCGACATTCGTCGTCCAGCCACTGCCTCCCCGCGGCTGCATGTAGCCCACCGAGCGGCCCTCGACCGCGACGTCTTCCGGCTCCGAGCCGCTCCGGGTCATTCCGGCCGGCCGGTAGATGTGATCGGCGACGTAGTCGTAGTAGCTCTGGCCGCTCACGCGCTCGATCACGACGCCCAACAGCAGCATGCCGTAGTTGCTGTACACCCACCGGCTGCCCGGTTCGTAGGCGGGCGCGCGCGCACCGTACAGTCTCACGTAATCGTCGAGCGTGCGCAGCTCGAGCCGGTGAGCGGCGTAATCCGGGCCGAAGATGTCTCCCGTGCCGCCGGTATGCGTGAGGAGCTGGTGGATCGTGACCTTGGCCGCGACGTCGCGGTTCGGATAATCGGTGATGTATTTCCCGACCGGGTCGGTGAGCTTGATCTTGCCCGCCTGCACCAACTGAAGAATGGACACTGCTGTGAACATCTTGTTCATCGATCCGATGCGAAAGCGCGTATCGATCGTGTTCGGGACCTTGTGTTCGCGATCGGCCAAACCGTATGCCTCGCTGAACAACACTTGATTTTTTCCACCGCCGATGCGGCTCAGGACCACCGTGCCGGCGAAGCGGTCGGCTGCCGCATCTTTCTCGAGCTTGGCGCGCAGCTGGGTGATGACCTCTGCCTCGCTCAAGTGCGGCGGGGGAGATTCCGCCGGACGGGGAATGGCGCTGATATTGAGCCGCGTGACCAGGTGTGGCTCGGCCGAATCGATCACGACCACGAAGCGGGCGAATTGGTCGCCTTGGCGTTGCTCTACGATGCCTACGATGGCGGTCGCGGTGGCCCGTTCCAGCGCACGCAGCTCGAGGCCGCCGGTGCGCTCGCGGAGGCCCATCTGTGCATCGAGGTTCGCGGTGGGGTAGCTCGCATCCAGGAATCGGTGAACGCGCTCGCGGTCACCGGAGTTGAAGGCCTCGAGCCACGCTGAGAACTGACGATAGGGCGCGGCCGCTCGCGCCGCGTCGAGCTGGGCCACCGTCAATTTTGGCGGTGCGAGCTCCGCGGGCGGCTGCACGACTTGCAATTGAATTCCCGAAATCTGATGCGGCTCGGCCGGAGCGACCGTCACCGTGATTCTCGCGAACTGCTGGGCCGGTCCGCGCTCCTGGGCCAACACCACGAGCTCGGCGTCGCTGGATGATTCAACCTTCTTCACGTCGTAACCACCCGACTGCTTTCCCATGTTCAGCTCCTGCTCGACGCGCCCAAACGGCATGCTCGCGTCGATGAACTGCTGAATCGCGGCGCGATCGCCGCTGTCCTGCGCTTTGCGCCACGCCGTGAACTGGCGACCGGCCGGCGTGTCGGGAATCTGTGCGCGCGCGCTCGCCGCCGGCGACATCGCCAGCAGCGCCGTGCACAAAATGAGAGCGGTGCGGTTCATCGGCGTACCTCGCAGTGAAGACGTCATTCTGGAATGCGCATGATGCGCGAGCGCAGCGTTGCCCGGTCGGCGTCGTTGGAGAGCAGGGCGAGCAGCGCGGCGTCGTCCGAGGCTCGCACTGTCACCATGCCGGTGACCGGGTTCACGCGGAGCCGAACGACGGGGCGCGGGGGAAGGAGCGCTTGCGTCTGCTGTTGCGCCCGATCGATCAGATCATGCGCGAGCGCATCTTGATCAGGCGTCAGTGCGATCCCCTCGAACAAGCGATCGAAAGTGATGCCGGCTATCTGCCGTCCCATCATCGTCGTCAGGGAGTTGAGCGAGCGGGCCACCGGTGGGTCGGACGGCAGTGATGCGCTGCGTCCACCTCCTGCAACCACCACCAGCGTGTCGAACAGCGCACCGCGCCCGCGCCGGCCACCGCCCAGCGCATCGGGCAGCGGTCCGCCCGATCTGCCGCGTCCGCCGGGTGTCTGCGCCAGCCGCGCGTCGAGCGTGGCGCGATCCGCATCGTTCGTGAGCAGAGCCCGCATCGAGAGATTGCGTCGCGCCTGAATCAGCGCTCTGCCTCCTTGACTGAGCGGAACTGTCACCGCCGCAGCCGAATCCTCGGCGACCTGTTCTCGCGCCAACGCCACGAGGATATCGCACGCGCTCGCACGCTGCCCTATCGTGAGCGAGACCCCGTCGAAGAGCTGCCGGAAGACGGTGGCGACCAGCGCGGAATCCTGTCCGCTTCCAGAGCCGTCACAACGCACAGTCGCGGGCTGCAGCGGAGCCTCGGCGCGCGGCTGCATCGCGATCGGCTTCGGCACCGCGGTGTCAACCTGCGGCTCCGCCTGTGTTTCTACCTGTACCGGCAGCGCCGGCACACGAGCGGCAAACGTCGCGAACGGTGCCGCGGCGCGCGACGGAACCGCAGGATGCGGCGCGAGGCGCGCCGCGGTCAACGCCAGAATTCCGACGCACGCTGCCGCGACGCGCGCGACGCGCGGCGTCCCGGTGCGGTGACGCCCCAGCACGCGAATGCGCCGCTCGAGCTGCGTCGCGCGCTCGGCGAACGCGGTCGCACCCATCAGCCGTGGTCCGCGGCGCGGACGGGCGACTTCGAGCAACAGGTCGCCGTACGATCGCGCGTTGGCGTCGCGCAGCACGCGGGCGTCGCAGTCCATCTCCACGGCGACGCGCAACCGGACGACCTGCCACCACAGCGCAAGGTTCCACGGCATCACGATGAGCGCGAGCTGCGCGACGGCCAGGAGCTGTCCGTCGCCGGCGCGCTGGTGCTCCTGCTCGTGCCGCAACATGAGGGTGAGCTGCTCCGGTTCCAGCGCGAGCGTCCATTCGGGCAACACGATCACGGGCGACACCGCGCCGACGACGGCTGGCCCCGTACGATCGGAGACGAACACGGCAACATCGAGCACCGTGCGCCGCTCCCATCCGCGGCGCATCCAGTGAAGGGCGGCGATGCCGGCGAAGAAGTTGAGCGCGACCGCGAGCGAGAGCGCGATCCACACGATCGCGAGCGGTGCGTCGGAGCGCGCGAGCGTTGTGCGCCAATCACGAGCGGGCGATGAGGCGTGTGGCGTTCCGACAATCGGCGCCGGCGCGGCGGCTGCATTCTCGAGCGATTGATCGGGCACGGTACCGGCGGCAACAGCCGCGGTACGGTCGGCGGCCACGGCGCGAGGCGCGAAACGGAATGCGACGGCGGGAACGATCAGTGAGAGTGCGACGGCGACGATCCAAACCAGGCGTACCGGTGCACGTCCGGCGAGCAGCGCGCGCTCGGCGAGCACCGCGCCTACGGAGAGACCGAGCGCGCAGAGCGCGCAGTAGAGCATCCAGGCGGCGATCATTTGTCGACCTCGCGAAGCTTTTCGTCGAGCAACCGGCGGAGGCGCCGCAGCTCGGCGGCGGTGACGCTGCGCTCCGTGACGAGATGCGTGAGCAACCGCTCGGTGGATCCGCCGAACAACTTCTCGACAACGCGCGACGCGGCCGTGGCGCCCGCGACGTCTCGCTTGACGAGGGCCCGGAACCGGTGCGACTTGCCCTCTTCGGTATGCGCGACGTAGCCCTTGTTTTCCAGCACCGTGAGCACGGTGAGCACCGTGTTGTGGGCGAGGTCGTCGCTCAGTCGCGCACGTACTTCCGCGACGGTCGACGGCCCGCGCTCCCAGAGGATAGCCATCAGGTCGAGCTCGCGGTCGGTAAACGTCGGCGGCATCCTACCTCCTAGTCGTGCGGTAGAAATAGGTGACGTGAAGCGAGATACGGGTAGAATCAACGAAAGCACGCATCGTTGCGTCTCCTATTGTTATAGGAGATAATTGCATCATGCCAACTTTCTGTCAAGTGTGCGCACGTTCGGGCGTGTGGATCGCCGCGCTCGCGCTCGTCGCCTGCGAAGCGCGCGTCGCCGCGGCGCAGGTGCCCGAGGATACGCTCGCTGCGTATGCGCGACTCACGGTCGCCGCGCTCGACGGCAATCGCGATGCCCGCTGGGCGAGCGCCGTTGCGCTCGACGAATATCTCGCCGCCGTCGGACGCCCCCAGCTCTTCGGCATGAAATTCGGCGGCCCGCGACGCGTCGTCGACGATCCGATGACCGACGCGATTCGCCGGCGCTTCTGTCTCCCGCCGCGCGCCAAGCTGGATCGATTCGCGCAGTACGGCGCGGCGCACCGATCGGGAACGCTCCAACGCCAGCCGCTGACCAACATGCTGCTCTGGCTCGAATCGCCGGCGCCGCGTGGCGCCATCGTGACGACTCTCGTGATCGACTGCCCGCGCGCGCTGGCGCTCACGGGGCCGTCGCCCGTAACAGCGGAGCTTCGCCGAATGGCTGGCGCGCACCAGAGCGGGCGCGATCGCGTCGTCGCCATGATCCGGCGCGACGAGCTCACGACCGGCGACGACTATTTTCTCGCGGGCGTCGTGCTCCGTCGCGACGGAGCGGCAGGCGACATGCTGATCGCGCATACACTGTTCACGGTGGCGGCGCTCGAGGGACGCGACGACGCGCTCGCGGAGAGCGCCGCGGCGCTCGACGACTACCTGACGTCGATCGGACGGCCCGGCGCCTACGCGGCGATTCTTCGTTCGCTTCCGCCGCGGAGCACGCGTCGCGTGCCCTGACTGCGTGCCATGCATGGGGACCTTCCTTTCGGATCTCCATCTTCAGTCTGGACGGCGGGACCGCACGGGCGCAAGTTTGGGCGCCCCTCCTCGTCTCCACTCGGTTTCCCGCAGACCGGCGCCGGTGTCGCATGCAGCCTCCCGCGCAAACCTTTCCGGTGCTGTCGTTCCTCGGCGTCCTCGTGCAGCTCGGCGGCGCGGTGATGCTCATCGGATTGTTCCTCATGCTCCGCCGGTTCGTGCTGCGCCGCGCGTACTTCACGGCCTGGGTCGCGGCCTGGGGCGCGCTCGCCGTCGCGATCCTCGCGCTCGTCGTGCGGTACATGCTGCTCCCGGGCCTCACCGGCTCTCCGCTCGGCGAACAGCATCCGCTCGTCCGAGTGCTCTATCTGATCTACCAGACGAGCAAAGGCCTCGGCTTCATCTTCTTCGTGCGCGGCACGCTCATGTACGTCGCCGGCACCACGGCGGGCTTCGTCGCCACCAGAAAGCTCTGGGGCGCGGCGGTCGCGTTCGCGCTCGTGTCGACCGCCGCGTCGCGGCACGGCCTCAACGAGATGGTCATCTGGCAGAGCGCCATCGCGGTTCCAGCGCTCGGCTACTGCGCCTCCGCGCTCCTCTGGCTGCCTCGCTCGCGACGCACCACGGGCAGCACGGCGGCCGGCGCGTGCTTCGCGCTGCTGGCCATCCTCTGGCTTTGCTACGCCGGCAGCTTCGCCGTCGCGATCCAGACCGTGCCCGGGTCGTTGGCCGATGCGGCGCGCACCCTGGTGGGCCTCAACTCGTACTTCGATCTCGCGCTGAACGTGCTGCTCGGCTACGCCATGGTGCTCGTGCTCATGGAGGACGCGAAGCGCGAGGTGGACGACGCGCAGGCGGAGCTGCGCGTGACCCATGATCAACTGCGCCGTGCCGCGCTGTACGATTCGCTTACCGACTCATTGAATCGTCGCGCCTTTTCCGAGGGCGTGGGACTCGAGATGGCGCGCGCCACGTTCGGCACGGTGGTCGTCGCCGACGTCGACGACCTGAAGCTCGTCAACGACCGCTTCGGCCACTCCGTCGGCGACCAGACGCTGCGTCGCTGCGCCGAGGCGTTGCGGGTCACGCTTCGCTCGTATGACAAGCTCTATCGCTGGGGCGGCGACGAGTTTCTCCTCGTGGTGCCGTCGGCCCACGCGTCGGACGTCCTGACGCGGCTCCAGCTCGCCGTCGAGAGCGCGGGCGACATCGACACGGGCGTCGCCGAGCGCATTCGGCTTCGCGTGAGCCTCGGCGCCGCCGACTACGCCAGCTCGGAGGAGCTGTCGGACGCGATCGAGCGCGCCGATCGCGCCATGTACGCCGAGAAAAGCCGCCGAAAGGGCGACCTCCGTGCCGGCGAGAGGGTGAGCCTGCCCACGCCAACGTCTGTCGCCGCAGTGCGTTAATCTGTAAGGGTGGCACGCCCCACCCCCCTCCATTCCACCAATTCGGAGCTTCCGATGCGATTGCAATCCACCGGTGCGTTCGTGCCCATTCTCCTGCGCGGCGCGGGCCTGCTCCTGCCGCTCGGCATCGTCGGCGCGCAGCAGACGGCGCCGGCCCGCCACGCATTCACGCCCGCCGACTGGTACAAGGTCACCACGGTCGGCGCGCCGGCACTCTCGCCCGACGGCAACAAGGTCGCGTTCACGGTGACCACCGTTCGCGAATCCGAGAACAAGCGCCACTCCGAGGTGTGGGTGGTGAACACGCAGGGCGGTGAGCCCGTGCGCTACACGTCTCCCGGATTCGAGAGCAGCGCGCCGCGCTTCGCGGACGACGGCAAGACGCTGTACTTCACCTCGCAGCGAGCCGGAGGGCGCGGAACGAATTGGGCGCTCCGTATGGACATGCCGTCGGGCGAAGCGTTCCAGCCCGATCGCGCACCGCGCTTCCAGCAGGGATCGCAGCCGGCCGACAAGAGCTTCTCGATCACGACCGGCGACAGCGCGTCGGGTGGTCGTGGCGGGCGTGGGGGCGGCGGTGGTGCGCGCGGTGGACGGGGTGGCGCACCGGGCGAGAGTGACTCGTCGGCCACCAACGCCAACGACCCGTTCGGCCACATGCTGCCCATGGCGCGTCCTCCGTACGACGCGATCACCAAGCCCGAGAACCCCGCTCGCTTCGACGGCAAGCAGATCACACAGATGGTGTACAAGGCGAACGGGCAGGGCATGCTCCCCGGGCCGTCGACCGCGCCGCGCGCGCCGCAACAGCCGGTGCCCGCGCAGATCTATCTCGAGCGCGACGGCTCGCCGCGGAAGCAGCTCACGAACACCAAGTACTCGCATCGCGACGTCTCCGTGTCGCCCGATGGCAAGTGGATCGCCTTCGTCGCCGACGCCACTCTGCGCGCCGATTCGGTGGTGACCGCCGAGCGAGATTCGGTCGCCAAGCTCGCGCCCGATCGGAAGCGCGACGAGATGCTCCGCAACGACACCGAGATCTTCATCCTTCCAGTTGCCGGCTGCGAAGCGCAGAGCGCCGAGTGCACGCCGCGAAAGATCGAGTACGCCGGCAGCGAGGCGCAGGTGGTCTGGTCGCCCGACAGCCGGCAGATCGCGTTCGTCGGACAACCTGGCCGTTTCAAGAACCAACGCCTCTTCGTCGTGAGCGCCGGCGGCGGCAAGCCGCAGGACATTCTCGGCACGTGGCAGTACGAGCCCGGCACGATCCAGTGGCTCAAGAACGGCTCGATCGCGATGCAGACGTCGACCGGCGGCGCGCGCGGTCTCTACGCGATCGATCCCGCGACGAAGAAAATCACAACGCTGCTCGGCGGACGCCGCGTGGTGAACAATGCGACGTTCGACGCGTCGCAGTCGCACGTGGTGTTCGTCGCGACGGACATGACGCATCCCACCGAGCTGTTCGTCGCCAACGCCGACGGCACGGGCGAGCGCAAGCTCACGTCGTTCAACGACAAGGTGAACGCCGACGTCGCATGGTCCGACGCCGAGGAGTTCAAGTACAAGTCGGTCGGCAACATGGAAGTCGAAGGCTGGCTCATGAAGCCGTACGGCTACGACGCCTCGAAGAAATATCCGCTCGTGCTCTACATCCACGGCGGCCCGCACTCCGACTACAACGAGGGTTGGTTCGACGAGTTCCAGAGCATCGCCGGCGCGGGCATGTGGGTGTTGTTCACGAACCCGCGCGGCTCGAGCGGCACGAACACCGAGTTCACGTACGCGAGCCGTGGCGACTGGGGCGGCAAGGACTTCGACGACATCATGAAGGCGACCGACATCGCCGCGAAACGCGCCGACGTCGACTCGACGAAGATGGGCGTAACCGGCGGCTCGTACGGCGGCTTCATGACGGCATGGGTGACGACGAAGACCAATCGCTTCAAGGCGGCGGAGACCGACCGCATGATCAGCGAATGGACTTTTTGGTACGGCGCGTCGGATGCGCAGGGGCTCACCGAAGGGGAGTTCTTCGGCAAGCCGTGGGAGAACCAGATTATGTACGACACGCTCTCACCGATCCGCTATGTGAAAAAGGTGAAAACTCCCACGCTGCTCGTGCAGAGCGAGGAAGATTTCCGGACTCCGATCGGCAATGCCGAGCTGTGGTTCATGGCTTTGAAGAAGCAGGGAGTCCCGGCGGAGTTCGTGCGCTACCCTCGGTCGAATCACGATCTTTCTCGAACTGGCGAGCCGTGGTTATTGGTTGACCGATTGAGCAGACTGCGACAGTGGTTTCATTTTTGGCTGATCGACAAGCCGGCCGGGGCAACGGCTGCGACGACGAGCAACTCTCGCTAGCTCGACTGGCCACTACAACGGGATGATTCCGTCACATAGAAAATTCCCGGCCCAAGAGCCGGGAATTTTTCTTTGGAACGGGCGCTCGGTGCGCCAGTAGGATTATAGCCAGCCTTTCCGCAAACGGTACGAATCCTGAAAGCTGATCCTGTATGAAGCTCCCAGCCCTCGTCCTGATCGCTCTGTCCGTCGGTTGCAACAGTTCGCACGAAGCGAGCGCGGCCGGTGAGATTCCTTCGGCCGGCGAGCTCCCAAGAATCGTCTTGACCGATGATCTCAAAGACGCCCAATCGGCAATCGATCAGGGCCACCCGTGGCGCGCGACACAGCTCGTCGCCCCGGTGCTCCGCGATCCGCAGAAGCGCACGCCGTCGGCGATCCTCGTCGGCGCGCGCGCGGCGGCAGGGTGGGGCGGTTGGGCGGAGGTCGACAAGCTGCTCGCGAAGGAGCCGTGGCTCGACTCGCAGTTCGACGGGGAAGGGCGCGAGCTGCTTACGCGGTCGGCGCTGGAGCGCGGGGCGGATACGGCGGCCCTCACGCAGGCGAGCGCCGCACTCCGCGCCGCGAAGAGTCCCGAGACGCGGGCCGCGCGGCTGGTATTCCTCGCGCGCGCGCTCGAGCGGAACAACATGTTCGACAGCGCCGCCGCCACGTACGGCCGTGCCGGTGAGTCGCTGCGCCCCATTCGCGACTGGCTCTCGCTGCGCGTGGCGGGCAATCAGAGCGACTCGGCGAAGCGCGCAAAGACGCTGGCCGCGATCGCGCTGGCGCCGGCTCGGTCACGCGTCGCATGGACCGACGCGCAGGCCCGCGAGCGCTTCGCGGACGCACTCGGCGCCGCGCAGCGGTATGCGGCGCTCGGCGCGACGGTCACCGCCCTGCGGCTGCGGCTGTCGGTGGCCCCAGACAGCGCGACGCGCGACGCGATCAAGACCGAGCTGCTCACGTACATCCGCGGCCACAACGGAACCGCCGACGCGAAGAGCGCGGCGGACGTGATCGACAAGGCGTTCACCCGTCTCACGCCCGCGGAAGAGCTGATCATCGCGCGCGGCATCGCTGCGCCAGGCCCGCAAGCCCGCGCCATCGTGGCGTTCGAGCGTGCGCTGACGCAGCCAGGCCTCGTTTCGCCGAACGATCAACTGCAGTACGCCCAACTGCTGGTTCGCGCCAGCCGCACCCGCGATGCCATGGCGCACTTCGACGCCGTGCAAGGTCCGCTCGCCGCGCAGGCGGGCTATCAGCGCGCGCGGATGTTGTTGACCTCGGGGACGGGCGACGCGGCCCGAGCCGCGCTGCGCGACGTCGTCGCCAAGTTCCCCGCCGACACGACCGCCGCGAGCTCGGCCCTCTACCTCCTCGCCGATCTCTCCACCGACGACGCAAACGACGCGCAGGCGCGCACCCTCTATAAGCAGTTGTACAAGAGCTATCCGACGAGCGCGCGTGCGGCTGACGCGCGCTTCAACGCGGCGATCATCACCTTGGTCGGTGGCGATGCGAAGACGGCGGCCGCGGAGCTCGACTCGCTGTTCACGCTCAGCCCCAAGTCCGACGAGGCGAACGCCGCGCGCTACTGGAGCGGCCGTGCTTGGGCCGCGGCGGGCGACCAGGCGTTGGCACACACGCGCTGGCGCGACGTCGTCGCGCAACAGCCCTCGTCGTACTACGCATCCGTGAGCGCCAAACGGCTGGGCGAGAAAACGTGGACACCGCTGGCCCGCGCCGACTCTTTCCCGCACTTCGCGTCGGTCGACAGCGCGATGGCGCGCGCAGCGCTCCTCGAGCGCCTCGGAATGGATACCGAGGCGAAGTTCGAGTACGACGCGCTCGAAGCGGCCGCGCCGGCGTCGCCCGACCTCCTCGTCTCGACGGCGCATGCGTTCCTCGAGCGCGGCCAGCCGTCGCGGACCATCCGTCTCGCGCAGAAACTGATCGACGTGGGACAGCGCGACGGCCGCACCTATCGTCTGCTCTTTCCGTTGCTCGACCGCGACGAGCTTGCGCGCGACGCAAAGGCGCGCGACCTCGATCCGGCGCTCGTCGCCGGCCTGATTCGTCAGGAATCCAACTTCAACGCGCGCGCTGTGTCGGTCGCGAACGCGCGCGGTCTCATGCAGGTGCTCCCGGCCGTCGGCGAAGAGATCGCGCGGGGGCTCAACTACCCCGTGTGGTATCCGGCGCTCCTCACCGATCCCGACGCGAACCTCCAACTCGGCACCGCGCATCTCGCGACGTACATGAAGCAATACGGCCCGCTCCCGCGCGTCCTCGCCGCCTACAACGCCGGCGGCTCACGCGTCACGCGCTGGGCCAACAAGGCCGGGATGGACGACCCCGAACTGTTCGCCGAGCGCGTGCCGTTCACCGAGACGCGGGACTACGTGCGGATCGTGCAGCGAAACGCGGACATGTACCGGGCGCTGTACGCGTGGTAGCCTACCAGCCCGGCGCCAACTGGAAGCCCCACACCCAATTCTTCTTCGGCCGCTGGAACGGATGCGCCGCGTATGCCTCGAGTATCGCGTAGCCCATGAGGTTGAAGCGCATCGACACGCCGGCGCTGAACACCGGAATGCGATCGGCGCACGGGTAGTACGCCTGCTGCTGCTGCAATACCGGGTCGCTCGAGATCGCCGCGCACTTCGCCGGAATGTCGTTCGCCGATCGCGTGAGCCGGAAATCAGGATTCTGTGAATTCGTATACGACACGCCGGCGTCGAAGAACGGCGATACTTCCGTGGGCAGATACGGGAAGTTCAACAGGCCGAACCCCTCCGTGCCGAACAACGGAATTCTGAACTCGGTGTTGATGACCGCCACCTTGCTCCCGAACAATCGCTCGAAGGCCGGACAGCGGCTCTGGTCGGCCGCGGTGGTGCCATTGGACACGCACTCGTCGCTGCCGAACGACCCGTAGCCGTAGCCGCGAATCAACGACTCCTCGCCGAGGTAGATCGGATACGACGAGTTGACGTCCTCCGCGCCCTTTCCGTAGCGGCCGATCGACATGCCGCGGAACGCCAGCGTGAACGGCCGGAAGAACAGGTACTTGCGATAGTCGGCGGTCGCGAGCTGATACGAGACCGAGCCGACGGTCGGCGAGTACTGCAGGCGATACCGCTCGCCCTCCACCGGCGACGTGAACGCCGCGAACGAGTTGTCGCCCACGAGCGCGATCGACGGCCCCGCGTACCACACCGGCTTGTACGCCGACTGCTGCGACGACACGTTCTCGTCGACGAGCGAGTTGCCGATGTACAGGTCGCGAATGATCTGCGTGTCGAACCCGAGATGCGTGATGTTCGCCGAAAGCTCGAGCCGGCGGGTGGACGAGAACGGATACTGGGTGTTGATCGAGGCGTTGTCGAAGTAGATGCGCTGGATGACCTGGTTCACCGAGAGCGCCGCGACGTTGCCGCCGCCGGAGTTCACGGTCGTGTCGCGCAGGAACACGCCGCCCGTCAGATACGGCACGTGCTCCAGGCCGTAGCCGTAGTTCCACCGGTTCTTGAAGTTGTAGTACTGCACGGCACCGCCGATGTCCTTCACGGTGCCGTTGGCTTGGATCGACGCGTAGATCTGGCGGTCGCTGAGCTGATCGCCGAAGATCATCGCGACGCCGCCCACCGCGCCCGGTCCGAGCGGTCCGCCCACCGACGCGCCGATCTGCGGCTGGCTGATCGCGTCGAGTGAGAACGCCGGCTTGTAGGGCACCACGGCGAAGTCGGCTGCCGGCGGCAAGCCGGTCGTCGCGTCGGCGAGATAGCCGTTGACGAGACTCCTCGTCACGGTCGGCGGCGGAAGCTGGGCGCCCTCGGCCACCAGCGCCGGGGTCACGGGCGTGCCGACGGTCTGCGCCGCGTCGAACCCGCGAATCTCGTTGCCCTGGTCGTAGAATGTGGTGAAAAGCATGCGGCCGGTCTTGCGCGCCACCGAGATCGCCGGCGACACCGTCGTGATGCCGCTCACGCCGGTCGCGACGCTCGTGATCCGGAAAACCTGCGCGGTCGCGAGGTTGAGGCGATAGATGTCGGCGATGCCGTCCTGGTCCGACACGAAGAACAGGTCGCGCCCGTCGGGCGAGAACTGCGGGTTGATGTGCTTGCCGTGCGCGAACGGCGAGAAGACGCTGATGCGCCCCGACGCGATGTCGTACGTCGCGAGCTGGAGCGGCGAGAATACGAGTTTGTTGAAGTCGGTCTGCGGCCCGCGGTCGGTGGAGAACGCGAGCGTCTTGCCGTCGGGCGACCAAGTGGGCTGGATGTCGGCGTAGCGGTCGTTGGTCAGCTGGCGGATCGTTCCCGCCTGCAGGTCGAGCAGATAGAGATCGCTCACGCCGCCGGCCTGGCCGGAGAAGGCGAGCGTACGGCCGTCGGGCGACCAGGACACGTGGCTCACCGCGCCGATGCCGGGCAGCTTGATGCGCCGCTCGACGTTCGTCGACTTGGTGTCGAGGATCGCGATCTCGTTGTTGCCCTCGGCGTACACGATGAACGCGAACTTGTCGCTGTTCGGCGACCAGTCGCCCGCCGAGTTGATGAAGCTGATCGCGTCGAAGTGCGGATCGCTCGACGGACCGCCCAGCTTCTTGATGATCTTGCCCGTCACCGCGTCGCCCACGAACAGGTCGATGCTGAACAGGCTGCGGCTCGAGAAGAAGGCGAACAGCTTGCCGTCGGGACTCAGCGTGGGCGCGAGGTTGTAGTCGCCGCTGCGCTGGAGCGGGATCAGCCTGGCGCCGGTGCTGTCGGGATGGGTGCGGCCGGCAATCTGCGGCAGGTACATCTGCCGGTTGGCCGCGGCCCAGTCCTTCGACAACGAGTCGGAGTTCTCGCCGAGCACGCGCACGAGCGCGTTGTCCCAGCCGAGGCGCAGGGCGGTGCGATAGACGTCGACGATCGCGCGATCGCCCCAGCGTCCGCCCACGTACGCCCAGAGCGCCTGGCCGTAGCGGTACGGGAAGAAGCGCGGGTCGGTGTTGAGCTGCTTGATCGTGGGGAACTTGTTGCGCATCACCGCGTCGCGCATCCACATCGCGGTGAGCGGATCCTCGCGGCCAAGCGAGAAGTACTCGGCCATGCCTTCGATGAGGAAGAGCGGAAGCGCGTCGAGCCGCATCAACCCGCCGCCGGGCGTGCCTTCGGCGATGTTGTATTGGAAGACGTGCACCAGCTCGTGGCCGAGCACGTGGTCATTGTCGGCGTAGATGCCGGTGAACGGCATGATCACGCGCGTGCGGTTCGATTCCGTGACGCCGCCCGTACCTTCCTCGAGCTGCTCGCTGATCACGTTCGTCTGCTCGAAGTCGGGATGGTCGGCGTAGAAGACCAGGGACTTGCGATCGAACGCGTGACGGAACGTGTCGGAGTGCCGCGCGTACCAGCGCTCGGCCATGCGTCCGGCGTCGCTCACGATCAGCGATTCGGCGGGATAGAAGAAATTGTCGAAGTGCTCGGACTTAAGGATCTTCCAGGGAAAGGTCTCGTACTGGACCTTGTTCCGCCCGAAGTAGCCCTGAGCGCCTGCCGGAACGGACACAACGAGCGCCAGGAGCGGTGCGAGCGCACACGCCCAGCGCAATGGAAGTCGGGTCATCGAAAGCCCCGCGGACGAGCCGCAGCAAAGAGTCTTTCCGTACTCCGAGCGGCTGATGCTCGGGGGCCGGTTCCTGCCCAGGCGGGCAAGGCGCGTGCCCTACCTTTTCCGCCGGTGAACTTCACCGAAAGCGCCGCACTCCAATCGCGACCTACTCCCGGTTTTTCCCCTGATTGAAGCACTACGCTACCCCCCGGCGGAGTCAAGGTGCTGATGGGTCCGGTCAGCGCATTGTTTCACTCGAGGCCTATCTGCGCCTTTCACCTACAAGGACACCCAAGCGCCCATGTTCCCCGAGTCGGAGCTTGCGGTCGGCGCCCGAACTCGGATAATCAACACGCGCGGGCAGTCAGAAGTTTGCGCCGATTCGTCCCAACGGGATTTGGAGGCATTCGCGTCATGAGGGAGAGGCCCGAGTACAAGCCCACGCTGTTCGACCGTTACGGGCCCGACGCGGGCGACATGGTGCGCGCCTATTCCTACGGGCTGATGGTGTTCGGCATCTCCATCACCGGCGGCGCGATCCTTCTGGCGGCGGGGCGTGTGCGCGCCTCCCTCGTCGGGGTGATCAGCATTCTGATCGTGTCGGCGCTGTTCGGGCTCGCCGTGGTCGTCGTCACCACGCTCATCTCGAACGCTGCCGGCAACGCCTACAAGCACCTCATGGTCGACGGCAGCAGCACACCCTATAAGGAGCAGTACTCCTACCAGCAGGCGCTCGTGATGCAGGGAAAGCTCGACGAAGCGCTCGAATCGTTCGAGGCGGTGATCGCCGAGAAGCCTGACGCCGCCGACGCGCGCATCAAGGCGGCCGAGCTCTACGCGCGCGACAAGGGCAACCCGGTGCGCGCGGCGGAGCTCTTTCGCCAGGTGCAGCGAATCCCCGGCGTCTCGACGGGGGAGGACATCTACGCGGCGAACCGGCTGATCGACCTGCTCAATGGACCGCTGAACGAGCCTGGGCGCGCGCTGGTCGAGCTGCGGCGCATGATCGAGAAGTACCCAGGGAGCGTTGCGGCCGACCATGCTCGCGGCGCGATCGCTGCGCTCAAGCCGGCACACATAACGAAAGAGGGAGACGGCTGAGCCGTCTCCCTCTTTCACTACGAACCACCGAACAAATCACCTACTCGGTCAGGGCTTCCGATCGAGGCAGGCGGTGAAGTTCGGGTTGCCGTTGCTCTCGCCCGTGGTGATGGGGAGATTGACGTCCGGACCGTACGTCGTGCCACGGTAGTGGGTCCCGACCGGGAAGACCTGGTCGACCGTGCGTCCGTACTGGCGAACGAGGCGACGGAGGTCGCCCAGACGCTCACCGCGGCTGAACGTCCAGAAGGCCTTTTCACGGAACAGCAGGTTGATGCGGGCATCCGCATTGACCGGATCCACGAGCGGCGGAAGAGCTGCCGGAGACGTGGTAATTGTGCCGATCGTCAGCGGGGTCGCCCGCAACGCGTTGAGGATGGTGATCATCCCCGCCGGGTTATTGGCGCGAAGTGCCGCTTCGGCTTCGACCAGTCGGGCATCGATGCCATTCACGACCGCGATGGTCGTGGTCTGTCCGTAAAGCGGCGTCGTGCGGGAGAAGGTCAGGCCGTCCTGCGACTTGGTGGTATCGCCCTTGGCACTGACGGAATACGTCGCCGGCAGCCGCGGATCCTTGGCGGAAAAGAACGGGATCGCGTTTTTCACGAGGATCTTGTGGTCGTTCCCCTCGAGGCTGTCGCCGATCGTATAGCGGCGCTGGCTTGCCGCTTCCGACCAGATTCCGTTGTTGCTGCCGCTGAGCAGCGACGACGAGACGTCGTAGGTAAACGTCGTCGGGACACCGGTGACGGCCGTCGCAGCAGCCGCGATCTGGTTCAACCCGAGCAACGCGCGCGCCTTGCCGATCGACGCGGCGCGGTTGATCGCCACCGACGCAGCATCGGTGGCCGAGCTCAGAGCGCGGGCGCTATCGAAGCTCGCCACGGCCACCGCGAACACCTGATCCACCGTCAGCGGCGCGCCGAGCACGACGGGAATGCTCGCCGCGTCGGTGAGCGGGATACCGTTGCAGAAGTCGCTCGCCAGCTGCAGCTGCGCAACGCCGCGAACGAAGTACATCTCGGCGATGTCGGACGACGGCGCCGGCTTGTACTTGGTCAACAACGCGATCGCCTGATTGGCGGCCGTCGGTACGCGATAAAGCAAGCGGAGGGATGCGTCGACCGACGAATTGCTCGTCGAGATCTGGCGCTCGTCCACCTCGTCGTTCTGCACGAAGGTCGACGACGTGGACCACTCGTCGGTCAGCAGTCCTCCGAGGAGCCACGTGCCGTCGGTTCCGTTGTTGCCGGACGTGACCGTCGCGGACCGAAGGCGCGCCAGCGCGCCAACGCGTACGGCGTTGGCGCCGGCGGCGGACTGCACGCTCGACGGATCGATGATGTCCGGGTCGGGTGCCTCGAGCAGATCGTTCTTGAGCGAGCTGCAGGCGCCGATGGCCACCGCACCTGCCACGGTGACCGTCACGACGACGGCTCGGCCATTTTTTAAGAAATGTCTCATGATAAGATGGTCGAGTGTTTAGAAACCAAAGTTCAAACGGAACACAAAGTACGTCGGCTGCGCGAAGGTCTGGAACTCCGACGGCGAGTCGCTCGCTCCGCCGACACCTTCACCGACCGCGAAATCGCTCTCCGGATCCGTACCGCGGTATTTCGTCCACTTCTTCAGGTTGCGCGCCGAGAACACGAGGTTCGCGTTGCGCGCGCGCAGCTTGGTGGCGAACACTTCGGGCAGCTGGAGCGTCGCCGACAGCTCACGCCACTTCACGAACGCGCCCGGCTGGAGGAAGCCGTCGAGCGTGTGCGAAGGATCGTTGAGCGTGGCCACGACCATGGCCTGTTCCTGCAGCGATGCGTTCGGGTTGTTCAAGCCGTTGCAATTCTGACGGCTCACGCAGCGAATGCGCTCGGTGTTGTTGTACCACAGGTTGCCGCTGCGCCAGTCGAACAGGTTCTGGATGCGGAGCTTGCGGTTGAAGAGGTCGATGCCCGACGTGAGCGACGTCAGGTAGCGGGGCTCGGCGTAGCCGCGGAAGATGGTGTCGTTGCCCACGTAGACTTCGGACTTCGAGCTGTCGGCGTTGTACGTGATGATGCCGTCGCCGTTGCGGTCCTTGTACCAGAGAATCGGACGGGCAAAGAGACCGCGGATCGGGTAACCCTCAGCGACCCAGTTGGTGGTGCCAACCTGACGCTGCGTGCCGCCGAGACTCGCGACCTTGTTCGTCTGCAACGAGGACGAGATCTGGAAATCGAGGCCGATCTGCCGGCGGTCGAGGAGCTGGCCGCCCAACGTGATCTCGACGCCCGAGTTCTTGATCGATCCAAGATTCTGCTGCTGCGTCGTGGCGGTGATGCCCACGGACGGGGCAACGATCGCCGCGATCAACGCGTCGTGGGTCGTCTTGTTGTAGTACGTGAAGTCGAACTGAATGCGGTTGCCGAACAGGCGTGAATCGAACCCGCTTTCAAATTCCGTCGACCGCTCGGGCTTGAGCGAGGCATTGCCAACCGTGGCGTAAACTTCCGACGGGAGGTCCGTGCCCTTGATGCTCGCCGACTGCGTCGCGAACGTCTGATTCGCCGTGTTCGAGCCCGGCTGCACGCCGGACGAACCGTACGCGGCGCGCGGACGGAAGCTGCTGATCTGGTTGAACAGCCCCGAGTGCGGGAAGAACGACTCGTCCGACATCACCCACGAGACGCTCACCTTCGGATAGTACACGCGCTGGAAGTTCGTGCCGAACGCGCTGTTCTGGTCGGTGCGAACCGCGGCGGTGATGTAGAGGCGATCGCGAATGCCGGCGACTTCCTCGACGAACAACCCGACGGTCTTGGTCAACGTCGTGGATTCAGACGCCCCCGGCGTCGCACCGGCGCTGGCCGTCTGCGCGCCCGGCGGAAGCGTGGTGCCGGTGGCGGAGTTCTGATCCTGGCGGAAATTGTTGTACTGGGTGCCAAGCGTGGTCTTGAAGTTCAACCAGGTGTAGCGCGCCGGATTGTAGTTCGCCGTGGCGCCGAGGTCGGCCGTGATCGTCGTGAGGTTCGTACGGCCGTTTCCGGCAAATCCATCACGGTAGGTGTTCGTGATCGGCGCGCCCTCGCTGTTCATGACGAGGTTGTAGTCGACGCGGTCCGTGAAGTCCGTACCGACGTTCGCGCGCGTCTGCAACCAGCTCAGCGGGCGCCAGTTCAGGTTCGAGCTGAGGATGGCTCGGTTGACATTCTGGGAAATCTTTTCTTCCCAGGTGTACGCCGGCGTCCAGGCACGGTAACCGTGAAGCGGCGTCCCGACGATGCTGATCGAGCCGTTGTCCACGTAGCCCGGTCCGCCAAACGCCTGCGAGCCGATACCGACCGTGTTGTTCGATTCATTGCTGGTACGCAGGTCCACGGTGCTGTAGCCGAAATTGATCGCGGCGTCGAGCTTGTCGTTGATCTGCGAGGAAACGTTTCCGCGGAAGCTGTTCAGCAAGCGGGCGTTCGGGCTCGTGGTCCACGGATGGGGCGTGATTCCCAACGAGTCGTACCGCGCCTTCTCGAAGTCGGGGAGCTTGAACACGCCGACCTCGTTGTCGCGGCCCGCCGACAAGAAGTAGCGGATCACGTCGGTTCCACCGCTGACCTGAACGCCGGCGGAGTTGCGATTGCCGAGTCCAATGGGCGTCGCGTTCGGATCGAGGATCGGGCTGTACGTGCGCAGGCTGTCCTTGATGCACGTTCCGGCCGCGACAGACGGCAGGGGACAGGCGCCGGCAGTGAGCAACAGCGTTCCCGTCGGCGTGTGGCCGGCGAGGGTGTAGTTGGTCGGGTACTTGTTGCGGTCGTCGAGGACGCCGCCTTCAGCGTACACGGTCCAGCGCGCGGCGCCCGCGCGACCCTTCTTGGTCGTGATCACGATGACGCCGTTCGCGGCGTCGGTGCCGTACAGCGTTGCGGCCGACGGTCCCTTCACGATCTCGATGTTCTCGATCTGCTGCGGGTCAATGTCGCCAACGCGGCTGAAGTTGCTGCCGCCATTGCCGAACGTGGCCGAGCCGTTGTTCGACGTCATGCGGATGCCGTCGATGATGTAGATCGGATCGTTCGCCAAGCTGACGCTGCTCACGCCGCGAATACGAATTCGCTGGCCGGAGCCCGTCTGCCCGCCGCCCTGCACCATGACGCCCGGAACGCGCGAGTTGAGCACGTCGGACAGGTTTCGGATCGGCTCAGTCTCCGTGATCTTGGAGACCGACAGGTTTTCCACGCTATTGCCGATTTCCACTCGGCGCTGCTCGCCGGTCGCCGTCGTGACGACTTCCTGGAGCTGGATGACGGTGGTGGCCATGACGGCGTCGAGCGTAGCATTCTGGCCGTCGAGGATGCGGACGGCCTTCTTCTGCTCCTGATAGCCGACCCGGATCATTCGGATTTCGGCAGTGCCGGCCGGAACGCGGCGAACGGTGTACTTGCCGTCCGGCCCGGTGATGGCGAACAAACTGGTGCCGACGACAATGACGCGCGCTTCCTGCAATGGCGCGCCGCCAGCGGCGGTTACGGTACCGGTAAGTGTGCCTTGAGCAGCGGCAACCGCCGCAGTCAACGTCAGAAGCGCAACAGACAGCGCGCTCGAGACGAGGTTTCGTGGCCTGATTGATATCATCGTGCAGCCTCCATGGGGCTGGGGGAACTCGGGGCAAACGCCCCGCTTTGCGCACCAACGCGGCCGAACGTGGTGCGCGAAAAAATGTGGGTAAACCAGCAGTGCGACGAGGTGGGGGCTAAGCGGAACGAACGCGGCGTGAGCGCCAGCGGTTCGCTCTCTCAACTGCGGGAAGGGACGTCTTGGTCACGTCCCAGGTCCAAATCGTACCACAGTTTGGGCACGATTGGATACGCCTGTCAAGCGGCTGAGCATGCATGGGGGACCAACCGGCCGCTAGCGCATTGCTGACCGGCCCTAATCGATGTCGGGACGGCGCGTCCGCTTCTTGTCTGCCTGGTGTTTTTTCTCGGTAAGCCGCCGTTCCTTGGCCGCCTTGGTGGGCTTCGTCGGCCGCCGCTTCTTTGGAATGTGCAGCGCATGCTTGACGAGCGCCGCGAGCCGCTCGTCGGCACTCGCCTTGTTCTGCCCCTGGCTCCGCCGGTCACTCGCCACGATCCGAACCATTCCCTCCGAGTCGAGCCGCGCCGCCAGCTTCGTCCGAATCCGCTCGCGCTGCTCCTCGGTCACGGCCGTCGAACGAGCGAGGTCCCACAGCAGCTCGATCCGCGTGGATGACGTGTTGACGTGCTGGCCGCCCGGGCCACTCGACTTCGTCGCCCGATACTGAATCTCAGCGCGCGGGATCCCGAGCCCGGGACCCACGTTCAGGATCGTCGAATCGTCCATGCTTGCTCTATAGAAGAGTGAGTGGTCGCCCGCCCGCCCGGCTGTAACCCGGCATCCGTCGGGATCGTCCAACTTTGGTCTAGCAGAATGCAACGGTTTCTGAACCCAGAAATCTCTCGCAGTTTGCGATACCAACCTTTGTGCGAATAACGCCCCGAAGCTCCGACCCGGCACTCAAACCGGCACTCCAAGCAATTCTCGACCCTCGGCGCCTCCTCCGATGGGTCTTCATCGGCCGTCTCTGCCTCGCCAGCGCGATCTTCATTACCGCGGTCGCGCGCTGGACCGCCGTGGACTCGACGCAGACGCTCATCGCGTCGCTCGCCTTCGCGCTCTCCACCGTCGTCACCGTGGTCTCCGCCGGCTACGCGGAAATATATCGGAAACGGCTCGGAGCCACCTTCCTGTACCTGCAGGCGATCTTCGACCTCCTGCTCGTCACGGCCGTCATCCACGTGACGAACGGCAGCAACTCGCCCTTCTCGCCGCTCTACATCCTCGTCATCGCCACGGCATCGCTGCTCGTCCCCGCGGGGGGCGGCCTACTCATCGCCGCCCTTGGCATCGTGCTCTACTTCAGCGACGTCGTGCTCTTCTTCCGGCCGTCGCTCGTCGAGCCCGGCGTCTGGATCCAACTCAGCATCATCGCGCTCGTCGCCCTCGGCATTCGCTACCTGAGCGTCGGGTTGCGGCGGAGCGGCGAAGGGAAGGACCTCCTCGTCACGGCGCTCGAGCAATCGCGGCTCCAAGCCGAGGACATCCTCCGGAACATCCGCAGCGGCGTGGTCACGGTGAACGTCGAAGGGCGGCTGCTCTACGCGAACCCCATGGCCGAGCACCTGCTCGGCATCGATCTCGTCGATCGCATCGGGGAGCCGATCCTCGCCGCGATCGGCGCCGCCGCGCCGGAGCTCGCCGACGCCGTGCAGCGCGCCGCGCAGTCGAAGATGCGCACCACACGCGGCGAGGGCATCGTCTCCACGGTCGCCAAGCGCTTCCCCGTGGGCGTGACGACGACCTATACGGAACATGACGATACGGGCACCGGCCGCACGGCCACGGCCATCTTCCAGGACATCTCCGACCAGAAGCGCATGGATCTGCTGCGCCTCCGCGCCGAGCGGCTCGAGGGAATCGCGGAGCTGAGCGCGTCGCTCGCGCACGAGATCAAGAACCCGCTCGCGTCCATCCGCAGCGCGGTCGAGCAGATCTCGCGTATGCCGGCCGTGTCGAGCGATCAGCAAACGCTCAGCGCGCTCGTGATGCGCGAGTCGGATCGCCTGTCGCGGCTCTTGTCCGAGTTCCTCGACTTCGCGCGCGTGCGCGTGACGCGCACGGAGTCGCTCGACCTCGGCGCCGTGGCGCGCGGCGCCGCGGGTCTCGCGGCGGCGCACCCCGACCGCGATGCGGCGGTGCGCGTCACCTGTGTCGTGCCGGAAGGGGAGATCGTAGCGCTCGAGGGCGACGAAGACCTGCTGCACCGTGCGGTGTTCAACCTCGTGCTCAACGCCGTGCAGGCGGCGCCCGCACAGAGCGAGGTGCGCATCGAGGCAACGCGCGGAACGTTCGAGCCGCTGCCGATCGGCGTCTCCTTCCACGGCGAGTCGGTCTCGTTGCGGGTGAGCGATTGCGGCTCCGGCATTCCGACGGAGATCCGCGACCGCATGTTCGATCCCTTTTTCACGACGAAGGCCAACGGCAGCGGGCTGGGGCTCGCCGTCGTCCATCGCGCGATCGAAGCGCATCGCGGCCTCGTGTTCGTCGACAGCGGCGCGCGCGGCACGCGCTTCACCGTCATTCTGCCCTGCTCGCAGACACAAGCCAGGAGTCTCACGTGACCGAACAGGCGAAGCCTACGGTGCTCATCGTCGACGACGAGAGCGGCATTCTCGACTCGCTCAACATCCTCCTGCGCAACGAAGGGTTTACGCCCGTGCTGGCGCAGGGCGGCAAGGCGGGGCTCGAGCGGCTCGCCGAAAAGAGTCCCGACATCGTGCTCACCGACATCCGCATGCCGAACGTGACGGGCGTGGAGATTCTCGCCGCCGCACGCCACGCCGATCCGGACATGCCGGTGATTCTCATGACGGCACAGGCGACGCTGCAGTCGGCGGTGCAAGCCGTGAACGAAGGCGCCTTCTACTACATCCAGAAGCCGTTCCGCAACGACGAACTGGTCGCGATCCTCCGCCGCGCGGCCGAGCATCGGAACCTGAAGTTCGAGAACAAGTCGCTGAAGCAGGCAATCCGCCGGCACGAGCGAAACGGTGTGGCGCGTCCGGTGGGATCGAGCAAGGCGTGGATCGACATTCTCCGCCTCGTCGAAACGGTGGCGCCCACCGATTCCACAGTGCTCATCGGCGGCGAATCGGGCACGGGTAAGGAGATCATCGCGCGCTACATCCACGAGCTCTCCACGCGCACCGAAGGACCGTTCCTCTCCATCAACTGCGGCGCGCTGCCGGAAGGACTCCTCGAGAGCGAGTTGTTCGGACACGTGAAGGGCTCGTTCACCGGCGCCGTGCGCGACAAGATCGGTCTGTTCGGCGCGGCCACGAAGGGCACCTTCTTCCTCGACGAGATCGGTGAGACCACCCCCGCCACCCAGGTGAAGCTGCTCCGCGCGCTGCAGCATCGCGAGGTCATCCCCGTCGGATCGACGGACGCGATCCCGGTCGACACGCGCGTGGTCGCGGCGACCAACCGCGACCTCGACGAGGAGATCCGCGTCGGCAACTTCCGCAGCGATCTGTACTACCGGCTCAACGTCATCTCGCTGCACCTGCCGCCGCTCCGCCAACGCCGCGACGACATTCCGCTGTTGGCCGAGCACTTTCTGAATCGCATCGCCGGCCTGCGGAACGAGCCCGTGAAGCGCATCACCGACGCGGCGCTCGAGATCCTGATGGAGTACGCGTGGCCGGGCAACGTGCGCGAGCTGGAGAACGCGCTCGAGCGCGCGATCATTCTCACCCCCGAGGCCGAGATCGACGTATCGTCGCTGCCGGAGAAAGTCACGCAGCGAAAATCCGAGCCGCTCATCTCGGCGCGCACGCCGCCCAATCCCACGCTCGAGGCAGTCGAGCGCGCCTACATCATGTGGGTGCTGCAAAGCGAGGGCGGCAACAAGTCGCGCGCCGCCGAGGCGCTGGGCATCGACCCGTCGACGCTCTACCGCAAGCTCTCGCGCTACGGAGTGGAGGCGTGATCGACGCGCCGCCGTCGCGCATCGGATCCGCGGCGGCGCTCGCGGCCGTCGTCGTGCTTCCGGTGGCAATCTCGTCGATCGACACGCTCCCCGCGGGCGTGGTGTTCGACGACGGCATGTACGTCGTGCTCGCGAAGTCGCTGGCGACCGGACATGGATACAGCTGGCTGCACCTGCCCGGCACGCCGGCAGCCACGCACTTTCCACCCGGCTATCCGGCGCTCCTCTCCCTGATCTGGCGGCTGTTTCCCGTGTTCCCTGGGAATGTGCTCGCATTCAAGGGTTTGAATGCCTGTTTGCTCACGGCCGTGGCGGTGGGGATCGTGTTCTTCGCCTACCGCCGGCTCAACCTGCCGGCGTTCGGCGCCTGCGCGCTGGCCATCGCGGGATGCCTCTCCGTGCCGACCCTCGTGTTGAGCACCCTGGTGATGTCGGAGATGCTGTTCCTCGCGCTGCTCATCCCCTCGCTGCTCTTGGCCGAACGAGTGGCGGACGGGGAAGAGAACGCGATCACCGTGATCGCCCTCGGCGCGCTCGCCGGTGCCCTGATTCTCGTACGCACGCACGGCGTCGCGTTCTCGCTTGCCGTGGCCGTTGCGCTGCTCCTTCGGCGGCGGCGGCGCGCGCTTGCCGCGTTCGTGCCCACGGCGCTCGCCGTCGTGGCGCCCTGGCAAGTGTGGAAAGTTCTCCATCGCGACGCGGTGCCGCTGGTCATGCGCGGCGCATACGAATCGTACGGCGGTTGGCTGGCGCGCGGCGTTCAGTCCGGCGGACTCGCGCTCGGTGCGCGCACGGTCGAACGTACGGGTCTCGAGCTGCTCGGCACCATCATGAGCATGTCGACAGCCGGTCTGCCCTCGGCCACGCGCTGGGCGGTCACGCTGCTCGTCGTCGGCGTGTTGTGCGCGGGACTCGTGCGCCTGCGCCGCACGGCCCTGGTGACGGCACTGTTCCTCGTCGCTTACGTCGGCATCGTGCTGCTCTGGCCCTTCACACCGGCGCGATTCATCTGGGGCATCTGGCCGCTCATCGTGATGCTCGCCGTGCTCGGCGCGCTCGAGCTGCGCGACTGGCGTCCGGCGTCGAGCGGCTCGCGGATCACGCGCGCCGTGGTCGCGGTTGGAATTGCCGCGAGTCTCGCCGGCTACTCCGTGTACACCTTTCG
The DNA here is from genome assembly GCA_028287235.1 of Gemmatimonadota bacterium. Lineage (GTDB taxonomy): Bacteria > Gemmatimonadota > Gemmatimonadetes > Gemmatimonadales > Gemmatimonadaceae > JAQBQB01. The sequence continues at coordinate 62,009 of JAQBQB010000010.1, read as the reverse complement.
TGGCTATCGCGGGCATTGGTGGTCGAGCATTCCACGCCAAACGGCAACCGCGGTGCGTCCGCTCATCATCTGGACGACGCAGAACACCCGGCCCGACGCGGTCATCGCCTCGAACTCCGAGCTGCTGTTGTACCTGTACACGGGCCGCACGTCCGTGCCCGCGACGAGTTTTTCCGTCGACGACTACTTCGCGCCGCAGTCGAGCGCGGCCCGAGGCGATGCACTGCGGTCCATCCTCCGCTCGTACCGCGTCGACGCGGTCGCGATCGTCGCCAACGACTCGCTCACGTCGGCCGCGCGTTCCATGGCGGGCCTGCATCCACCCGAGCTGGTGTTACGCGACAGCATCTCGAACGGTCTCATTTTCACGTCCATGATCCGATGACACACGTCGCCTCCGGCTCCAACGGCCAAGCCGCCCGCGCCACCCTCACGCCTGTTCGCGCCGAGAAATACGCCGCGAAGATGCGTCCGCGCACGCCGGTCGACCCCAGCACCGTGCGCCTGTCCGTGCTCATTCCCGTCTACAACGAGCGCGACACCATCGACCTCATCGTCGAGCAAGTCCGTGCGACGCCGCTTCCGCTCGAGATCATCTGCGTCGACGACTGCTCCACCGACGGCACGCAGGAGATTCTCGAGACGCTGCTCGCGCAGGGACGCATCCATCAGCTCTTTCGGCAGCCGCGCAACCAGGGCAAGGGCGCGGCGATCCGTCACGCGCTGTCGATGAGCACCGGCGACATCGTGATCGTGCAGGACGCCGATCTCGAGTACGACCCCGCCGATTGGCCGACGCTGCTCGAGCCCATTCTCAGCGGCCGGGCCGACGCCTGCTTCGGCTCGCGCTTCCTCGGCGGGCCGCACCGCGTGCTCTACTACTGGCACTCCGTGGGCAACTCCCTGTTGACGATGTACAGCAACATGCTGACGAATCTCAACCTCACCGACATGGAGACCTGCTACAAGGCGATGCGCGGCGAGCTCGCGCGTTCCCTCCTGCCCAAGCTCACGGCGCAGCGCTTCGGCTTCGAGCCGGAGATCACCGCGCGCCTCGCGCACGCCGACGCGCGCATCTTCGAGGTGCCGATCAGCTACTCGGGGCGCACCTACGCCGAAGGCAAGAAGATCAACTGGCGCGACGGCGTCGCGGCGTTCTGGCACATCACCAAGTACAACCTCTTCCGATGAGCGGGCGTTGGCGTCGGTGGGATACGGTCATCGTCGCGCTGTTGGCGATCGCGTCGTCGGCGAGTGGCGTGTTCAATCGCTTCGCCTACGACGACCGGTACATCGTGGAGCAGAATCCGGCGACGCCCGACCTACGCCACTGGTGGAACGCGTTCACCACACCGTACTGGCCGCGCAAGCTCGGCGGCGACGGCTACCGTCCGCTCACGATGCTCCTGTACCGGATCGAGTGGGCCATGGGCGGCGGCAAGCCGTGGATCTTTCACGCGACGAACATTCTGCTCTACGCCGCCTCGGCGGTGCTCGTCTACTTCATCGCCCGCCGTCTGCTGCCGCAGTGGGCGGCGTGGGTCTGCGCGGCGCTGTTCGCCGTGCATCCGGTGCACGTCGAAGCGGTGGCGGGAGTGGTGGGTCTCTCGGAGCAGCTAGTCGCCGTGACGCTGCTGCTCGCATTATTGCTGTACTTGCGAGATCGCATGACCGGCGCGTTGCAGCCGCGCACGGGGGTTGGCATCGCCCTCCTCTACGCCGTGTCCTGCTTCTCGAAGGAACACGCCATTGTGCTGCCTGCGCTGCTCGCCGCCGCCGAGCTGCTGGTGATCGACGATCCCACACCGCTCCGCGATCGGATTCGCCGGCTACGTCCGTTGTATCTCGGACTGGTGATGGTCGCGGTGGGGTTTGTCGGCGTGCGGTCGCTCGTGCTCTCCGACCATGGCATTGGCGGTTTCGCCCCCTTCACGCCATTCAGCACGCTGCACATCAGCAACGTGAATCGCGCGCTCACGGCGCTCGGTGTCGTGCCGGAATGGGTTCGCTTGCTCTATTGGCCGGCGCACCTCTCGGCGGAGTACGGACCGCCGGACATTCAGATCGCGCAGGGCGTGGGGCTCTGGCAGCTCCCGGGCTTTCTGCTCCTTGCCGCCATCATCACGCTCGGAGTCGCACTCTGGCGCCGGCAGCGGGTGATCAGCTTCGGCATCGCGATTGTGTGCATCACGCTGGCTCCGTCGAGCAATTTTCTGATCCCCGCGGGCATCGTGCTCGCCGAGCGCACACTGTTCCTTCCGAGCGTGGGCGCCATGTTGATCGTGGGCGGGCTGCTCACGTCGATCGCTCCGCGTCTGCGCGCGCGCGGCCAGCTCTCGCCGCACGTGGTGCAGTTGGCAGGCGTGTTGCTCGCGATCGTGCTGCTCACCGGCGCCGTCAGGAGCTCCGAGCGTACGACGGTTTGGCACGACAACCAGACCTTGTTCGACCACATGATCGCCGACGCGCCGCAGACCTATCGCGCGCACTACATGCTCGGCGCGTGGAACTTCGAGCACAAACGTTTGCGAATCGGCGAAGAGGAGTACAAGACGGCGCTACGGCTTTTCCCGTACGACCCCTATCTCTCGTACAACCTCGCCGAACAGTATCGATCGCTCAATTTGTGCGGACCGGCGATTCCACTCTATCAGTGGACGCACACGCTCGACCCGAACTTCCCTCTCGGCCATGCGGCGTACGCGTGGTGTTTGTTGAACGAGGATCACTACGACGAGGCGAGGGTTCAGGCGCTGATCGCGATACGCCGCGGGGGGAACCTGACGCTCATGCACCGGATCCTCTTCATCGCGGACTCCGTGAAAGCTGCCGAGACTCATCGCGGCACCGAGGCGATGGTGAGGGCGCGACCCAGTAGTAAAGTGCCAGACTCCGTGCAAAACACGGGACGGCGCGGAGCGATGCCGTTGCCTCGATAGCGCTGTAAGTCGTTGTGATTGTAGGCGATAAGAATCTTTACCCTTTTGGGTCCGCAGGTTGCATTGAGCAGGTCGAAATCCCACCGCGCAGCCACCTCCATTTCCGGAATCAAAATATGCTCAAACTCCGCAAGGGCTTTACGCTGATCGAGTTGCTCATCGTGGTCGTGATCATCGGCATCCTTGCCGCCATCGCGATCCCGAAGTTCGCGAACACCAAGTCGAAGGCGTACATCACGGCGATGAAGTCCGATCTCCGTAACCTCGTCACCGCCGAAGAAGCGTTCTTCTCCGACAGCTCGAAGTACACCGCGACGATCTCGCAGCTCAAGTACCAGAACTCGTCCGGCACGAATGCCCCGACCATCACGACGGGCGCCGGCTACTGGTACGCGACCAACGACCACACGCAGCTCGCCGGCATGACCTGCGGTATCGGCATCAACACCACGAACCCCACGGTTGGTACGTCCGCTGCCGAAGGCGAGCCCGCCTGTAAGTAGCTTCGGTTTCACCCATCGAACGAAAAACGCGGACCTCGGCATTGCGCCGAGGTCCGCGTTTTTTTTGCTGGCGCGATTCCCGGCATCCGACACAGCTGTCCATGCCGCTCGAGAATTCTTGGTTGGCGCGCTTCCGATCCGCGCCGCGATGGTACGATGACGCGGCCGCGGCATCGATCGGTAGCTTCGGCCCATGCGATTCAACCGGTCCGGCTTCACGCTCATCGAGGTGCTCGTCGCCGTCGTCCTGATCGACGTGGGGCTTCTTGCGCTCGTCGCCGGCAGTGCGGTGCTCGTGCGCCGTGCCGCGGAGGTTCGCGCGCGATCCACGGCGCTGCGTGCCGCCACGAATCGTATTCAACTGCTCGGCGCGCAACCGTGTGCCGCCGCGGCCGGTAGCACCGGCCCGTCGCGCGGTCTGCGCGAGGACTGGTCCGTTGTGTTACAGGCAAACGACGTCCGCGAAGTACTCGACCGCGTCACGTTCACGGCGGGCGGCGACACGCGCGCGGTGGTGCTGCGCACGCGCCTTCCGTGTTGACGCGCCGCGGCGTCACGCTTCTCGAGCTGGTCGTCGTGCTCGTGGTCGGCGGCGGCGCGCTCGGACTCATCGCGTCGATCAGCCTGCGCCAACAGCGCGTGTTCGGAGATCTCGCCGACGCGAGCGCGCTCGCCGGACAGTTGCGCGACGCCGAAGCCATCCTGCCCATCGACCTTCGTGGCGCGTCGAGCGGCGCCGGGGACATTCGCGAGGCGCGCGACACATCGATCGAGCTACGCGCCACGATTGCGAGTGCGGTCGTCTGCGATACGATCGGCGGGGCCTTCGTGCTCGCACCGGCGGGCTTGGGAGCCGCAACCTTCAACGGCAGCTCCGCGCCGATTGAAGCGGGCGATTCCGCGTGGCTGCTCACCATGCCGGACTCGATCGAGGCGTGGCAACCGTTTCGCGTTGCCACTGTCTCCGCTGCCGCGCCGGGTGCGTGCGTTGCGTCGGCGCCGCAGCTGCCCGCCGCGGACCGGCTGCTCGCGCGCGTCGCGCTCGCGCTCGAGTCTCCGCCGTCGCTCGCCCTCTCAGTGGGTCAGCCGCTTCGCGTCACACGTCCGCTGCGCTACAGCCTCTATCATGCGTCCGACGGCGCGTGGTATCTGGGGGAGCGAGACTGGAATAACGCCACTCGTCGCTTCAATACGATCCAACCGGTCAGCGGGCCGTTTCTATCCGCATCCGCCGGAGGCTTGACGCTCGGCTACGCGGACAGCGCGGGGAGCGCGCTATCGGCGCCCGTATCGGACACTCGATCGATCGCCACCGTGCGTGTGGATTTCCGGGGACAGACGCGTACGTCCACACGCGTGCTTGGCGCCGCGGCGGCGAATGGAAAACGAGGCGACTCCGCCGGCATCGTCGTTCTCCTTCGCAACCGGCGCTGACGGCGGGTATGCGAAGGCGGCATGGCATCGCGCTGCTCGCCGCGCTCGCCGTGATGACGCTCGTGGCGCTGCTGGTCGTTGGTGCTCTGGCCTCGTCCACGTTGGCGCAGCGTTCCTCGCGCCTGTCGCACACCGACGCGCTCCTCACCGCCGCCGCCGACTTTGCGCTCAACTCCGTCCTCGCCGACGCGCGCGGTTATGGACTGGCCGACCTCCCGCTCGGCGTGGCGCGCGCGTTCGTGCTTCCGTTCCCCGATGACACAGGCGTCCACGTCGACGTTGCGGCCACTCGCCTCCGCGCCGGAGCTCTCTGGCTCGTCGCTGACGCCTCGCTGTCGGGAACGGATCAGGGGCATCGCCGCGTGAACCTCGTCGCGCGCTTTCCTATGGTAGGAGCGCCGGCGGGATCTGGCGTCGTCTCCCGGGGCGCGGTCTCACTCGGGCGTAACGTGGCCTTCCCGTCGGACACTGCCTCCGAGCCCGATTGCGGGCAGCCGTCCGCCGCTGACCTTTTGCTTCCTCTCGCGGTCGACATGACGGGGGGCGGAGCGGCAGCCGCTCGCGTGGCTCACAGCGCTGTGGCGGCTGATTCGGCGACCTACTACCTCACCGGCCGCCAGATCACCGCGCTCGCCCCGGCGGCGAATATGATCCATGTACGTGGGGATACCACGATATCGGGCGGCACGCTCGACGGGATCCTCATCGTCGACGGGTCCCTCACGATCGCCGGCCCGTTCGTGGCCAACGGACTCGTCATCGCGCGCGGGCGAGTCGACGCGCGGGCGGGCGGATTCGTGCTGACCGGAGCGCTTCTCTCCTTCGCCGTGCCGCCCGCCGGCGTGCCCGCCATCGATCTGTCCGACGCAACCGTCCGATACTCGGGTTGCACCATCAGCCACGTGCTTCGAGCGGCGGTTCCGCCGCGTCCGGTGCATCAACGCAGCTGGGCTGAACTCTTCTAAGCTGTGTGACGCCCGTCACTTGTGGCGCTGGCTGTTACCTGCGGGCGAGTCGGTCGTGTTCGGTGAGACAGGAGGGAAGGCGATCGGACGAACGGTCACCCTGTCGGGGTCGGCGACATTCGCCGACGGTGGACGGATCCCACCAGTCAACCAGTCCACAGCGGTTCTCATGGCCCTGTTTGGTCGAAAGAAGACAACGGTAGGTCTCGATATCGGTTCGGGCTTGATCAAGGTGGCGGTCATCGACCACTCCAAGCGCGAGCCGGAGCTCGTTCGCGTGACGGTCACGCCGTTGCTCGCCGATGCGATCGTCGAGGGCGAGGTCATGGATCCCGGCATCGTGGCCGAAGCGATTCAGGCCGCGCTGGCGAGCGCCGACGTCAAGACCAAGGAAGTCGTGACCGCCGTGGGCGGGCGCGACGTCATCATCAAGAAAATCCAGATCGAGCGCGTGCGCGAAGCACAGGCGCGCGAGCTGATGCGCTGGGAAGCCGAGCAGCACGTGCCGTTCGACATGGAGTCGGTGGAGCTGGATTTCCAGATCCTCGATCCCGACGGCGACGGCCTCGAGATGAGCGTGCTCCTCGTTGCCGCCAAGCGCGAGCTGATCGAATCGAAGATCCGCGTCCTCACCGATGCCGGCCTCGAGCCGGCGATCGTGGACGTCGAGGCCTTCGCGCTGCACAACGCGTTCGAGGTCAACCATCCCGACGCGATGAACGGTGTGGTGGGTCTGCTCAACATCGGCCACGACGTGACCAACATCAACATTCTGGACGACGGGGTGCCGCTGCTCACGCGCGACCTCACTGTCGGTACGCGTCGCGTGCGCGAAGATCTGCAGCGCGAGCGCGGTCTCTCGGCCGAAGCCGCGCAGCAGCTCGTGCAGGGCTACGATCGCTCGCCGCATCTCGAGGCAATCATCGAGAGCCGCGGCGAAGAGATTGCCGTCGGCATCGAGCGCGCGTCGGCATTCCTCGCGCAGAATTCCCGCGCGGGCCAAATGCGCGCCATTTATACCTGCGGCGGCGGCTCGCGCATTCCGGGGCTCAACGAAATGCTCGCGGCCCGCCTGCGCGTCACCGTGCAGCAAGCGAATCCGCTGGCCAACCTCAAGGTCCGCGACGGGGCGCTCGCGTCGCTCGTCACGGATGAGATCGCGCCCCTGCTCATGCTGCCCATCGGGCTCGCACTTCGTCAGGTCGCATGATCGAGATCAACCTCCTGCCTGGCGCAGGGCGCAAGAAGAGCAGCCGCCAATCGGTCGATTTCGGCGCGCTCGTGGCCGGCATGTCCGGCCGGATGCGCGACAAGTTCATGATCGCCGCGGTCGTCGGCGTGGTCGTGGGCGTCGGCGCGACCGCGGGATTGTATTACACCCAGGACCGGCAGGAAGCCGCGCTCGAGGTGCGAAAGGACAAGGCCGTTCGCGACTCCGCCCGCTACGCCAACTTCCTCCGCGATCGCTACCACGCCGAGGCGGTGCGCGACACGCTGCTGCGGCAGGTGAACATCATCCGCAGTCTGGACGAAGACCGCTACGTGTGGCCGCACATCCTCGACGAGATCAGCCGCGCGCTGCCACAGTACACGTGGCTGACGTTGGTCGGCGCGGCGGGCGTGCCCCAAGGTGGGAACAACGTCGTCGTCACGCCGAAAGTTGCCGAAGACACGAGTGCCGCCGCGAAGAAGCGCGCCCGCCCGCCGAAACGGCTCGATACTGACATCCCCAAGGATGCGATCTTGGTGCGCCTCATGGGCCGCACGGTGGACATCCAGGCGCTCACGCGTTTCATGACCGATCTCGAGGCGTCGCCTTACATCGTCAACGTGCAGCTCGACAAGTCCGAGCTCGCCGTGGACCAGGGCAAGGAAGTGACGCAGTTCCAACTCACGCTCGGCTACAGCCGGCCGGACACGTCGATGCTTCGTCGCGTGCCCCTCAGCCTGTCGGTGAAGTAGCCATGGCACTTCTTCCACAGAATCCGCGCGATCAGAGATTGGTGATCGTCACCGCGCTCGCCATCGGCCTCGCGGCGGTATATCAGCAACTCGTCTGGACGCCCAAGCACCAGGAGCTGACGGCGATCGCCGTACGCCTCGATACGCTCGACTCGCTCAACAAGCTTGCCAAGTTCGAGGTCGCGAAGGGAACGGCGACCAAGATGAAGGCGGAAGCCGAAGCGTATTCGCGCGAGCTCGGCGTGCTGCGCCATCTCGTTCCGACCGAGAACGAAGTGCCCGCGCTGCTCGAGTCGGTGTCGAGCGCCGCGCGCCGCGCGGGCCTCGAGCTCTCCGACGTGCAGCCCGACGGCGTCGTGAACGGCGACCAGTTCGACACCTATCGCTACAAGCTTGGCGTCACCGGCGCGTACCATCAGGTCGCGACGTTTCTGACGAACGTGGGCACGCTGCCGCGCATCGTCGCGCCGATCAACCTCACCCTCGCGCCCACAGCGCGCACGGGCGAGCTCAGGCCGAAGAAGGACGAGCAGTTCCTCGACGCACGCTTTCAGATCCAGACGTACGTCGCGCACGTTGCGGCAAAGGCGCCAACCTCCGCGAAGGCCGGGGCGCCATGACGCGATCGCTCCTCGCGGCCGCGGCGCTGGTTTTCGCCGCCGCTTCCGCATCGGCGCAGGATCCGCTCACCAACGCGAAGCAGAAGGCCCAGAAGGCCGCCGCGGCGACGAACGCGCACATCGAGGCCGAGCAGAAGCCCGAGGCGCAGTCGAAGCCCGCGGCGCCCGCACCGAGCGCCCAGAAGCCGGCAGCCCCCGGTCAGAAGGCCGCGGCCGGCAGCCAGAAGCCGAACGTCAAGCTCAACATCGTGACCACCGACACCGCCGGCCCGCCTCCGTCCATCATGCGCGAGGTCTACGAATATTCGCGCGATGGACGCCGCGATCCCTTCGTCTCGCTGCTCACCACGAGCGAGCTGCGGCCTACGATGAGCGATCTCAAGCTCAGCAACATCCTGTACGACCATACCGGACAGCACTCGGTCGCCATTCTCCGCGACCTGTTCACGAACGCTCAATACCGCGTCACCACGGGCTCGGCCCTCGGCCGCATGCGCGTCAGCGCGATCCGGCTGAAAGCCGTGGTGTTCACGATCGATGAATTCGGCACGACGCGTCGGGACTCGCTCGTCCTCGGCGACTCCACCAAAGCGAGGAGCAAATGATCTCAACCCGGACGCTTGCATCAGTGATGCTCGGTGCGCTCGGCGCGTTCGGAGGATCTCCGGCGGCCGCCATGGCGCCTGCGACCCACACCGACGCGACCGTCGTCTCTTTGAGTGTCGTTCCCGCGACGGGGCGGGCCGACGTCGTGATCCGCGTCGACGGCGCGGTCACGTTCAAGCACTTCACCCTCTCGAAGCCCGACAAGATCGTCGTCGACATGAGCGGCGCCACGCTCGGCATTCCCCAGGGCGACGCCTACGACGGCGTGGCGCGCGGAGGCATCACGCGCATTCGCTACTCGCAGTTCACCAAAACGGTGGTGCGCGTGGTGCTCACGCTCGACGGCATGCACAGCTACGACGTGTCGCAGAAGGACGGCGAGGTCCGCATCAGCGTCGTCAGCCCCGCGGCACAGTTCGACCCGTGGCAGATCGGCGCCGAAGACATGAAGGCCGACGCCGAACCGACACTCGCACGCGCCGAGCCGGTGGAGCGCACGCTCGTCGCCGCGCGCGCCGCGCCAGCCGCGTCGCCCGTAGCCGCGACGCGGCTCGAACCGTACATCTCGGCGCTCGCCGCCAAGCCCACGCGCCAGCAGTCGCAGGAGCCGCGGATCACGTGGGCCGGCGAGAACGTGCCGATCAACGACGTGATCGCCGCTTTCTCGGCGTTCACCGGCCGCACGATCCTCGCCTCTCGCAACGTCTTGGGCACGGTCACGGCGAACATCGTGAACCAGCCCTGGGACGTGGCGCTCAAGGAGATCATGAACGCCAACGGGTATGACGTCACCGTCAACCCCGACGGCATCATCGTCGTCGATACCTTCGAGGCGATCACCGCGCGGCAGTCGACCATTCCGCTCACCACGCAGAACATTCGGCTGAATTACGCGCGCGCGTCGTCCGTCGCCCCCATGGTGCGCGAGCGGCTCACGCGCACCTGCTCCGGCTCGGCGGCGAACAGCGCGTCCGCCGGCATCGTACAGCCCGCGCCCGGCGTGCCGGTCGTGACGCCGGTGGTGCCCGCCGTGCCCATGATTCAGAGCTTGAACTGTCCCGTGCGCGGTACCGTTACGGCGGACACGCTCACGAACAGCATCAGCATCACCGACGTGCCGTCGGCGATGTCGATTCTCCAGGATTACGCGCGAAGCCTCGATCTGCGCCAGCCGCAGGTGAACATCCGCGCGAAGATCATTCTCGTCGACCGCACCACGCTCGAAGGGCTCGGGTTGCGCTACGATCTCGGATCGCAGAAGCAGTTCTTCAACGATGTCGTGCCGCGCCTCGACTCGCTGGGCCATCCGCTCACGAGCGCCGGCCAGATCTTGCTGGGCGGCAATACCATCTCGGCGATCGCCAACGCCACGGCGCGCATTCCGAACACTGCACTGCAGCTCGTCTTCTCCACGGCGATGGGCAACTTCGATTTCACGACCTTCCTCGAAGCGCTCCAGACGAACACGCTCACCGACGTGCAGGCCGAGCCGAGCACGACGGTGTTGAACAACCGTACGGCGAACCTGTCGTCGGGCACCGACGTCCCGATTCGTATCATCGACGCCGGGTCGGCGTCGGGAAACGCCGCCACCGCGCCGCGCGCCACGGTGTCGTTCCGCCCCACGGGCGTGATCCTCACGGTGACGCCGCAGATCACGAACAACCGGCAAGTGCAGATGCGAATACACGTCGAGAACTCGACCGTTGATTTCCAGACCAACGACGTCGGCGCCGTGTTCCCCAAGCAGAGCGTCGACAATGAGATGCTCGTCGCCGACGGCGAGACCGCGGTGATGGGCGGATTGACCCAGACCAACATCAGCGTGACGCGGACCGGCATTCCGATCCTCGTCGACCTGCCGATCATCGGCCGGCTGTTCGGCGTCACGAACCGCACCGAGCACAAGAACGACCTGCTGATCCTGATCACGCCGCACATCATCGATGAAGGTCAACAGCCCTTGCCCCAGACGGGTCGGCCGTAAGTGCGACTCTGGAGTGATATGATGCGATCTGTAATCGTACGTCTCGCTGCGGTCGCGGCGGGTGTGGTGATCGTCGCCAGTTGCGACACGCGGCTTCCGACGAGCGTGTCGACGGGGTCGACGCCCACGTCCCCCACCAAGACGCCGAACACCAACAAGCCCACGATCGTGATCGATTCGCCGCTCGTCGGCACGTTGATCAACGTTGGCGACTCGGTGTTCGTCTCCGTCAAGCTGCATGACGCCAAATCGTCGTTGACCACGGCGTCGATCACCGGAGTGACGCAGAAGGGCAGCGTCGATCTCGGTACGTTCGCTCAGACGCAGCGCTACAAGACGGCCACGGTTCCCGCGTCGGGGTTCTTCCGCCCGGGGCTGCGCGACACGACCATCCGACGCTATCTCCAGCCGATCAGCGCCACCGATACGACGCTCGACAGTCTCATCGTGATCGTCACCGCGACGGATAGCCTCGGCGCGGCCGACACGGCGCAGACGCGCATCAACATCGTTTCCGGCCCCAAGGTACAGGTGGTGTCGCCGACGAACGGCGACAGCATTCCCGCGGGCGTCGGCCTGAACGTGTCCGCGCGCGCCACGCATCCGAACGGCGTGGGCCGCGTCGACATTCGCGTGCAGGGCGAGGCCAACTGGCCCACGAAGCTCGACACGACCTTCACGCAGGTGTACACCAACAGTCCGCGCGACATCACCTTCTCGGCGACCGCGCACATTCCGATCAACGCCCCGCTCCGCGGCCGGCTGACGATCACGGCCACCGCCGTAGACGTCGACCGCCAGCCCGGCTCGTCGGCGCCGGTCACAGTGTTCGTGCGGTCGCCGAGCGCCGCGCAGCCACGCGTGACGCAGAGCGTGGCGCCGCGGAGCGAGTTCTCCGATTCGGTCACGGTGAACGCGACCGGCGAGGGGATCACCACGGTGGGTCTGATCATTCGCGACAGCACCAACGCGATCATCCAGACGGACTCGGTGACATTGGCGCCGCCGTTCAACGCCAACGTCCAGACCAAAATCGCGCTCAACCTTCCCCCGACCCAACAGGGGAAGAAGCTCGGCATCACGGCATTCGCCGTCGACCAGGCCGGCCGCGTCGGCTATGCGGTTCCACTCACCAAGGGCGTCGCGGAAGGCAACATCGCGAACGGTCTGGTCGACTCCACGCTCGTGGTGTACGGCCGCACCTTCGCGCTCCCGCATCAGGGCATCGTGGGCGACATCGCGGTGGACCAGGCGCGCGGCAACGTGTTCCTGTCCAACACCGCGTTCAACCTGCTCGAAGTGTGGCAGTCGAGCGCCGCGCAGAAAGGATTCGCGTCGACGAGCGTCCCAGTGGGATCGCTCCCATGGGGCCTGTTCATCTCGAACAACCCCGACACGCTGCTCGTCGCCAACTCGGGCGGTACGAACATCAGCCGCGTGTTCATCGGCTCGAGCCAGGCCAGCACGCTCAAGGAAGATCTCAACGCGCGCATCCTGACGCGAAACACCTACATCTTCACGATCACCGTCCAAAAAGACGAGAACACCGGAAAGATCCGCGTCACCGGCGCCGGCCCGATCAGCTATTCCGACCGGCCGCAGTACATCGCGCAGTCGCATGGTGGCCGCATCTTCTACTCGACGCGGCCCACTCCGACCGCGCCCGCCGGTACGATTCGCTGGCTCGATCCCAAGCTGCCGGTGCCCGACCCGCGGCAGATCTGGCAGTACGCTTCGTTCACCAAGACGTCCGAGTTCGCGTACGCCTTGTTCAACGCCGACTCGATCGCCATTGGCGCCACGCTCCCGTCGTCGCCGGCGTCCGATACGTTGTTCATCTACGATCACCCGTACGGACAGCGCACCGGCACGATCGTCGTGCGCGACACCATTCCGCTCAACGCGGTGTCGCAGGCCGTCGCCGGCGGAAGCGACGTCGAGGCGGTGCTGCGCCTCGACGTGACCACGCTCGGGCTGACGGATACGACGTACGCCGCGGCGAGCGGCAATCGGAACTGGATCGCGTTCGGCGAAGGCAATAAGACCGGCGCCGGCCGCGTGATCATGGTGGCCGACTCCGTCGGCATCGTGCCGCAGTTCTTCTCGCCGCTGGTCACCATCTCCGATCTCACCGACAACGCGTCGGAACCGGTGTTCGGCGTGGCGATGGACCGAACGGGCGGCATCGTGGGTGCGCACGGCTTGCAGTCGTACTTCAGCGCCGTGAGCGATCCGTTCCACCTTCGCTTGCAGGGCAAGTACGACTCGGCCGACAACGGCGCGGGCATCGCCTTCCACCCGCTTGCCGACGGTGTCCTCACGCCGCAGGCGCAGCGCCTGGCCTTCATCGCCTCGGCGAGCGGGCAGATCGAGATCGTCGACATCGCCTACTACATCGGGCGCGGAAAGCTGCAGCTCAAGAATCCGATCTACGGACCACTGCGCGCCAGCCTGCCCATGCCCGGCGATCCGCCGAGCGTAGTCATGAAGCTCTACGCGGTGAGTCAGCAAGGACTCGTGGTGATCGACCTGACGGCGGCCGACATCAAGCCGGGACCGCCGTGAGCGCAGTGAGCGCGGCGAGCTTCACCAGCGGCTCCCGAGTGCTTACGCTTAGCCCATGCCTCTCCGCTTCACCACCGCAGGCGAATCTCATGGGCAGGCGCTCGTCAGCATCCTCGAAGGAATGCCGGCCGGGCTCCCATTGCTTGCCGCCGATGTGAACGGCGAGCTCGCGCGTCGCCAACAGGGCTACGGGCGGGGCCGCCGAATGCAGATCGAACGGGACACCGTGGAGTTTCTTTCCGGTGTCCGCGCCGGCGAAACGCTCGGCTCTCCCATCGCGATGACGATCCAGAATCGCGACTGGAAGAATTGGCAGGAGATCATGAGCGCGGCACCCGACGAGACGCAGGCGCCACGAAAGCGCGCCGTCACGCGAGTGCGCCCGGGCCACGCCGATCTCACGGGCCTCCTCAAGTACGACCGCGAAGATGCACGCGACATTCTGGAGCGCGCATCGGCGCGCGAGACCACGGCGCGCGTCGCCGCCGCGGCGATTTGCAAGCGCTTCCTCGCCGAGTTCGACGTACGCGTCGCGAGCCATCTCGTGCACCTCGGCGGTATCGATGCCGTGCGTCCGGCGGAGATGCCCGCTGACATCAACGCCGTGGCCGACGCGTCGCAGCTTCGCACGCTCGACCCCGCGGCCGAAGCGCGCATGATCGCCTACATCGACGAGATCAAGCGCGCCGGCAACACGCTCGGCGGTGTCTGCGAAGTCGTGGTCGACGGTCTACCCGTTGGACTGGGCTCGCACGTGTCGTGGGATCGCAAGCTCGATGGGCGCATCGGCGCCGCCATCATGTCGATCCCCGCGGTGAAGGGCGTCGAGATCGGCATGGGTTTCGGCACCACGCGCGTGACGGGCGCCGAAGTCCATGATGAAATTCATATGTCGCCCGGCTCGCCGCGGACAGGCAACGTTCGACGCGCGTCGAACCGTGCCGGTGGCCTCGAGGGCGGCATGACCACGGGTGAGCCGCTCGTCGTGCGTGTCGCCATGAAGCCGATCAGCACGTTGATGCGCCCGCTCGGGACGGTCGACGTCGCCACGGGCGAGTCCGCGTCGGCCGTCGCGGAACGAAGCGACGTGACCGCGGTACCCGCCATGGGAGTCATTGCTGAGGGGATGATCGCGATCGTGCTCGCCGACGCGTTCCTCGAGAAGTTCGGCGGTGACTCGCTTGGGGAAACGAGACGGAACTATGACGCCTACCTTTCGCACGTCGCGACCCGGCTCGGCGGCTGATCCGTCGAAGCCGCACCTGATCCTCGTCGGCCTCCCGGGGTCGGGGAAGACGACGGTGGGCCAGGCGGTCGCCGAGCGGACCGGACGCACCTTTCTCGATCTCGACCAGGAGATCGAGCGGCGCGAGAGCATGTCGGTCAGTCAGATCTTCGGCCAGAAAGGGGAAGGCTACTTTCGGAAGCGGGAGCGCGAGCTCACCGAGGAGCTGACGTTGGTCGGCAACATGATCGTCGCGCCGGGTGGGGGTTGGGCCGCCGATCCGGAAGTGGTCGCCATGCTCCGCCCCCCTGGTCAGCTCGTATACCTTAGAGTCACGCCGGAGACGGCGTTGAAGCGTTTGGGCCCGATGCGAATGATGCGTCCGCTGCTCACGCGGCCCGATCCGCTTGCCGAGCTCAAGCGTCTTTTCGAGGCGCGGAAGGCGGCGTACGAGACTGCCGACCATGTGGTCAGTACGGAACTCTATGATCTGCAAAGGGTTATAGATAAGGTCATTGCGCTTGCCTCATCGGGTGGGTAGTCATACGTTACCGCTCCGGCCAGTTCCAATCGGTTCGGAGGCTTGGTTCAAAGCAGGAATACGCGGGTTCGACAGGGAGAGGATTGGTGCCGCACGCACCGCAAATCCTCCCCTTCTTGCTTTCGGACCGATTCGAGCGTCAAAGGAATGGAGTCATGACTTTTCGCGTGTTGGGCCCCCACGAGCGGGGTCGTTTTGCCCCGGAAGCCTGGGGTCATTTGCTGGGATTGAGCGGCTCGGGCGCACTGAATGCGGCCGAGCTCGAGCACATCATAGAACGCGCACTATTACAGATTGACGGCCGCATCGCGCTGGACGACCTGCGCTCCCTCATGGAAGGCGCGGGGTTCGTCGACCAGGGCGACGCGGACCAACACCCGACGGTACACTGAGATGGCTACGAAAAAGGCCGCGACCAAGAAGCGCGCGTCGACGAAAAAGGCGGCGGTGAAGAAGAAGGCCGTCACGAAGGCGACGGCCAAGCGCGGCACGGGTACGAAAGCCGCGATGGCCGAAGCGATGCTCGAGGAGGACGCGGCGCTGGCCGCGTCCCCCGGCTCGAGCACGCTCGTCATCGTGGAGTCGCCGGCCAAGGCGAAGACGATCGGCAAGTACCTCGGCCGCGGTTACCGCGTTCGGGCCACGGTGGGTCACATCATGGACCTCCCGGAGAAGAAGCTCGGCATCGATGTGGAGAACGGCTTCCAACCCGATCTCGTGGCGATTCCCGGAAAGGAAAAGACCATCGCGGAGCTCAAGAGCTACGCGCGGGACAGCCGCGAAGTGCTGATCGCCACCGATCCTGACCGCGAGGGCGAGGCAATCGCGCAGCACGTCGCGACGCAGATCGCGCCGAAGCGCGGCGCACCGCGGATTCCCATTCGCCGCGTGCTCTTTCACGAGATCACGAAGGACGCCGTCCAAAAGGCGATCCTCAACGCCGGCGTCATCGACACCAAGAAGGTCGAGGCGCAGCAGGCGCGCCGCGTCCTCGATCGCCTCGTGGGCTACAAGGCGAGCCCGGTGCTTTGGAAGACGGTGAAGAAGGGACTCTCCGCCGGCCGCGTGCAAACCGTGGCGCTGCGCTTGATCGTCGAGCGCGAGCGCGAGATCCGCGCATTCAAGCCGGTGGAGTATTGGACCATCGAGGCGCTGCTCGAGAAGGCGAAGACGGAGTTCACCGCCAAGCTGCACCACATCGACGGCAAGAAAGCCGAGATCCACAATCAGGCCGAAGCCGAGCGCATCATCAGCGACGTGAAGGGGCGCAAGACCTTCGACGTCACCGAAGTGAAGCGCCGCGAGCGCCGCAAGAATCCGTCGGCGCCGTTCACGACGTCAACGCTGCAGCAGGAAGGCGCGAAGAAGCTGTCGTTCGGGTCGAAGCGCACGATGCGCGTGGCGCAGGATCTGTACGAGGGCATCGACATCGGTGCCGAGGGCGCGGTGGGTCTCATCACCTACATGCGTACCGACTCCACGCGCGTGGCCGAAAGCGCCGCGCAGCAGGCGCGCGAGTATCTCCGCACGTTGTTCGGCGAGGAGTTCGTCTGCAAGACGCCGCAGCTGTACGGCGACGGAAAAGCAAAGAACGCTCAAGAGGCGCACGAGGGTGTCCGGCCGACGGACCCCACGCGGCGCCCCGACGAGCTGCGCAAGTATCTGAGCGCCGACCAGCTCAAGCTGTATCAGCTCATCTGGCAGCGCTTCATGGCGTCGCAGATGACGCCCGCGGTGTTCGACACGACGACCGTCGACTTCGACATTCCGTCCACGGCACAGCCGGATATCGGCCGTCGCAGCTATCTCTTCCGTGCTACTGGATCGATCGTGAAGTTCCAGGGCTTCCTGGTCTTGTACCGCGAGGCGCGCGAGGAAGGGGAGCACAAGGCGCTCGAGGACGAGCAAGCACTGCCCGTCGTCGAAGTGGGCGAAAAGGTGCCGGTCAAGCACGTGGAGCCGAGCCAGCATTTCACCGAGCCGCCGCCGCGCTTCTCCGAGGCGAGCCTCGTGAAGGAGCTCGAGCGGCTGGGTATCGGTAGACCGTCGACCTATGCGTCGATCATCTCCGTGCTGGCCGACCGCCGGTACGTAGAGCTCAACCAGCGGCGCTTCTTCCCCACGGAGATCGGCGAGAGCGTCGAGAAGGTGATGGTCAAGCAGTTCCCCGACGTCTTCAACGTGGACTTCACGTCGGCCATGGAGGGGGAGCTCGACAAGGTCGAAGAGGGCGAGCTCGCCTGGCAGAAAGTGCTCGGCGATTTCTACTCGCCGTTCGCGATCAGCCTGAGCAAGGTCGACGCGCCGGCGCTCATCGCCGAGGCGTACGACCTCTCGGGCGTGCACGCGCTGCGCTGTCCCGACTGCGGCGGCAAGCTCGAGGCACGCGGCGGATTCTTCGGGCCGTTCCTCGCCTGCGAGAAGCATCCGAAGGAGTGCAAGTACACGCGGCCGATCAAGGGCGAGAAGGTGAAGCCCGTGCTCACGGAGCACATGTGTCAGGTCTGCGGGGAGCCGATGGTCATTCGCAACGGACGCAGCGGCCAGTTCCTCGGCTGCAGCACGTTCCCGAAATGCCGCGGCACGCGCTCCATGCCCACGGGCGTGTTCTGTCCCAAAGACGGCGGCGAGCTCGTGGAGCGTCGCTCGAAGAAGCGCGGCACGGCGTTCTACGCCTGTTCCAACGAGACGTGCGACTTCGTCGCGTGGAACAAGCCGGTGTCGGAGACCTGCCCGGAGTGCAGCTACGTCGGTGCCGAGATGAAGTTCACCAAGGCGCGCGGCGACTTCCGGAAGTGTCTCAAGTGCGGCAACGAGTGGGACGTGCCCACTCAGCCGGACGAGACGGAGACCGCGGAGGCGCTCGCGGGGTAGTCGCCGCGCGCGCCTCCGCGCCGGCGGTTGGATTTGCCGGCGTCCGGCTCCTATCATTCGTCATGCGACACGCCCGCCTGCTTACCGCGGTTTCATTCGCCGCGTTCGTCGTTGCCGGCTCGGCGGCGCGAGCCCAGAGCTCCTCGACACTTCCCGCCCGTCTCACCGACAAGGAGCTCTGGCAGCTCAACGCCAACTTCTCCGAAGCCGGGGGATACTTCCGCTCGGATAATTTCCTGTCGAACGAGACGGGCTATCAGTACGTCGTTCCCGCGCTCAAGCAGCTGATCAAGCCGGGCGGCGTGTATCTCGGCGTGGGTCCCGAGCAGAACTTCACGTACATCGTGGCGCTGCAGCCGAAGCTGGCGATCATCTTCGACATCCGGCGCGGCAACATGATCGAGCACCTGATGTACAAGGCGCTCTTCGAGTTGTCCGCCGACCGCGCGGACTTTCTGTCGCGGCTCTTCTCGCGCCCGCGTCCTTCGGGGCTCGATGCGTCGTCGACGCCGCAACAGCTCTTCCAAGCCTACGGCGCCGCCGAGCCGGACTCGGTGCTGTACCGCCGGAATCTCGCGGCGATCAAGGAACGGCTCACGAAAGATCATGGCTTCGTGCTCAGCGACAGCGACAGCAAGTCGCTCGACTACGTGTACTCGGCGTTCTACGGCGGCGGCCCGCTGATCAACTACAACTATCCGAACGGCGGCGGCGGGTTCAACCGCGCCGGCTTCGGTCGCGGCGGCATGCCGACGTACGCGTCGCTTCAGATGGCGACCGACAGCGCGGGGACCAACTGGGCGTTTCTCGCCACCGAAGCGAATTATCGCTGGCTCAAGGATTTCGAGACGAAGAATCTGCTCGTTCCCGTCGTCGGCGACTTCGCCGGTCCCCGAGCGATTCGCGCCGTGGGTCAGTACCTCAAGGATCACAACGCGATCGTGTCGGCCTTCTACACGTCGAACGTGGAGCAGTACCTCTGGCAGCAGGGCGACGACTGGAGCAAGTACTACAAGAACGTGGCGACGCTACCGATCGATTCGACGAGCTCGTTCATCCGTTCCATCGGTGCCGGCCGCGGGTTCGGCGCTGTTCCTCCGGCCGCCGCCGCCCAACAGGCGCGGCTCGGCGGACGGCTCCCGTCGGTGACGTCGTCGATCGCCGATCTGCTCAAGGCGTTCAATGACGGCAGGCTCCTCTCGTACGCCGACGTCATCACCATGTCGCGATAGCATGTCGTCCCTTCCCGTCCACGTCGTCGGCGGCGGACTCGCCGGAAGTGAAGCCGCCTGGCAGCTGGCCGAACGCGGGCACGACGTCGTGCTGCACGAGATGCGCGGCGTGCGCGGTACGCCGGCGCACAAGACCGACAAGCTCGCGGAGCTCGTCTGCTCCAATACGTTCAAGAGCACGGAGACGTCGAACGCGCACGGGCTGCTCAAAGCCGAGATGCGCGTGCTCGGATCGGTCGTGCTGATGGCGGCCGACGAGGCGCGCGTGCCGGGCGGCAGCGCGCTCACCGTGGACCGCGACGTGTTCTCGGCGGGCGTGCACGATCGCGTCACGTCGCATCCGCGCATCACCGTGGTGCGCGAAGAGGTCACGGCGCTTCCGAGTCCTGGCATCATCGCCACCGGTCCGCTGACGTCGGACGCACTCGCCGAGGCGGTCCGTGCCCGGTTAGGCGTTGCGTCGCTCGCGTTTTACGACGCCATCGCGCCGATCGTGTCGCGCGAGTCGATCGACGACGACGTCGTGTTTCGTGCGTCGCGGTATGGGAAAGAAACCATGCCCGGTCAGCCTGATGCGAGCGAGGTGAGCGAAGGGGAGGGAGCTTACCTCAACTGTCCGTTCACCCGTGAGGGGTACGAGGCGTTCATCGATGCGCTCACGGCGGCCGACCAGCACCACGGCCACGAGTTCGACGAGGTGCCGTACTTCGAAGGGTGCATGCCCGCCGAAGAGATGGCCAAGCGCGGCCGCGAAACGTTGCGCTTCGGCCCGATGAAGCCGGTGGGCCTGCGCGACCCGCGCACCGGCCGCGACGCGCATGCAATCATTCAACTGCGGCAGGAAGATCGTGCCGGCCGGATGTGGAACATCGTGGGCTTCCAGACGCGGCTCCGCATTCCGGAGCAGCAAAAAGTCTTTCGGCTCATCCCGGGATTAGAGAACGCTGAATTCCTGCGCTACGGGTCGATCCACCGGAACTCCTACGTGAACTCGCCGGCGTCGCTGTCGCCGCACCTGTCGCTCCGCGACGACCGAATGACGCTCTTCGCCGGCCAGTTGACCGGCGTGGAAGGCTATACCGAGAGCACGGCGACCGGCCTCCTGGCCGGCATCAACCTGTCGCGCATGCTCGGCGGCGACGAGCCGGTCGTGCCGCCTACGACGACGATGCTCGGCGCGCTCTATCGGTATTTGCGCGAAGCCGATCCAAAGCACTTCCAGCCGATGAACGCGAACTTCGGCCTGGTCGACGATCTCCCGGGCCGCGTGAAGGACAAGCGCGTCAAGCGCGAGAAGCTCGCCGAACGCGCGTTGGCCGACATGGCGGAATGGGCTAGTACCCATGTCATCCTGAGCGCAGCAAAGGATCGCTGAGCGTGGTGAATGACAGCCTGGTGGCCGACTACCTCGACCATCTCACCAAGGAGCGCGACGTCTCGCCGAACACGGCCAGCGCGTACGAGCGCGACTTGCGCGAGTTCACGTCGTTTCTGAGCCGCTACTACGGTGGAGCGGAATGGGGCTGGCAGGGCGTCGATCGCATCGCCATGCGCGGCTTCCTCGGCCATCTCTCCAAGCGCGGGCTCGGCAAGCGCTCCATGGCGCGCACGCTGTCGGCCATCCGCAGCTTCTACAAATATCTGCACCGGAACGAGATCGTCGACACGAATCCGGCGCGCACCGTCGGCGCACCGCGACTCGACAAATATCTTCCCGGATATCTCGACCGCGCGCAGATCGATCTGTTGTTCGAGGCGGCCACGCTCCGCGCGTCCGATGGAAATTTCGTGGCCGTGCGCAACCTGGCCATGCTCGAGCTGTTCTACTCCACGGGCATGCGCTTGTCCGAGTTGCAGGGGCTGAGCCGCGGCGATCTCGACATGCTGTCGCCACAGGCGAAGGTGCGCGGAAAGGGACGGAAAGAGCGGATCGTGCCCGTGGGCGATCACGCGCTTCGCGCGCTTCGTGTGTACGAGGACAAGCGTGACGATCTGCTCAAGGCCATCGGCCCGAAAGCCGACCGGCACGCGGTGTTCGTCGGCCGCACCGGCAAGCGCATCGGCGTTCGCGCGATCCAAAAGGCCGTGGGGAGCTTTCTCGATCTGATCGACGAAGACGCCGGCTTGAGCGTCCACTCGCTCCGCCACACGTTCGCGACACATCTGCTCGATGCCGGCGCGGATCTTCGCGCCGTGCAGGAGCTCCTGGGGCATGCCTCGATCTCGACGACGCAGATCTATACCCACACGAGCGTCGAGCGCCTCAAGCAGGTGTACCAGAAGTCGCACCCGCGAGCCTGAAAGGCATCGGGCCTGGAACCTGCTTGTAGCGCGGGTACCACCGGCCTCGACACGAGACATGCGCATTGAAATCGTTCCCCTGATCCTCGGCGGGGTCCTGGCCCTCATCGGACTCGGGCTCATCTTCGATGCGTGGACGCCGGACGAGATCATCGTCAAGCGCGAACGCCGCCGGCGGCCGCGGATCGAGCGCCAGCGGGGCGGGGAAGCGGCCATCGGATTGGGCGTGCTGTGCATGGCCGCGGCGTTCATCGGGCGCGACACGTGGCGGTATTCCGTCGTCACCGTGATCGCGGGCTCGGTATTCATGCTCTACGGAGTCGTGCGCAACGCGCGATTCCTCGGCCAATCGATCAGCAACCGCGGTGCGCTGCGTCGCCGTCCCGAGGCTGAGCGAGCCGCCTCGGACAAGGCGAATTTGCGCGACTGACCCCGGGTGCGCCGTGGCGCTCCCCCCGCTTCGCTTTCAGGCGACTATCTTCCAGCATGTCCAACCCACTCCCGCGCATGCGGGCCACGACCATTCTTGCCGTCCGCCGAGACGGCAAGGTCGCCATCGGCGGCGACGGGCAGGTGACGGTCGGCGAGACCGTGATGAAGTCCCACGCCCAGAAGGTCCGGGTAATCCGCGGCGGCAAGATCGTCGCGGGCTTCGCGGGCGCCGCGGCCGACGCCATGACGCTCTTCGAGAAGTTCGAGGAGAAGCTCGAGCGCTTCCCGGGCAACATGCCGCGCGCCTCGGTCGAGCTGGCCAAGGATTGGCGCAGCGACCGCGTGCTGCGCCGGCTCGAGGCCTTGCTGATCGTCGCCGACAAGGAGCATGGCTTCATCATCTCCGGCACCGGTGAGCTGATCGAGCCCGACGACGGCATCCTCGCGATCGGCTCCGGCGGCTCCTACGCCCTCTCCGCCGCCCGCGCCCTGGTCGACAACACGCAGCTCGACGCGAAGGAGATCGTGCAGCGCGCGATGCACATCGCGGGCGAGATCTGCATCTATACCAACACCAATATTTCAATTCTCGAAACGTCCTAAATACCGAGGGTTGAGGGGGTGGGAAATAGGGTTCGAGGGCGGTACGCGGCGCTACGCGCCGCACACCTGCCCTGGACCCTAGACCCCGGACCCTATACCCTGCCTCTGAAATGCCTTCTAATCGCACACAACAAGCTCTGGCGAAGCTCGCCGACCTGACGCCGCGTCAGATCGCCGCGGAGCTCGATCGCTACATCGTCGGCCAGGCCGAGGCGAAGAAGGCTGTCGCCATCGCTCTGCGCAACCGGTGGCGGCGGCAGCGCGCGCCCGAGAGCATCCGCGAAGAGATCTCGCCGAACAACATCATCCTCATCGGGCCTACCGGCGTGGGAAAGACGGAGATCGCTCGCCGTCTCGCGAAGCTCGCCGGCGCGCCGTTCATCAAGGTCGAAGCGTCGAAGTTCACCGAGGTGGGCTACGTCGGCCGCGACGTGGAGTCGATGGTGCGCGACCTCGTCGAGAGCGCCATCGACATGGTGCGGAGCGAGCGCGAGACCGAAGTCGAAGACCTCGCCCACGAGCGCGTCGACGAACGCCTGCTCGATCTTCTTCTGCCGCCGCCCGCCGCCGAAAAGCCGGCGACCACGAGCGAGCAGCCGGTCAACACCGCCCAGCAGGCAGACGACGCGCTCGGCGTCTTCCTCGTGTCGCCCACGGGCTCGGTGAGCAAGGAGACCGTCGACCCCAGCCAGGAGCGCTACAAGCGCACGCGCGACAAGCTTCGCCAACTGCTGCTCGACGGAAAGCTCGAGGAGCGCGAGGTGGAGGTCGAAGTGCCGCAGAACGCGCCAATGTTCGACATCATGGCGTCGCAGGGCGCGCCCGAGGGCATGGACAACATCTCCGACATGCTCAAGGAGATGATGCCCAAACGGAAGAAGAAGCGCACGGTGAAAGTGGCCGAGGCGCGGCGCATCCTGTTCGAGCAGGAGCTCGAAAAGTTGATCGATCTCGATGACGTCACTGCCGACGCGCTCGAGCGCGTCGAGAAGATGGGCATCATCTTCCTCGACGAGATCGACAAGATTGCCGGCGAGCGGTCGCAGATGGGCGGCCCCGACGTGTCGCGCGAAGGCGTGCAGCGCGACCTGCTGCCCATCGTCGAAGGCTCCAACGTGCAGACGAAGTACGGCATGGTGAAGACTGACCACGTGCTCTTCATCGCCGCCGGCGCGTTCCACGTCTCCAAGCCGAGCGACTTGATTCCGGAGCTCCAGGGCCGCTTCCCGATTCGCGTGGAGCTCAAGTCGCTCACCGAGCAGGACTTCGTGCGTATCATGACCGAGCCGGAGAACGCGCTCACCAAGCAGTACGGCGCGCTCATCGAGTCCGAAGGGGCCAAGCTCGAGTTCACCGAGGACGGCATCGCCGAGATCGCGCGCGTGGCCGCCGTCGTCAACGAGCGCATGGAGAACATCGGCGCCCGCCGCCTGCATACGGTCATGACGACGCTGCTCGAAGACGTCATGTTCGACCTTCCCGACCGTGGCACCGAGACGATCAAGGTGAACGCCGACGTCGTCCGCGATCGCCTGAAGACGATCATGGAAGACGAAGACCTGCGGAAATACATTCTGTAACCGCCCACCCGCCGCTCCCCGTTCACTGCTCACTCGCCCCATGCCGACCGACTTCCTCGCCATCCCCGACTTCACCCGAGAAGAGCTCGACGGACTGTTCGTGCTCGCCGAACGCATGCGCAGCGGCGAATACACCGCCAAGCCGCTGGCCGGCAAGTCGCTCGCCATGATCTTCATGAAGTCGAGCACGCGAACGCGCGTGTCGTTCGAAGTCGGGACGTACCAGCTGGGCGGGCACGCGTTGTTCCTGTCGCCGCGCGACGTGCAGCTCGGACGCGGCGAGCCGATCGCCGACACGGCACGCGTGCTCTCGCGCTACGTCGACGGCATCATGATTCGCACATTTGCGCACCAGGACATCGAGGAGCTCGCGAAGTACGCGGACGTTCCGGTGATCAATGGGCTCACCGATCTGCTGCATCCCTGCCAGGTGCTCGCCGATCTGCTCACCGTGCGCCAGCATCTGGGCAGCGTCACCGACAAGAAGTACGCGTGGATCGGCGACGGGAACAACATGGCAAACTCCTGGATCAACGCCGCGTATCGCTTCGGCTTCGATCTCGACCTCGCCTGCCCGGAGGGCTACGAGCCCGCCGACCATCTGCTCGCGCGCGCGCAGAAAGTCGCCAAGGTGCGCGTCGTTCGCGACCCGATGGAAGCGGCGAAGGGCGCGCACGTCATCAGCACCGACGTCTGGGCGTCGATGGGCCAGGAGCAGGAGCAGAAGGATCGCGAGCGCGCCTTCGCCGGCTTCACCGTGAGCCCCAAGCTGATGGGCGCGGCCGACAAGAAGGCGATCTTCCTCCACTGTCTACCGGCGCACCGCGGCGAAGAAGTCGCCGCCGAGGTCATCGACGGACCGCAGAGCTGTGTGTGGGACGAGGCGGAGAATCGCCTGCACATTCAGAAGGCGATCATGGCTGCGCTCATGGGCGGCGAGAAAGTCTGATGGGTACGGAAGGCAGCGCTGTGACAGTCGGCGAAATGGCCCCGGATTTCACCGTCCTGAACGATCAGGACCAGCGCGTTTCCCTCTCCGATTTCCGCGGGAAGCCCGTGATTCTGTTCTTCTACCCGAAAGACGACACCCCCGGCTGCACCGTCGAAGCCTGCTCCTTCCGCGACGCGCTCCCGCGATTCGCCGGCCTGGACGCGGTCGTGCTCGGCATCAGCCCCGACTCGCCCAAGTCGCATCGCAAGTTCAAGCAGAAGTTCGAGCTGCCGTACGCGCTGCTGTCGGACGAAGGCCACGCCGTGTCCGAGCAGTACGGCCTCTGGGTGGAGAAAACGATGTGGGGCCGAAAATACATGGGAGTGGCGCGCACCACCTTCGTCATCGACGCGTCGGGCCGCATCGCCAGGATCTTCGAGAAGGTCAAGCCCGAAGAGCATGCCGCCGAGGTGGCGGAAGCCGTCGCCGGGCTCGCATCGCGGCATTGATTCTGCCTCTCGAGCGCGCATGACAAGCGCCATCGAGAAGGATCGCGACAACGACGTGCCGCTGGAAAAGAAGCTCGACGACCTCTACAAGCTCATCGACGGGATCGAGACGGCGATGGTGACCACCCGCCGCGCCGACGGGCATCTCGTCGCCCGCGCCATGCAGACGCAGCGGCGAACGTCGGGTACCGATCTCTGGTTCATGACGAACATCGAAAGCGAGAAGTTCGAGGAGATCGCCCGCGATCCGCACGTCAACGTCTCGTACTACAAGGATCGCACGCGCGAATGGGTGAGCGTGAGCGGACGCGGCATCGTGTCGCGCGACCGCGATCTCATCGACTCGCTCTATGCCGCCGACTGGAAGCTCTGGCTCGGCGACGAAGGCGACGGCAAACGCGACGGCGGCCCGCACGATCCGCGCATCGGGCTCATTCTCGTCGAGGCGGACACGGTCCACTACTCGAAGAAGGATCGTCCCACACCGATGGTCCTCTTCCAGATGGCCAAGTCGATGATCACCGGCGAGCCGCCGAAGGTCGCCGACATGCGCGAGATCGGACGCGACGAGCTGCACGCGCCGCGAAAAAGCGCCGATCTGCGATAGACTCCAGCTACTTCGGTAGCCACCAGCTCGCCTTGACGAGGAAGATGTTGTCGGGCCGGGCGGCGAGCAGCGCGATCCGGTCGCGCGTGAGGTCGAGATCGCCGAACGCCGAGTCGCCCACGCGCGATTGCGTCCACGCGACGTAGAGCACCGAGCCCGGGCGGTACTCCCAGCGGAAGACCGTGTTCCCTCGAAGCGACTGCTGGCTGAAGTCGGGGTTGCCGATCCTGAACTGTTTCGCCGGACCGGACCCGTCCGGGTCGATCGTGTACTGGCTCACCACGCCGTCCTTGTCGCGCGCTGCCGCGATCCTGCCCACGTCCCGCCCATAGACATTCAGGCGATCCGTTCGCGGCGCGGCGTATTCCTCGAAGTTGTAGTAGTGCCCGGAGGCGAAGAACGGCTGCACGTACAGCTCGAGAGTCATGGTCGGCGAGAAGGTGACGCTCAAGCGCGTGTCGAGACCGAGCGTGTGTTGGTCGAGATACGACATCACGTAGCGCGTCCCGAAGAAGGCCGTCGCGCTCGAGTCGCCGATCGCGCTCACGTACTGCGCGTTGCTGAGGGCCGTGCTCCACGAAGGATTGAACGACACGGCCACGTTCGATGCCGGCCGATAGTCCGCACCGATGCTGAACGACGGGCTGCTCCCACCCTTTCGATCCCATCCGTACGACAGGTTTGCGTTCCCCACCACCTGGCGGCGCGAGTCCGTCGACACGTTCCCCGAGATGTAATCATTGGCCGGCGCGATGACCGCCGGCCCGCCGCGGAGCTGGCGGTCGTCGATCTCGGCGGCGCGGCCAATGTGAAAGGCCGACACGTTCCAGAATTGCGGCGTCGTCGTGCTCGCGTACTCGTGCAGCTCGAGCAGGGTGTGATCGCCCTCGAAGTTGTAGTGCGTCTGGACGCCGCCGATGACGAGGAACTGGCGGTACCAGCTCGTCGGCTGCGTCCACGTGCGACCCAGGTTCGAGTAGCTCGAGACGTAGTCGGCTCGCTGCTGAAACGCGTAGTCGTTGGTTTCGTACCCAGGGCTTCGCGTATTGATCGCCGTTTCGCCGAACCAGTCGCCCGTTTCCTTCGCGATGCGAGCGTATCCGCCCGCCCCGCGCAGCGACGTCGCCGTCGTGTCGTAGCGGTTTGAAAGGAACGCCCCCGATCCCGCGCCCCGGTCGGGGCGCTGGAAGTAGCGCGCGCTCGACTGCTGGCGCAGGGCGATCTCCCGCGCGTCGCCGCTCACGTTCGTGACCGCTGCGTTCCCGCGGAACGAGAACATGTGTTCGTGCCACGTGTACACGACGTCGCTCCCGTACATCTCGGCGTGCCGCGCGAGCCGCGGCGCGAAGGTGCTGTCGATGTTGCGCGCCACACCGCTGACGATGCCGCCCACGACGAGATTGCCGCTCATGAAATCGCGTTTCAGGCGACCGACGAAGTAGTCGGCCAGCGGCTCGACCTCCTGCGACGTGCGCGCGCCCGCGATGTCCTCGACGCGCGCGGTCGCCCGGCCCGTCACCGCGTTCAGTAAGCCGACGGTATAGCCGCTCGCCGTACGCCCGGTGATCTTTCCCGCGCCGAGGATCGTCGTCGCATCGGGCACGTCGGCGTAGGCGAAGTTGTTCAGTGCGAGGCTGGCCCCCGTCGGCGCGCGCCCGATGCGCCGCGAGTAGAATCCGCTCATGCTTTCCTGGTTGCTGCAGAAGTTGCAGCTGAAGTTCCCGAAGCCGAATACCTGCGAGCCCTCGATGAAGAAGGGCCGCTTTTCCGGAAAAAAGGACTCGAACGCCGAGAGGTTGAGCACCGCAGGATCGACCTCCACCTGACCGAAGTCGGGATTGATCGTCGCGTCGAAGGTGAGGTTCGACGTCAACCGATCCTTGAGGTCGAGGCCCAGCCGCAGCGTCGGGCGCCCGTGCGATCTGAACGGGTCGTTCGCCGCGCCCGCCAACGACGTCGACTTGCTCACTACGTACGGCAACAGCTCGAGGCCCGTTTTGGCCGCGGGAATGCGCAGGCCGGTCAGGTGCCCGAAGCGCGACGGCCCGCCCGCTTCCGTCTTCTTCCAGAACGACCATTGATCCTGCTCCTGGTTGCGATGGATGAAGCGCCGCACCTGGAGTCCCCACTCCTGTACGGAATCGCGCGAGAAGCGCAGCTGGCTGTAGGGAATGCGAATCTCGGCCGTCCACCCGTCGGCGTCGATGTGCGTGGCCGCTTCCCAGATCGGATCCCACGACTGGTCGCAGCACGAGTTGCCGATCCCGATGTAGTCGCTCTTCGAGCCCGACGGATTCAGGTCGAAGAAGGCGCGGCTTAGATGGTCGTGGTAGCCGTCGATCACGATCTCGAACATGTCGGAGTCGAACGACGCGTCGCGGCGCACCACCCGAGTCGTTACCCCCTTCGCACCGTTCGAGTCGTACATTTTCGCGCCCACGTAAAGCGCGTCGTCATCGAACAGGAAGCGCACCTCGGCGCGCTGCGTCGCCGGCTTGCCCTCGCTGGGATCGACCTGCGTGAAGTCCGTGATCGGCTGTGCGGCCTTCCACGCTTCCTCGTCCAGCTTTGCGTCGAGCGTGACGGCACCCACCCTCCGCGCGGCGGTCACGCTCGGGACGGGCGTTGCGTGGCCGTGAACGAGGGTCGCGGGCACCTGGCCTGCAGCGATCGCGGGCAGGAAGAGAAGGGCGGCGGAGATCGTGCGCATTTGCTCGGGGTGTGATCGCTAGACACTAACGCGCGATCTGGCGTTCGGGTGCCGTACGGCCGGACTCCGGACAGCTTCCTTACCACCCCTTCACGAGCACGACGCTCCACCTGTCATTCCCACTGCCGTTCCGGCATATTTTTGGGATGACAACAGTCACCGACTTGGGCGCCCTGCGGCGCACTCCGTTCCACGCCAAGCACGTCGCCCTCGGCGCAAAGATGGTTCCGTTCGCCGGCTACGAGATGCCCGTCACGTACCCCATGGGGCTGCTGGCGGAGCACAAAGCCGTGCGAGAAAGGGCCGGCCTGTTCGACGTTTCGCACATGGGCGAGTTCTTCGTGCGCGGTGAGCGTGCGGTGGACTTCGTGAACTACGTGACCACCAACGACGTCTCGGCGCTCGCGCTCGGCCAGGTGCAATACTCGACCATCTTGAACGAGGGTGGCACCATCGAGGACGACTGTCTGGTCTATCGCTTCCCGGACAAGATCATGATGGTCGTCAACGCGTCGAACATCGACAAGGACTACGCACATATCGCGCGGCACGCGCACAAGTTCGGCGTCATCATCGAAGACGCGAGCGAGCGCATGGGGCTCCTGGCGCTTCAAGGTCCCGAAGCGGCAAAAATTCTCCAGAAGCTGACGAAGACCGACCTGTCGGCCATCAAGTACTACCACTTCGCGGAGGGCGAAGTGGCGGGCATGCCGATGATCATCTCGCGCACAGGATACACCGGCGAGGACGGCTTCGAGCTGTATCACGACGTGAAGTACTCGGTGCCGCTGTGGGACGCGTTGATGGCCGGCGGCGATGTCACGCCCGCGGGACTCGGCTGCCGCGATACGCTGCGCCTGGAGATGGGCATGGCGCTCTACGGCAACGACATCGACAACACGGTCACGCCGCTCGAGGCGAACCTCGCGTGGCTCGTGAAGCTCAAGAAGGGGGACTTCGTCGGCAGCCAAGTGCTGAACAACCAGAAGACGAATGGCGTCGCGATGAAGCTCGTGGGCTTCACCCTCGAGGACCGCAACATTCCGCGCCACGGCTACCAGGTCTTTACCGACGGACAGCCGAACGGCCTGGTGTGCAGCGGCTCGATGAGCCCCACGCTCGGCATTCCGATCGGCACCTGCTATCTGCCGACGCCGCTCGCCAAGGAAGGGAACACCTTCGAGGTGGAGATTCGCGGCAAGCGCGTGCCAGCCACGGTCGTCAAAATGCCGTTCTACAAGGATGCGTCGCATCTGTAAGCTGCTCGCTGCTGGCGGAGGCGGGTCGCGACCGGCGGAGACGTGATGCGTGTTGGAATTCTGACGATCAGCGACGCGGGCGCTCGCGGCGAGCGCGCCGACACGTCGGGCGATGCCGCGGAGCAGTGGGCGAACGCGCGCGGCTACGCGGTAACCGTTCGCGCGCTGGTGCCAGACGAGTCAGTGCAGATCGTCTCGACGCTTGCCGCGTGGTGCGACGGCGACGCGGCCGACCTCGTGCTCACGACGGGCGGCACGGGGCTCAGCTCGCGCGACGTCACGCCGGAGGCGACGCGCGCGGTGCTCGAGCGCGACGCACCGGGCATCGCCGAGCGTATTCGCCTGCTCTCGCTGCAGAGCTTTCCGCGGGCTGCGCTCTCGCGCGGCCTCAGCGGCGTTCGTAAGAAAACTCTCATAGTCAATCTGCCTGGCTCGCTGAGCGGGGTGAGGGACGGCCTGACCGCGCTCGAGGCGATCGTGGACCACGCGATTGCGGTGCTCCGCGGCGCGCCATTGGACCACGGCGACTCGCCCCGCGCCCCACGTCCCGCGCCCCACGCATGAAGGTCCTGCTGACGCTCAACGACGTCGAGCCCGCGGTGCGCATCAACGCGGGGCTCGAGCGCGACGGTGTGACGACCGAGCTCGTTTCGCCGCTCGACGACATTCGCGCCGCGCTCAAGCGCGAGAAGCCGGACATCATCGTCTTCACGGGCGAGCTGTCGGATCCGTCGACCATCGCGATCGTGAAGGCGCAGCTGTGGGAAGGCGCGGCGGCCGTCGGATTGAGCGACAAGGTCGATCCCGCGCACCTGGAGAAGCTGCGCACCCTCGGCTTCGTGGACGTGTTTCCGAAGCCGGTGAACGTCGAGGAAGTGCTGGCTGGCCTGCGCCGGATTCTCGACCGGCGCCGGCTGCAGCAGCTCACCGGTTTGATCGGCGAGAGCGACGCGCTGCGCGAGGTGATGGTTCAGGTCGAGCAGATGGCGCCGGTCTCGAGCACGGTGCTCATCGAGGGCGAGAGCGGCACGGGCAAGGAGCTCGTGGCGCGCGGCATCCGCATGTTGAGCAACCGCCGGAACAAGCCGTTCATCGCCGTGAACGTGGGTGCGCTGCCCGAGAGCTTGCTGGAGAGCGAGCTGTTTGGACACGAGAAGGGCGCGTTCACGGGCGCGGCGGAGCGCCGGCTCGGCCGCTTCGAGCTTGCCGACACCGGCACGCTGTTCCTCGACGAGATCGGGGAGATTCCGTCGGCCACGCAGGTGAAGCTCCTGCGCGTGCTCGAGGAACGCGAGTTCATGCGCGTCGGCGGGGCGCAGCCCATCGAGGTCGACGTGCGCGTCGTGGCCGCGACCAACCAGCCCCTTCGCGAGCTCGTGGAAGAGGGACGCTTTCGCGCCGATCTGTTCTACCGTCTGAACGTGCTGCGCATCTACCTGCCGCCCCTGAGGGAGCGCCCGGAGGACGTGCCGCTGCTCGTGCGCCGCTTCGTGCAGGACTACTCGAAGCAGCACGACCGCGCCTTCCACGGCATCTCCGCCGAAGCGATGCAGATGCTCGTGGAGTACCCGTGGCCGGGCAACGTGCGCGAGCTGCGCAATCTCATCGAGAGCATGGTCGTGCTCTCGCCCGGTCACGAGATTCAGCCGGGGGACTTGCCGCGGCAGATCCGCGACGGTGGCTCCGCCCGCTTTCTTCCCGTGCACGTCGGGCCGGTGGTGCGGGCGCAGGAGGCCGCGTCGGGACGCGAGCTCGAGTTCATCGTGCGCAGCCTGCTCGAGCTGAAGCTGCAGGTCGAGGAGCTGCGTCGCCGAATGGACGACGCCCGTCCCGCATCGGCGGAGGCGTGGATCGGCGACATGCACGACG
Source organism: Gemmatimonadota bacterium (assembly GCA_028287235.1). Classification (GTDB taxonomy): domain Bacteria; phylum Gemmatimonadota; class Gemmatimonadetes; order Gemmatimonadales; family Gemmatimonadaceae; genus JAQBQB01. The sequence continues at coordinate 29,755 of JAQBQB010000010.1, read as the reverse complement.
CCGCGCCGTTGAGCGTGCCCTCGGTTCCGGCGATCGAGCCGCGCGACCAAGCGCCGCCGCCGAACGTTATCACGCTCGCGCCCGGCACGAAGATGGCCGACATCGAGCGCACGGCGATCGAGATGGCGCTCAAGGAGACGCGCGGCAACCGGCGTCGTGCAGCCGAGATGTTGGGCATCGGCGAGCGTACGTTGTATCGCAAGATCAAGGAGTATCGGATGCCGGAGCAGCTCTACACGCTTGATTAAGCTGCCGGCGCCGCGCATATTCCCGCTCGAATCACATCTGGTCGAAGCCGACCGTGACGCCGAGAACTGAGCGTCGTCGTACCCCGGACGTTGCCTCGAACACCTGGAGTACGCGTTGTCGCTGCCGGTCAATAATGCTGCGCCTTCCTCCGAGTCGTCGGTGATCGCGGGAAGCGTTCTGCCGATCCAACGAGCTGAAGAGCTACTAGGCACCCTTCCCGGGGTGATTTCCGCGCGCATTGTCGCGGGAACAAATGGCGCCGTCGAGGAGATCCACATCCTGACGACGACCGAGGTCACCGCTAAACAGACGGTTCGCAACGTCGAGAGCGCGCTCATCGCGCACCTCGGGATGCGCGTGAGCCACAAGAAGATTTCGGTCGCGACGTCGACCGAAGGCCAGCGTCCGCAGCGCGTGTCGAACTCCGGCTTGCAGCTCCCGATGGCCGCCGCGGGATCCCCCTCTGCGCCTCCCAGCCCGAGCCCGGCCGCGGACATCTCCCTTCCGGTCGCCCCCGGTGCGCCTCGCCGGCGGATCTACTTCGAGGACGTCGAGGTTCGGCGGTCCCGGACGAAGGGCGTGGCGTGCCGTGTTACCCTGAGGAAGGGTGACCAGTCGTTTATTGGCGAAGCGGAAGGGATGGAGAACGAGCGGCTTCGCGTCGAGCTCGCAGCCCGCGCCACTCTGGCGGCCATCAGGCAGGCCGTAGGAGAGGAGCGGGTGTTGGCGCTGGAAGGGTGCAAGCTGATCGAGGCATTCGACCGCGAGTTCGTGTTCGTGGGCGTGACGGCGCGGCAGGGGAGGGAAAGCTCCCTCATGACCGGCAGCGCCGAGGTGAAGGAGAGTCCCGAGACGGCGAGCGTGTTGGCCGTGTTGGACGCGACGAATCGTTGGTTGGACCGCGGTCCCTGAGACGGACTGTTACAGGATTGATGAGCGGCGCGGGTGGAATGGCCAGCGCGCCGAGAATAGAATGGATGCACTGGTTGGCATAGTTGCAGTGAATGGCTCGGGTTGAATCGGAGCCGTTTGGTGGTGCCGTCTGACGGCCGCGAAGTCGCGATGCTGTGGCGGGTGGTGAATGCGTGAATGCGAGTCCCGGTAGCCGGATCCGTTCACGGAACGACAGCATCCCACACACCTATTTAGACAACTCGAAATAAGACCCCCTCCCTCGCCAAGCGAAGACGAGCGGAGGACAATTCCGTCCAGTAGTTGAGCGGAGCTCACTTTGGAGCGCACGGCGACGTGCGACTTGCTGTACAAAGGGGGTGACGCAGATGAAAACCCTTTCCAGGACTGTCTTCGGAAACGGATTAATTCTCTGGGCATAGACGAGTGAGGGGGTCCCTCCTTATGCAACGTCGCGTCGAGATTTACGTAACTGCCATTGCGATTCTGGCCGTGATTGCAACGGCCGGAGTAATAGTTTTGGCACCACCGATCGCTGGATCGGGGGTGGCGGACGCGTTGTTGCTTTGTGCGCTCGCGGTGGCGGGCGAACTCTTAAGCTTTGTCTTACCGTTCAAAGCCGTCGGAACTATCGGGTATATCCCGTACTTTGCCGCCGCAGTGGTGGTGCCGGGGTGGCCAAGCATCCTCGGTGTCGCGCTTGTTCGAGTCGTCATGGAGGCTTCGTCAGGCCGACAAGCGATTAAGAAGGTGCTCAACACAGCAGCATACGTGCTGATGGAAGCAACAGCGATTCTCGTCTACCTGGGTCTAGGTGGTGCGAGCCTGTTCAACGCGGCGCAGAAGACGAGCCTCACACATGTGACCGCCGAATTCGGTGCACCTGCGGTCGCTGCGTTCGTCATCGGTTTCCTTGTTAATAATCTGGTCATTTTCGTCGCGATAGCGCTTGCGTCGGGGAGGTCCCCCAAGACGGTAATAATCGAGGGGAGTCGATCGACGGTAGTTCTCGACTTTATCACCACACCTCTCATTTTTGTTTTTGCTTGGGTGTATGCTGCTTTCGGGCCGATCGCGGCGGCGGCTCTCTGGGTCCCGATCTTGGGATTGCGCCAAGTTCATCGCATCAACCTCGAGCTTGAGAGAACGAACGAAGAGCTTCTCGAGCTGATGGTCAAGTCGCTTGAAGCTCGCGACCCGTATACATCAGGTCATTCTCGTCGCGTCCAGCGCTATTCGACGATTATCGCTCGGGCGCTGGACCTGTCGGACAGGCAGGTTGAGGAGATAGGTCGGGCGGCCCTACTTCATGATGTCGGAAAAATCTACGAGAAGTACGCCGCCGTACTTGCAAAACAGGACAAGCTGAATCCTGAAGAGTGGGCAATCATCCAGGATCACCCGGAAGATGGTGCCAAGCTCGTTGCTACTATGACGCGCCTGCGCGACATCGTCCCGGCCATTCGCCATCATCACGAAAACTGGGACGGGACCGGATACCCCACCGCGCTTGCCGGAGAACTGATCCCGCTGGCGTCGCGCGTCATTCGATTCGCGGATACCATCGACGCGATGACAACGGAGCGCCCATACCGTCGGCCACTGACGGAAGCGGAAGTGCGCGGCGAGGTAGTTCGCTGTCGCGGGTCTCAGTTTGACCCGACGATCGCGGATCGGCTTTTGTCGAGCCCACTCTGGTCATCGCTATTCGCCTCCCCCGCGATCGGGATCGAGCCTGTGGAACGCCCCAAGTTCTCAGTGGTGGGTTCGCGGCGACAGAGTGAATTTCCGGAGGTCCTTCGGAAAGCGAACGGTGTGTAGGCACCCACCAAAACGCAGAACTCGCGTGCCGCGTCAGCGTTCAGTTCATCGGTCGGCGTATCCATAGTCCGCGAGAGGAATAGAATACGCAAACTCGCATCGTTTCATCGCGAGCTGCAGTGCCCACCCCAACGGAGCTTTGCACCGGCGACGAGTGTTGACGTAGTCTGCGAGAATCCGTTGCGCTTCGTCTCGTCGATTCTGAGCAAGGAGTTCGAGGCTCGCCGCGGAGATCTCTTCATCCTCGACTCCCGATATTAGTTTGAGACAGCCGTCGCCGACCAGTGCGCGTATCTGAAATTCTGGAAGCGGAACGCGCCGCGTCAAATGGCTTAGCCGCAATTTGAAGACACGCAGCCATCGTTGACGATGAGCAGATCCAAATGCTCCGCGGCTTTCGCCTTCTGCTATTAGGGCAGCAGCCAGCGATGCGTTTGCTTGGCTCAATGCTATGCTTATAGCGAGTATTGTGCTTTCAATCCGGTCCGAATGATCTGGGTATTTCGCGGAAAGCGCTTCGTCTCGAGCGTGCCAAGTGTTTGCCGATTCGAAGTCACCAAGATCGTAGTAGAGGCCGGCGAGTCGGAGTGCGGCTATGCTGGTGAGTCGAAACGACCCGGATCTTTCTGCCGTCATATAGGCGTCGATGTACGCCTCGACACACTCCGCCGGGCGGCCAGCACGCCAGAACAAGATTGCCGTGTTAATGAGCGCGCTCGCGGCTGCGGCTGGAGCCAAGCTGGCCGAATGGTCGCGTAGGGATCGGGCCGCCTCAACCGCAGTATCCTCGTCGCCGAACGCGATGTGGTAAACCATCGTATATTCGAGTGCAACTGTTCTGCTGACGGCGCCCATGTCGAGGGTGCCCATTGCGTGCGCGGCGATGGCAGCCTCGTCCGGGCACCAATAGGCATCTGAATATTTGGTAAGCATGAGGGCGGCTTGTGCGCGGTGCTCGGCCGAAGTCCCAGGATCGGTTGTGCACTTGACTAGTCGAAGCTGCACGTCGTTCGAATCGTCAAGCATCGCAACCGACGCCCGCAATTCCGCGAGTTCGAGATCATCGTGGATGGAGTCTATGGTTAGCGGCCGAGCGAGATTTGCCGCTTCTACGACCAAATCGTACTCGCCGCCGGACGCCGCCATGTACATCGTGTCGCGAAGCGTCTGTAGGCGAGTGTCCGTCGAAATGTTCAAGCTCGCGGCGCGAAGCAGAATTTCGGCGGCAGCGCGCGTGCGTCCGATTGCCTTTGCTTGCTCTGCGCACACGCGAAACGCGGTCAACGCACGCTCATCCTCGCCGGCGATTGCCCAATGCTCAGCGCAGTCCCATGCCAGCAGCGAGTCGTGCGTCGTGCTAGCTTCCGCTTGGAGGATCTCCGCCACTCGAAAGTGCGTGAGTTTTCTGGTGACGTCGGAAGACCGATCCAACAAAACTTCCGCCAGCAATGGGTGCGACGGCAGGACCTGATCCTGCTCAAACAGTATTACGTACGCTGCATCCAATTCGGCGATGCATGTCAGCAAATCAATGTGCGCCATGTCGAGACACGTGCGCAGGCGATCGACCGAACACCGCCGCCCGAGTGCGACGCAGGTTTGTAGCGCGATAGTCGCCCTGCGGCTTAAACTGCCCAATCGGGCGCCAAGCAAATCACGAAGGCCGGCGGGAACCTCAAATTTCTTCTGCGTCGTGCGATAGTGCGCGACAAGCGACACGAGAAACAGCGGATTCCCATTGGCCGTATCAGCAATCCAGTTCCGCAACATCACGTCTGACTCTCCTGGTGCGCTGCCCATCGCGGCCGCCAACAGTTCACGACTCGCCGCCGATCGAAGTCTTTCAATCGGTATGGCAGCGAGCCGGTCGACATGACGGCCAAACTGCTGAAGTTGGGAACCGTCTCGAGTTGTCGCGATGATCATCAGACGTCGTGGCCGAGTGGACGCAATGAGTTCCAGTATTGCGCGCGTTGAATGCTCATCGAGCCAGTGCGCATCCTCGACGACAACCACTACGGCGGACTCCGAACCGATCGCATCGAACAGATCCGCAATCGATGTTGCGATCGCGTACGAGATGAACTCGGGCTCACGATCCTCGAGTGAAGTTTCTCCTGACAACTGGCGGCCGGTAATTCGCGCCAGCGCCGCCATTGATCCCGGCGAACAGCCCAGCGCCCCCGGAAGTTCCAACAACATCGGCACCAGTTCCAGGAAGACGCTCATCGGCCGACGAACGTCCGCCGGCTGCAAGGCAACGCGAAGCACATGCGCGCCTTCTACAGCCGCTAACACGCTGAACTCCGCGGCAAGTCGCGTCTTTCCGATTCCGGGTTCGCCCGCGAGCACGACGCAAATACTCTCGCCTATACGTGCTGCGTCGAACATCTGCCGAAGTCGCCGCATCTCATCTTCGCGCCCGATATACGGAAGATCCCCCTTCGGCCGATAGTGATCCGGCATCTTCTCGCCGATCCGGCGCTTCAGCACGGATGCCGGGAGTCGAATGTCTCTCGCCTTAGGACCCAACTCCAGCATGTAGTCATCCAACAACTTCACCGCCTGCACCTTAGCTCCCCCAATCGCCAACATTTCCGCCAGCGCCAGCGTCGCGTCCTCATTCAGCGGATCCAGCACCAGACACGCGCGCGCGGCACGCTCCGTGATCGCCCATTCGCCGGCGCTGCGCGCTCGGACGACCTCCAGCAACAGCTTCTTACTCAATTCCAACACCACTCGCGACCGATACGCGTCGAACCACTCCGTAAACGCCTCCGAGTGCTCCGGCGCGTAGCCAGGCAGAAACCCCGCCGCAGCCGCCGCGATCTGATCCGCATCCAGCCGCTCCCGCTCGATCATCGCCGCGTAATCGCTCCCGACTTCGCCCGGTACCAGTTCGATGCCGTGCGGATCTGACGCGATCCGCACGCCCGCCTGCCGAAACTGATAGACCAGCTCCCGCAGCGAATGCTTCGCGTTCTTCTCGGTCTGATCCGGGAATACCAGATCTTGCAGTGCCGTCCTCGACACCCGTCGCCCTGGCTCGGCCGACAGATGGAGCAGCATCGCAAACTTTCGGTTGGATGCCGGCGTGACGCGCATGTCTCCTGCGTCGATCAGCGCCGCACCTAGAGTGTACACGAAGATCATCGGACCAGCCCCCCCCGGTCGACCGATGGCAAGTAACGCTTCGCCAATATCGGCGATCGCGTCATCACTGCGTCATGCCTGCGTCATCGCGGCGCGATCGAGAGCATCGCCTCACGGGCGCAGATTCGCCAGTCCATCGTTAGAGCGCGCTAATGAAGGCGCTCACGCCGCGCAAACGACGACGGCACGGCGGATAGATTTTCACTCAGATGGACTCCAATGGAGTCTGTCTGGCCGTCTCCACCGGTCGCTGTCCTCATCCGCTGGCGCCTGCCGTATTCGCGAGGCATGATCCGGCGTCGGCCCTGCGCGCCACCCCCACCTCCACCCCACAACACGCGCTGATGACCGTCCTGGCCGATGCCGGATCGTTATCATTTGATGAGGATATTCGCATGTCACCGTGTGACGCCTACAAGACGCAATTCTTCCGGACCAATGATGCAGGCCGGCGCGTCGCGACGCCGTTCGGTCCGCGCGTCGTCGTCGACGCGGCGGGTATACGCCCTGCTCGCGAGCGCGATATGTGTTCTGCTTGCCAAGCGGTCCGCGTTCGCCGTGCTTGGCGTCGTCGCGGCGTTCGTGGCGCGTCGCGTCTAGCTCCGCCGACTCGTCCGAACGGCACCGCGCACGGCGATGCCCGCCGCGGACCTGCCTCCTGTCGACCCAGTCGAACGGCGCGCTGCGCGCAACGCGGTGTATGGCGGCGTCGATTCTGGGCGTTCGTGGTCGCCAGTGTACTCATCGCGGTCATTGGATTCGCACTGCCAGTCGCGCCGCCGTTCACCGAAGGGCGGTCGCTCGGCCTGACGCTCACCGGTGCCCGGCTCGCGCTGTTCGGCGCGCTGTTTGCAATCGCCGCGTTTCGCGCCCTTCGGTCGACCCATCCGTCCTTCTGACTAGCCAACGGACGCCCGGCCGGCGAAACGCCCATGGCCGACCTCGGTCTGTCGCGGCTCCGCTAGCCTACGGCCGGCTCGGCACCGTCACCAGCTTCTCCGGCGACATCCCTTCCGCCTCGGCCTGGAAGTTCACGACGACGCGATGGCTCAACACCGGCACGGCCATCGCATTCACATCCTCCAAATCCGGCACCGCGCGGCCATCCATCGCCGCGCGCGCCTTGGCGCCGAGGATGAGATACTGCGACGCGCGGGGACCGGCGCCCCAACTCACGTACTTCTTCACGAGCGGCGTCGCCTCTTCGGTGCCCGGCCGCGTCGACCGTGCCAGCTTCACCGCGTAGCTCACGACGCTCGGCGGAGCAGGGAGGCGCCGCACGAGACGCTGCAGGTCGATCAATTGCCGTGCGTCGAGCACCGGCTTGATGTCCACCTCGAAGTCGCTCGTCGTCGCGGTCACGATGCGCTCTTCCTCTTCGCGCGTCGGGTAGCCGACGGTGAGCTGCATCATGAAACGGTCGAGCTGCGCCTCCGGAAGCGGGTACGTGCCTTCCTGTTCGATGGGGTTCTGCGTGGCGAGCACGAAGAACGGCTCGGGCAGGCGGTGCGTCGTGCCCGCCGCCGTGACGGCGTGTTCCTGCATCGCCTGGAGCAGCGCCGCCTGCGTCTTCGGCGGGGCGCGGTTGATCTCGTCGGCCAGCACGATGTTCCCGAAGATCGGCCCTTTCGCAAACTTGAAAAAGCGCTTGCCCGTGGCGTGGTCTTCCTCGAGCAGCTCGGTGCCGGTGATGTCGCTCGGCATCAGGTCGGGGGTGAACTGCACGCGCGAGAACTGCAGGTCGAGCGCTTGCGCCACCGTCTGCACGAGCAGCGTCTTGGCGAGACCCGGCACGCCCACGAGCAACACGTGTCCACCGGCGAGCAGCGCCGCCACGAGATCGTCGACGATCTTGTGTTGGCCCACGATGCGCCGCCCGATCTGCTCGACGAGCGCGGTCCGCGCGCGCGCCAACTGATCGAGTAGCTCGACGTCGCGTGAGTCGTCCTTCGGCTGCTGTCGCGTTGCCACTCGTTGCGCTCCGGGGGCTGGAAGTGTGGGGAACCTAACCGAACCAACATGAAACGTAAGAGCGGGTCATCTCGTTGAGATGGCCCGCTCGCGATGTTCGGTGTGCTCTTGTGTAAGCGTTCGTTACGGAACGACGAACTCGGCGCGCTGTTCGACCGGATAGTTCGAGCTCGTGAGCGTCGCGATCGCGACGTAGCGCCCGGCCTTCGGCGTCCACGACTCGGCGACTTGCATCGACTCGCCGCCGCCGAGCTGCTTGTTCTGCACGCTCTGCGTGAACATGCGGCCCTTGGCCCAGCGCCACACTTCGCGGCCCGCAGAATCGACCACCGCGATGTCGTACGACTGGCCGCTCGGGAAATCGATCTCGGCGTGCTTGCCGCCGATGTTCTTCACGTCGAGCGCGATGCGGACTTCGCGCGGTGCGACGTCGACCTTGAGCTGCGACGTGAGCTTGACGTCGGCGCGGGCGCTGGCACTATCGTGGCGGCGGGGGCGTTCGGCGGCGCTGGCGACGCGAACGGGCTGCGCGGTTGCGAGCGCGGAGGGCGCTTCCGAGCGCGACCGGGGGCCGCACGCGAAGGCGAGCGCACCGGCACAGAGCAGCGAGATGATCAGACGAGTGTTCATTTCCCGATTCGGGCGGGTCGGGTCAGCAGGATTGTTGGGGCGCGACCGCTCACAAATCATGCGATCGCGAACTTATCAACCCTGTGACGAATAGTCAACATGAACCGTAACAGCCAAAGTATCGGCACATCAGGTACTTGCGCTTGAGTCGGTTATCTTCGGCAGGCCTTCGGTTTTGGGCCTCCGGATCGCTTGCGAAAAATTTCACAAGCCGATAAGTTTTGCCCTCAAGATGGACCGATCAGGGCAGGATTCCGGCGGGCCCGGACAGGATAGGCGTGGACCTGCGACGAGCCAAGACTCGCCGCCGAGCTCTGCAAATCTGGCGGGAATGGGCCTGCAGTTCGTCATCGCGATCCTCCTGTTCTTGTTCATCGGGAAGTGGCTCGACGCGCGCTTGGGCACCGCCCCGTGGCTCCTGCTGCTCGGGGTGTTGGTCGGTGCCGGTGCCTCCACGTACGCGATGTACCGCAAGGCGTTCCCGCCGGGCGATTCGAAACCGCCGGCCGCGCCGAAGCCGCCATCGCCGTGAGCGCGACGTGAAAGCCATTCTGTGGTTCGGTATGACGGTGGTGCTGATCGTGCTGGTGTGCGGGCTGCTGTTGGCGATTCCGTTTTCGTCGGGCGACGAACGGCGGGCGATCGAGGCGAGTGCTGGCGTCGCGATCATCGTGCAGCTGTTCGCTTTTGCCATCGCTCGGCTGGCGGCTCAGCGGAGCTTTTTGGCCGGGTGGATCACCGGCGCGGCAATGCGGTTCGTAACGCTGATTGTGTACGCGTTGGTTGCGGTGAAGCTGCTCGCGATGCCGGCACCTGCGGCGTTGATCAGTTTGGTGACGTTCCTTTTCATTTCCACGTTGGTCGAACCCAAGTTTCTGACGTTATGAAAGTGTCACGGCACGTCAGCTCGCTTCTCCTTGCGTCGCTGCTCGCCGCTCCATCGTTGTTCGCGCAGGGCGCACCGGCCGAACCGTCGGCTGTCGCGCAGCCCACCGCATCAGCCGCCATACCCGCTCCCGCACAGACGCAGCAGGCCGTCGATCACGCGGTGGGTCAGGAAGCAAAGAAGGTCGACATCATCCTGCCGCACATCAGCGACTCGGACGAGATGGACCTCCCGTGGCCGAATGCGCAGGGGTTCCGCGTCGTGCACCTCCCGCATTGGGCGCCGATCATGATCGGCGGCTACGCGCTCGACATGTCGCCCACGAAGCACGTCGTCATGATGATCATCGCCGGGCTGTTGTGCTGCGTGATTCTCATCAGCGCGGCGGGCGCGCAGGGCCGGCATACGGCGCAGGGGAAGGCGCCCAAGGGCTTTTCGGGTACCATCGAGGCGATGGTCCTCTACATCCGCAACGAAGTCATCCTGCCGGCCGTCGGCCCACACGGCGAACGGTTCGTGCCGTATTTGCTCACCGTCTTCTTCTTCATTCTCTTCGCGAATCTTCTCGGGCTCGTCCCCTACGGCTCGACGGCGACGGGCAACATCTCCGTCACTGCGATGCTCGCGATCATCGCGTTCTTCGTCATCGAGATCGCGGGCATGCGGGCGCTGGGCAAGAACTACATCAGCACCGTGTTCTACTGGCCGCACGACATGCCGCTCTACGGCAAGCTGCTCATGACGACGATCATGACGCCGGTGGAAATTCTCGGAAAGTTCACCAAGCCGTTCGCGCTGTGCATCCGTCTGTTCGCGAACATGACGGCAGGCCACGTGATGGTGCTCGCCCTCATCTCGATCGTGTTCACCTTCGGCTCGGTCCTCATCGGCATCGCGCCGGTGGCGATGGCCGTCGGCATCATGCTGCTCGAGCTGTTCGTGGCGTTCCTGCAGGCGTACGTCTTCACGCTGCTCGTCTCGTCGTTCATCGGCCAGATTCGGACGGTCGAAGGTCACTAGCATTTGATGGTGTTGGAACGCGCGAGGAGCTGCTCTCCCTCGCGCGAACGTACCCGGTCGAGCGACCGGGGATGCTCGTTGAGACCCGGGTCTCGGTGACGAGCGGCGCCCAAGCAGTTCATGCAGTTGGAACGGCGCGGAGCGGTTGGTCATAACGATTTTGCGTTCGGAGCTCATATGCACACGATTTTCCCGTTGTTGCAGGCGGTTGGCGGCTTCACGCGTGACTACACCGGCGCATGGGCGCTGCTCGGCGCCGGCATTGGCGCAGGTCTCGCCGCGATCGGCGCAGGCATCGGCATCGGCCGCATCGGCGGCCAGGCGTCGGAAGCGATCGCTCGCCAGCCCGAAGCTGGTGGACAGATCCGCGGTCAGGCGATCGTGTTGGCCGCGCTGATCGAAGGCGTGGCGCTGTTTGCGGTCGTCGTCGCGATGCTCATTCTGTTCAAGTTCTAAGGCATGCTCGGCGGCGGTCCCGGGATCGCCGCCGACAGGCATCCACCAGAGACACTCATGCGCTCTTCGTTGCTTCGTTCGTTCGCGCTCATCGCTCTCTCGCCCGCCGCGCTGCTCGCGCAGGAAGAGGCGTCTTCGACCCGTCCGTTCATGCGACCCGACACGGGCCTCATGGTGTGGACGCTCATCATCTTCGTGATCCTGCTGTTCGTGCTGTCGCGCTATGCCTTTGGCCCGCTCACCCGCGCGGTCCAGGCACGAGAGCGGTCGCTGCAGGAAGCGATCGACGCCGCGAACGCGGACCGCGCCGCGGCCGCCGCGCTGTTGGCGGAGCATCAGGCGGCGATCGAAGCCGCCCGCACCGACGCGCAGAAGCTCATTGCCGAAGGCCGCGCCGTCGCCGAGAAGATGCGCGCCGATCTGCTCGAGCACACGCGCAAAGAGCAGCAGGACATGCTCGAGCGCGCCCGCCGCGACATCGAGGCCGAGAAGGACAAGGCGATCGCCCAGCTTCGCAAGGAAGCGGTCGACCTCGCGCTCGCCGGCGCCAGCAAGGTCATCGAGCAGAATCTCGACTCGGCCAAGAACCGCCAGCTCGTCGAGAGCTACCTCGCCTCCATCGGCTCGCTCAAGGTCACGCAGTAATGCGCGAGCCCACGATCGCTCGGAACTACGCCGAGACGCTGCTTACGCTCGCGCAGAAGGACGGCGATCTGCGGGGGTGGGGCGAGATGCTGCAGACGGTCGCCGACACCATGGAGACCGACCGCAGCCTCAAGACCTTCCTCGAGTCGCCGCGCGTCAGCGCGCAGCGTAAGAACGAGATCTTCCAGAAGGCGTACGGTGACAAGCTGCCGCGCAACTTCGTGCGCTTCATCCAGGCGCTGATCACGCATCGCCGGCAGATGCTGATCCCAGTCATCGCGCGCACCTACGACGATCTCGTCGACGAAGTGGAGGGGCGCATCCACGCCTCCGTCACCGTCGCCCGCGAGCCCGACGACAGCGATCGCGCGCTCGTGACGAGCCAGCTCACTCGCTCGCTCGGCAAACAGGTCGTGCCGCATTTCCGCGTGGACCCCGCCCTCCTCGGCGGCGTGATCGTGCGCGTAGGCGATACGGTGCTCGATGGCTCGGTGCGTCGCCGGCTGTCGACCCTCCGCACGCGGATGCTCAACTCGCGGTAGTCAGTCGGTCGTCGATCGTTGCGAACGGAGCCCTTGGCGGGCTCCGTTTTTTTTCGGGTAACGCGATCGACTCAACACTCCACCAGCGGCTCGCTCACGCCGAACAGCGTCTTCGCGACCCGCGACCGCTTTGCCAGAGTCAGCGAGATCATGAACTTGACCGTGCCCTCGGCGTTGAGCCGCTCGTCGAGCAGCCCCGGTGACCGCGCGTGGGCGATGGCAGCGAGCTCGTCGACGTCGGTGATCGCAAGCGACTCCCAGATCACGGCCTGACCGAGCGGATCGAGCACCTCGATCTGCGCGATCCGCTTCACCGCCCCCAACATGCGGCGTCCTTCGGCCGTGTCGGCGAATGCGTCGAGCGCGGCCGCCGCGGTTTCGGCGCGCCTGTCGTCCATGTCGAAACCCTCGCGGCGGCACAGGTCGCCAAACTCCATCAGCGCCGGACACATGTCGGTGATGTGCGGCAGCACCGTGAGGCCGAAGTCGGTCGGGATGAATTTACCGGCGCGCCTGCGGGCGTCGTGCGTGTACTCGAAGCGGCTCTGTCCGATCTGCTGCCCCTGCATCCAAACGGTGTAAGTCATGGCGGCTCCCCGCGAGGCTCGGCGTGGATGTGTACGGATGTGTACGTGGACAAGCGATGATGCGTCGGGAGCCGCTCCGGGCCGTCATCGAATCGTTGCGGCCATCAACGCCAGGCCGCTGTATATCGTATACATAGGTTGAGCCTTTCCCCACCAGCAGCCCCGTAGCCCATTCCGTGGAGTCCGAAATGACCCCCTCGCCCATCCGTTTTTTCCCACCAGGGCGCCTCGCCGTGCGCTTCGCGATCGGCGCGGCCGGTCTGGTGGTCATGGCTCTTCCACTCGCGGCGCAGAACGTCGTCCAGCAGGGGTGGAATCCCAAGGAAGTCCTGGCCAAGGAGACGTACGTCAAGCCGCCCGAGATCGTCGAGCGAATCGTGACGGCGCCGCGCAACAGCGTGGCGTTCACGAATCCAAGCCCCGACAAGCGCTACTTCCTGAAGACGGAGAGCGAAGGGCTCGCGTCGATCGACGCCTTTGGTAAGCCGCATTATCGTCTCGGCGGCGTCGAGATCGACTTCAAGGCCAATCGCGCGCGCGCGCTCACCACGCGCGGCGGTATCGGTCTCACGCTGCTCGATCCGAACACCGGGGCGGCGCGCACCATCGAGACGCCGAAGGGCGCGCTCGTGAGCGCCGCCGCATGGTCGCCCGACGGCAAGTCCATCGGCTACCTCGCCAACTTCGATGCCGCCACGCACATCTTCGTGGCCGACGTCGCGAGCGGAAAGTCGGTCCAGATCACGAAGACGCCGCTGCTCGCCGTGCGCGTCCCGAGCTTCGACTGGACGGCCGACGGCAAGAACGTCATCGCCGTGCTGCTTCCCGACAACCGCCCCGCGGAGCCCAAGCGTCCGCCGGTCGAGACCGGACCGATCGTGCGCTCGAGCGAAGCCGGCAAGGTGCTCCAGAACCGCAACTACGCGAGCCTCCTTCGCGACCAGTTCGAGAAAGATCTGCTCGACTACTACACCATGGGTCAGCTCGCGCTGATCGACGTGAAGGCCAAGACCGTCAAGAAGATCGGCAGCCCGGCGCTCATCACGAACGTCGATGCGTCGCCCGACGGCCAATACTTCCGCGTCACGCTGCAGACGAAGCCGTACTCGTACCTCGTGCCGGTCTCGAACTTCGGCACCGTGGAGCAGCTCTGGGACGCGAACGGAAAAGTGCTCGCCGAAATCACGAAGCGCGGGCTCGTCGAAGGGTCGCCTGGCGCGGCGGACACGACGGTTCAGGCATACGGTGGCGGTCGCGGCGCGCAGTCGGATACCGGCAAGCGCAACCTCGCGTGGAACCCGGTCGGCGCGGGCCTCGTGTATCTGCAGGGCGACGTCGCTCCGGCTGGAGCAGCCGGCGGCCGCGGTGGCCGTGGCGCGCGCGGTGGTGCGGCTGGTGGCGCGCCCGCCGCGGGTGCTGCTCCGCGCAAGGACCGCGTCTACCAGTGGTCGGCGCCGTTTGGCGCGTCCGACGCGAAGGTGCTCTATGAGGCGAACAGCCGTATCACGTCGGCCGAGTTCAGCCCTGACGGCAAGACGTTGTTCGTGAATGAAGGCGCCGATTTGTACGCCGTGCGTCTCTCCGACCCAAGCAAGCACTACGAGATCGCGAAGGGTGCGACGATCGCCGTCGCCGGTCGCGGTGGACGTGGCGGTGCGCCGAACGGCGCGGGCGGCGGCGGCCGCGGCGCCGTGCAGAGCGATTCAGCATTCTTTAATGCGCCGGGCGCGCTGCAGACCCGCCGCGGGCCGAATGGCCAACCGGTGGTGCTCGTGGCCTCGGACAACAAGACGGTCTTCCTCGAAGGCACGAAGTACTTCCCCGATTGGACGAAGAGCGCGCCGCACAACTTCGTCGACAAGGTGGATTTCGAAACCGGCCAGAAGACGCGTCTGTTCGAAGGCAACGGCAGCGTGGCCGAGTCGGTCGTCGCGCCGCTCGACGACGACTACACGAAGGCGATCGTGCTCCGCGAGTCGCCGACCATGGTGCCCGATTCATACCTACGCGACATGAAGGCGGGTACGGAAACGAAGCTCACGAAGAACGTCGACTTCGCGCCCGATGTGTCGCAGGCGATTCGCAAGCGCATTCTCGTGACGCGGCCGCGCGACGATTACAAGTTCTACATCGACGTCACGCTGCCCAAGGACTACCGCGAAGGCACACGCCTGCCCGGCATCATCTGGTTCTACCCGACCGAGTTCTCGACGCAGGCCGAGTACGATCAGCGCCGGCGCACCACGAACATCAACGCGTTCCCGAACGTCGGGCCGCGCAGCGCCGAGATCTGGGCGACGCAGGGCTACGTCGTCATCCAGCCGGTCGACATCCCGATCGTCGGTCCTACCGGCCGCATGAACGACCACTACGTCGACGAGCTCCGCGAAGATCTGGACCTCACGCTCGAGGCGGTGGAGAAAGCGGGCTATCTCGATCGGAACCGCGTGGGCATCGGCGGTCACAGCTACGGCGCGTTCAGCACCGTGAACGCGATGACGCACACGCCGTACTTCAAGGCGGGCATCGCGGGCGACGGCATGTACAACCGCACGCTCACGCCGTTCAACTTCCAGAACGAACGCCGCACGCTGTGGGAGGCGAAGGACACCTACCTCGACATGTCGCCGTTCCTCTCGGCCGACCGTTTGAGCGGCGCCCTGCTGATGTATCACTCGCTCGAGGATCAGAACGTCGGGACCGATCCGATCAGCTCCATTCGCATGATGCAGGCGCTGCAGGGGCAGGGAAAGACAGCGTCGCTGTACATGTACCCGTACGAAGATCACGGTCCCGCTACGCGCGAGAGCGATCTCGATCAGTGGGCTCGCTGGGTGGCGTGGTTCGACATCTACGTGAAGAACCCGCAGTCGAAGGACGCGAAGAACGCACTCGTTCCGTAACGCGGGCGTGCCCTGCAGTACCAAGCGCGCCGGCAAACCATTGCCGGCGCGCTGTTGTATGCGACCACGCGGTCGAGCTAGGCGCTACTCGTACAACTTCGGCGGCGTGAGGTCGTCGTCGCAGATCGCGGCGATGTGCTCGGCGTCACGCCACGCCGCTTCGAGCGTTGCGAGCTCGCCTTCCATGGCGCGACGCTCGGTTTCCTCGTGCACCGACATCTCGAGCGCGAGGCGCTCGGTCGGCGACAGATGCATGGCGCCGAGTCCGCGATAGTTGTTGACGAGCGACAGCAGCTTTCCGCCGCGCCAGCTGTTGCGCGTCGACGCCGCCGAGAGGAAGCCGCCGGCGTCGCCGGCGTTCTCGATCTGGCGCACGGCGTCTTGCACCATCGAACGGCTGGCGCCGAAACGATTCGCTCCGGCGATGATCACGCCCGTCGCGTGAATCGCCGCGGTGCCCGAGAACTCGGCCCATCCGGTGTCGTGCGGTACGGCGAGCGTGGCCGGACCGTCGTGGCCGTGCACGCTGAGCTCCACCGCGTCGACGTGCTTCGCGCGCACCGTGACGACCTTCTTCGACGTTGACAGTCGCGCTACGACGCGGTCGTGCTGGATGTAGTCGCGCGCCGCGAGCATGCCGATGATCGGAATGACGCCCATCACCGTCGTGATGCCCGGCACGACGATGATCGAAATGGTTCCGAGCGTGAGCGCCGGCACGAGCGTGGGGCCGAGCGCGATGCCGGCGACGGCCGCCGCGGCGATTCCGGAGCCGGCGACCAGGTGCGTGCGCCGCCTCCGTGTTCCGAAGTGGCGCCCATACCGCCACGCCGCGAACTCGGGCCGCAGCGGCTCGCCGATGCGGATCAGCTCGAGTCCTTCACGCAACTTGGCCAAGCCGATCTGATCGGTGGACACGCGCACCGTGGTTCCGCGGAACGTGCGCTCGCACTCCTCGTTCGCCTCCCACCGCTCCTCGAGCGGCGAGAGGTTCCAGCGGCCGCAGTGGTGACACACGACCCACAGCCGCCCTTTCACGCCGTCGAACGCGAGACGCCGTCCGACGGGAAAGTGTTCGATCGTCTCATTCGCGCCGAGTGCTTGGTTACAGAACAGGCAGGTCGAGTACATCTAGCGGCTGGGTATAGGGTATAGGGTTTAGGGTATAGCAAAACCGAACCGGACGCCAGGCGAGGGGCAACAGGCCGCTTGGCTACATTTCGCCGATGATCTCGCTTCCGCTTCTCGGCATGCTCGCCCTGCTGCAGCAGGGCGCTGGTCAGGGCACCTACCTGGGCGCCACGACGCCGCCTTCGGGCGACACGGTTGGTTACTGGCAGCAGCACGTGGGCTACACGATCGTCGCCACACTCGACGAGTCGCAGACCAAGCTTCACGCGCGCGCCACTCTCGTCTACGTCAACAACTCGCCCGACACGCTGCGCGAGATGTACGTGCATCAGTACCTCAACGCCTTTCGCCCTGGCTCCAAGTGGAGCGCGGCGGACGAGCGGGAAAACCGCGTTCGTTTCCAGTATTTGCGCGAGCCGGACTTCGGGTATGAGCGTTTCACCGCGGCGCCGATGGTCAACGGATCGCCCGTCGTCGTCGACTATCCCGGAGCGCCGGACAGCACGGTGGCGCACTTCCGTCTTCCCGCCGCGCTGGCGCCGCACGATTCGTTGCGCGTCGTGTTCGAGTGGGACGCGCGTCCGTCCACGGTGCCGAGGCGGCAGGGCCGCCGCGGGCGCACGTGGGACTTCGCGCAGTGGTATCCAAAGGTCGCCGTCTACGATCGCGGCGGATGGGAGGCGAATCCGTTCGTACCGGCGGGTGAGCTGTACGGCGAATACGGCACGTACGACGTGACGATGATCGTGCGCGACGACCAGGTGCTCGCCTCCACCGGCGTTCCGGTCGGCGGCGATCCGGGATGGGCGCGCGTGTCGCGCAACGGCGCGCCGTATCTCGGCGCGAACGCCTACGCGCGACTGCCGGCGGCTCCGAGCGCGAGCGTGCCCGCGAGCTATCGCGCGGTGCGCTTCTACGCGGAGAACGTCCATCATTTCGCCTGGAGCGCGTCGCCCGACTATCGCTACGAGGGTGGAGTCTACGCGCGGCCGGCGCCGCACAGGCATTTCCAGACGTGGGACACCGTAGGCGTACATGTGTTGTACAAGGCGGGCGACGACACGACGTGGGGCGGAGGCATCGCCGTGGAGCGCACCATCTTCGCGCTTCGCTGGCTCGAGTCGATCTGGGGACCGTACGCCTACCCGCAGCTCTCGAACGTCCATCGCATCGATCCGGGCGGCACCGAGTTCCCAATGATGATCATGGATGGCTCGGCGTCGCAGGGACTCATCCTGCACGAGGGAGGGCACGTCTTCACCTACGGCATCCTCGGCAACAACGAGTGGCGCTCGGGGTGGATGGACGAGGGTCTGACGGACTACCAAACCGACTGGGCGCAGAGGCTCACGCCGCAGGAGCGCATCGGGCAGGTGCGTGAGCCCGCGCGCCTCCCCGAAGGCTACCGCGTCAATGCCGTGACGATGACGAAGTGGGACAGCCTCTACCTCTCGGAATGGCGGCTCGAGATCTTGGGGCGAACGCAGCCAATCGGCGCGCCGGCGTACGAGTTCAAGGAATTCGGAATCTATAATGAGATGATCTATAATCGCGCCAAGCTGATGTACGGTCAGCTGCGCGACGTGATGGGCGACACGGCGTTTCTCGCGTTCTTCCACGACTACTACGACCGCTGGGCGCTGAAGCATGTCGACGAGCTGGCGATGCGCGGCTCCGCCGAGCGCGCGTATGGCCGCCCGCTAGGCTGGTTCTTCGATGAGTGGGTCCACAAGACCGGTCTGATGGACTACGCGCTCGGATCGGCGACGGTGAACGCCGACGGCGCGCGGTACGAAACGGTCGCGCGCGTGGAGCGTCGTGGCGAGTTGAAGCATCCGATGCCTGTGGGCGTGCTCACGTCGTCGGGATGGACGATCGGCCGCGGCGACGCGCTCGCCGACCAGCAGGTGGTGCACATCTTCACCGCCGAGCGGCCGCAGCGCATCGAGCTCGATCCGTATCAGGTCACCTGGGACTGGGATCGCCGCAACAACATCCAGAGCGGCATGCTGCTCAGCGTGCGCGAGCCGCGCATCACCTTCAACTGGCCGTATCTCGACCAGGCCGACCGAACGCACACGATCGTGGCCCTCGCGCCGGCCGCGTGGTACAGCGATCCGCAGGGCGCTGTGCTGGGCATCCGCGCCAAGACGAACTATCTGTCGACGGTCGACATTCACGATGGCGGATTGGCGTTCGCCACGCGAAACGCGGCCGGTCCGAACGGACAGCACACGAGCCTCGCGTCGCGCGCGCAGCTTTGGGCTCGCGCCGAGAATCTGTACGTGCCCGGCATCGAGCGCCCACTCATGGGGTACGGCGGCGGCTTCAACTATCTCGACGGACTGCTCAAGCTCGACCTGTTCCGCAAATGGGATCTGAGCCCGTTCATTTTCACGCCCGGGCCGACGATCGGCGCGAAAGCGTACGCGACGATCGCGATTCCCAGCGACTCGCTGCTGTTGCCCGAGCAGTGGTCCAACGCGAACGTGGCCGAAGTCGGCGGTACGGGCTCGTTCAAGTCCGTGGTGTCGGCCGACGGTGAGTACACCACGGCGCGCGCCGCGCTGGGCGCGGGGTACAGCTCGAGCAACGCTCCGGCGAATGGGACGTCGGGCGCTTACATGCGCGCCGAGGGTTCCGCGGGCGCGGTGCGATCGGTCGTCGGAACGGTGACACAGCTGCATGTCCGTCTGTTCGGCGGCGTGGCGCGAGGCGCGCCACGCCAGCGGGCGATCTACGCGTCGACGCAGGATCCGTTCGAGACTTTCAATAACGACCTGTTTCGCCCGCGCGGCGCGGTATTGAAGCAGGATGGCGTCAACTATCTGCCTCTCGGTGGCGCGGGACTCCGCGGCTTCGGGTTCGACGTGCCGCTCGATGGCGTCGGCGCGGCGAACGGCGAGCTCGTGCAGCGCCTCACGACGATCAAGGGCGCATGGGGACAGGGAACGCTTTCGGTGAGCTTCTTCGGTGACGCGGCGTTCGCGTCATCGAGCCAGATCGCGCTTCCAGGGTCATTCCTGTCCGACGCCGGCGCGGGTCTCATCGCGCGCGGCCGTCTGTACGACCGCAACGTGTACCTGCGGCTCGACGCGCCGGTGTTCGTCAATCACGCGAGCCTGGCGAGCGGCAAGGGCCTCGGCGGCAACGGATCGATTGCGCCGCGGTGGACGATTACGGTCGGGGATTTGTGGTAGGGGCGCCGCACGGAGCTAGATCGCACTTTCCATCGTTCCAACCGTCCCATGGCGAACGGCGCGCTACCGCGACGGCGGCATGCGGTCGGACCAGAGAATCGCCAGCACCATCCAGATCCCGATCACACCGGCGAGCACGAAGCCGCCGGTGCCGAGCCTAGGGCTGAACTGGATCAACATGGCGCTCGCGACGAGCAGGCCGGCGAGCACGAGGCCGGAGAAGACGCGATTCGCGACTTTCTGCAGCGCCTGGATCGCTAACGTGAGCTGTGGAATGTCGATCCTCGTCTCGAACTCGTTGCTCGCCATCCGCGCTGTGATCAGATCGAGGCGGTGGGGAAGGGCCATGAGCAAGTCGCTGCCCTCCGTCGCGAGCTGATACAACCGCCGCGGGTTCATGTCGCGCTTCGCGCGCTCCGCCGCGATCTGGTTGCCGTACTCCCGGATGGTGGGGATCGGACTGTACGTCGAGTCGATCGACTTCGTCACCGCGTCGAGATTGAACAACGTCTTGGCGAGCAACGTGAGCTCGGCCGGGAGGCGTAGCCCGCGCTGGTAGGAGATGTTGATCAACTCGTACAGCGATTTCCCCGTGTCCAGCTCGCCGATCGTGAGGTCGTAGTTGCGTGCCATGAGCGCGGCGATCTCGCGGACGTATGCCTCGCGGTCGAAGCCCGGGAGCTCCGTGCCGATCTCGATCAGCATCTCCGCCGCGTCGTCGCCGCGATTGTCGGCGAGGTCCATCAGCAGGCGGATGACGTGTTCCTTCAACGTGGCCGACAGCCGCGCCGTCATGCCGAAGTCGATCAGCGCGAGCTTCACGTCGATTCCGGCAGGCTGTGGCGCCGCTTGCTGCTGCGCCTGTTTCTCGATCTTCGACAAGGGCGTGACGGCGTCCCGAACGACGGCGCGGCGGTCGGTGTCCTTCACCTCCGACGGCGTCGGCGGATTCACCGCCTCGGGGAACACCACGAACACGTTCCCCGGATGGGGGTCGGCGTGGAAGTGCCCGTCGATCGTGATCTGCTTGAGGTACGCGCGCGTGAGGTCGTCGGCGACCGGATGAAAATCGTGCTCGAGCCGCGTGAGCGGCGAGATCGTGTCGATCTTCGTGCCGCGCACGCGCTCCGTGGTGAGCACGCGCTCCGTGGTGTATGCCTCGATCACGCGCGGTATGAGAATGCGCGGAAATTCAGCGAGCGACCGGCGGAACGTTGCGGCGTTGCGCGCCTCGATCCGGTAATCCAGCTCGTCGGCCAGCGCCTGCTCGAGCTGCTGCACCACGCCGATCATGTCGATCTTCGACCCCGCCGACGTATGCTCCGACATGAACACCGCGAGCTCGTGGAAGAAGGCGATGTCGTCGGCGAGCAGGTTCCGGATGTGCGGCCGCTGCACCTTCACCACCACGGGCCGTCCGTCGCGAAGCTCGGCCGCATGCACCTGGCCCAGACTTGCGGTGCCGAGCGGCTCGCGGTCGAAGCTCGCGAACATCTTGCTCAGGCGTCCGCCCAGTTCCGCCTCGATGATCTCTTCGACCGCTTCCACCGGAATCGGCGGGACGTCGTCCTGCAGCTTCTCGAGCTCCTCGATGTAGCTCGGCGGCAACAGGTCAGGGCGGGTCGACAGCACCTGCCCGAGCTTGATGTACGCCGGCCCCAGCTCGACGAGCCGCTTGCGGAACGCCGCCGCTTTCTCAGGGGAGCCGCCGTGGTCCTCACCCGGCTCAGGCTCGTGATTCAGGCCGGCCAACCCCTGGCTATTCGCGAAGTCGCGCAGGCCGTAGCGCGTGAACAGGCCGATCGTGGCCGCGAGCCGGGGTAGGTGACGGGGTGCCAGGATCATTTGAAGGGGCAAAGAGCAGGGAGCGTGCCGGGCAGAACGGTGACGGAAGCCGTGGCACCGTTCCGCCCGCCTACCAGTGCAACCCCCAACCGCGTTTATTTCCCTTCCGCGTTCACGCCCCACGTCCCACGCCCAACGCCCCACGCAAATGAGCGAACGCTCGACCATCACCCACGTTCCGAAGCCGTGGGGACACGAAACCATCTGGGCGCGCACGGAGAGCTATGTCGGCAAGATCCTGCACATCACTGCCGGCGAGGCCCTCTCCGTGCAATACCATCGCGTGAAGGACGAGACGGTCTATCTGCTGTCGGGCCAGTTGATCTATCGCGTCTGGGAGAAGGACACTCCGCGCGAGGTTCCGCTGAAAGTCGGCGAGGCGTTCCATGTCACGCCGGGCACGATCCATCAGATGGAAGCCGTCACCGATTGCGACATTCTCGAAGTTTCGACGCCGCAGCTCGACGACGTCGTTCGCCTCAACGACCGCTACGGGCGGGAAGGAACCAGCGCGCCATGAAGGTGATCATCCCCCTCGCCGGAAAGGGAACCCGGCTTCGTCCGCACACGCACATCACGCCGAAACCAATGCTCAAGATCGCCGGCAAGCCGGTGATCGATTACGTGATGGAAGACCTCGAGCGACTCGGCAACGTCGAGCAGGTCATCTACATCACGGGCCATCTCAAGGACAAGGTCGAACAGTACGCGCGGGCCAAGTACCCGTTCGAGTCGGTGTTCGTCGAGCAGCAGGTACAGGACGGAACGGCGGGCGCCGTGGCGCTCGCCCGCCCGTACGTCGACCAGCCGGTGTTCATCATCTTCGTCGACACCATCTTCGACGCCGACCTCTCGGTCGTGAACCGCAGCGACGCCGACGGCATCATCTGGGTGAAGACGGTCGACGACTACCAGCGCTTCGGCGTGGTCGTCACGGACGCCGACGGCAACATGACGAAGATCGTCGAGAAGCCGACGACCCCCATCTCCAAGCGGGCGAACATTGGACTTTACTATATAAAGAACTGGAAACTGCTCTACGAGGGCATCGACCACACGCTGCGGTCGCCGAAGAACAAGGGCGAGTTCTACCTCACCGACGCCTTCCAGTACATGATCGACCACGGCGCCAAGATCCAAGTGATCGACGTCGAAGGGTGGTACGACGCCGGCGAGCAGGGCACGCTGCTCGAGACGAACCGCACCATGCTGGAGAAGGGACGGGCGCGGAAGCCGGCCACCACGCCGGCCGGTGTCACGATCGTCGATCCCGTCTACATCGAGGACGACGTGACGCTCGTCGCCTCGACGATCGGGCCCAACGTCTCGCTCAGCGCGGGCAGCCGGGTGGAAGGCTCCGAGCTGCGCGACACGATCGTCGGCGCGGGGTCCACGGTCACGGGCTCCAAGCTCGCCGGCTCGATGATCGGCGACGGCGCGGTGGTCGACGGCGTGCGGGGGCAGATCAACGTGAGCGATCATTCCACGGTCAGAAATGAGCGCTGAAAGCGGAGAGGGGAGCGATAGTCCGCCCGTCTCCAATCTCCCCTCTCACGTCTCGACGATCGCTGTCCGACAACTCACGAAGCTCTACGGCACCTTCCCCGCCGTACAGTCCATGTCGTTCGACGTGGCGCCGGGCGAAGTGCTCGGCCTCGTCGGACCGAACGGCGCGGGAAAGACGACGACACTGCGCTGCATCGCGGGAATCATCTCGCCATCGAGCGGCGCCGTGTCGATCGCCGGGCATGACATCCAGCGCGACGCCATACCAGCCAAGCGCGCCCTCGCGTTCATTCCCGACGAGCCCCATCTGTTCGAGTATCTCTCGGTCGAGGAGCACCTGCGCTTCATCGCGCGACTCTATGGCGTCGCCGACGTCGAGACGCGGATTCCCGGTTTGCTCCGCGAGCTCGAGCTCACCGAGAAGCGGAGCGCGCTGCCCGGCGAGCTGTCGCGCGGCATGCGGCAGAAGCTCGCCATTGCCTGCGGTCTGCTGCACGATCCCACGGCGTTGATCCTCGACGAGCCGCTGACTGGGCTCGATCCTGGCGGCATGCGCCGCATGCGCGAGACCATCACCGCCCGCGCGGCCGACGGCGCCGCGGTGATTCTCAGCTCGCACCTGTTGAACCTCGTCGAGGCGCTGTGCACCAAGCTGCTCGTGGTGCGTCGCGGCGAGTGCGTGGCGTACGGCACCATCGACGAGATCATCGCGGCGCATCCCGACCTCGCCGGGCGGTCGCTCGAGGACGTCTTTCTGGCGCTCACCGGCGAGCAGAA
Source organism: Gemmatimonadota bacterium (assembly GCA_028287235.1). GTDB lineage: Bacteria > Gemmatimonadota > Gemmatimonadetes > Gemmatimonadales > Gemmatimonadaceae > JAQBQB01. The sequence goes on along the minus strand of JAQBQB010000010.1, from coordinate 5,521 downwards.
AACGAACGCGTGAACGCCTTTTTCTACCTCGTGTGGACGAGCGGCCGGAATCGAATTCGATTCGTGGTGGCGCGCGCGCGCAGCCCGCGCTACGCCGCGGCGCTGATCGTCGGTGGACTCTATCTGTACTCGTTCCTCTTCCGGCCGGCGGCGGCGCGCGGTGCGTCGTCGTTGCTGCTCGGACAGCCCACGGAGATGATCGTCACGCTCCTCGCGGTGCTGACGTTGATGGGGTCGTGGATCTTCGGCTCCGACGCCACCGCTCTGGCGTTCACGCAGGCCGAGGTGTCGATGCTCTTTCCGGCGCCGCTGTCGCGCCGGTCGCTGATCGGCTACAAGCTCTTTCGCGCGCAGATCACGGTGCTGATCAACGCGCTCGTCTGGGTGTTCATCCTGCGCCGCGGCGGAACACTGCTGCCGTCGCCGCTCCGGGCAATCGGACTGTGGGTGCTGTTCTCGACGCTCAACATGCATCGCCTCGGCGCGGCGCTCGTGCGCTCGTCGTGGAGAGAGCACGGCCGAGCGGGTGCGCGCCGTCAGCGCGTATCGATCGCGGTGTTCGTGGTCGTGGGCGTGCTCGTCGCGGCCGGCATCATCGAGGCGCGTGCGGCATTGCTCGCCGCGGAGGGGCCGGGCGAATTCTTCGGCGCGCTCGGGCGTGCGCTGGCTGCGCCGCCGGCATCATGGGGACTCTTGCCCTTCCACATCGTCGTCGCGCCGACCTTCGCGCGATCGGTCGGCACGTGGTCGCGCGCCATCCTGCCGGCCGTCGTCGTCATGCTCGGCCATGTGTGGTGGGTGCTGCGCACCGATGCCGCGTTCGAGGATGCGGCGATCGAAGCGTCGGCCGAGCGGGCGCGGCGCGTACAGGCCACGCGCTCGCGCCGGTCCGTCGCGGCGATGGGCGCACCGCGCGCCACCGGAACGCTCACCCTCGCGGCCGTCGGGCACCCGGCGCTGGCGATCATCTGGAAGAACATGCTGTGCCTCCGGCGCACCGCGCAGCTTCGCGTCTTCATCGGCCCCACGGTGATGGCGATCGCGCTCGGGGCGGCGACGTCGAGCGGCGGCGCCGACGGCGGCGAGATCTTCGCGAGCTGCGCGCTGGCGCTCGCGGGCATGTTGCTCCTCTTTGGCGGACGGCTGATTCGCAACGACCTGCGGCACGACATGCAGCATCTTCCGTTGATCAAGACGCTGCCCCTGCCGCCGGGCGAGATCGTGCTCGCCGAAGTCGCGTCCGCCGCGCTGCCGATGGCCGCCATGCAGACGATGCTCGTGCTGATCGCCTACGTCGCCGTCTTCGCCTCGCCGAGCAATCCGCTCGGCGGCGACGTGCGGCTTGCGCTGCTCATCGCCGCGCCGTTCGCCATCACGGCGCTCAACGGCGCGCTGCTCACCATTCAGAATGGAACGGCGGTGCTCTTTCCCGGGTGGGTTCGGCTCGGTCCGGTGGTGAGCACGGGAGTTGAAGCGCTCGGGCAGAACGTCCTGGCGATGATCGCCAACCTGTTCTCGCTAGCGTTGGGGCTCGTGATCCCCCTCATGGTCGCGTGGGGAATCGTGGCGGCGTTGCACGAGCCGCGCGGCGTCGCATGGGCACTCGTGATCATTCTCGCATCGATCATCCTGGCGGCGGAGACGTACGCTGCGATGCGCTTTCTGGGTGGCGCGCTGGCGCGCGCGGAGCCGGGGCAAACGGAGTAGGCGACGACCGCCGAGCCTACGCCAGCTGCGCCGCCGCCATCACGATCGTGAGCGCGCGCGCGACACCTACCGTGCCCTGCAAGTTGTCGAACCACTCGCCGTGCGTGTGCGCATCGCCGCCGCGGCCGCCGGCGCCGATCGCGATTGCCGGGATGCCCTGACTGATTGGCACGTTCGCATCCGTCGACGCCAGAGCGAGGTCGGGTTGGCGACCCACGAGCCGCGTCGCTTCGATCGCCGTTTGCACCAGCGCGTGCTCGGCCGGGGTCTCGCCGCATGGACGCGAGCCGATCGAGTCGATGCGCACGGTCAATGCGCGCGTACCCATCGAGCGCCTGCCGTTCTCTTCGTCGGCGGCTGCCTGGGCGATTCGTCTGATCGCGCGCTCGATCTCGTCGAGCTGCGCCGCCGACGTGGAGCGCGCATCGATCTCGAGCCATGCGGCGTCGGGAATCGAGTTGACCGATAGCCCGCCGCCGATACGTCCTACTGAAAGCGTCGTCCGCGGCGACGACGACAGCGGCAACGCGGCCAGCCGCGCGGCGGCGCCGGCCGCGGCGTGCACCGCATTGGCTGATCCGAACGCAGCCCAGGAATGCCCACCCGGGCCGGCATACGATACGCGAAAGCGCCGCGAGCCGAGCGCACGATGGATGATGCGCTCGTCGCCGGCGCCGTCGAGCGCGAGCATGGCGTGCGCCGTGCGACCGCGGTCGGCGAAGTAATGCTTTGCGCCGCGCAAGTCTCCAATCCCTTCTTCACCGGTCGTGGCGACGAACTCCACCGGACGCCGCGACCTGACCCGAACGCCGTCGATCTCACCGGCGAGCGCGAGCATCACCGCCAACCCGCGACCGTTGTCATTGATCCCGGGACCGACCAGTCGCTGGCCGTCGCGGCGAATGGAGAGGTCCGTCTCGCGCGGAAAGACGGTGTCGAGATGCGCGCAGATGACGACGGGCGCGAGATCTTCGGTGCCGTCGCGCCGGCCGACGACGTTGCCGACGTCATCGGTGTGAACGGCCGACAGGCCGCAGTCGCGGAATCGGCGCGACACCCAGCCGGCGCGCTCGTGCTCCTCGCCGGTTGGCGCGGCGATCTGCGCCACGGCGATTTGCGTACGGATGATCGCGTCGTCGTGCGCCGCCAAGCGCGCATGGGCGGCGGCGAGCGAACGGTGTGTGAGAGCGGTGTCGGCGAGCGCCGGCGCGCGCGGTGGCATCCCTATCAATCGCTCCGACCGGGGGCTGGCCGCAAGTGGTAGATTCGTCGGATGGACGTCCCCGGAAACAGCCCCGTGCACGACGTCGCGCCGGACGCGAGTGGAGCAGGCGCGCCACCCGCGAAGCTCGGGCGAAACGTCTATGCGCTCGGCGCGGTCAGCTTCTTCACCGACGTGTCGAGCGAGATGATCTATCCACTCCTCCCGGTGTTCTTGACCACCGTGCTCGGCGCGAGCGCCGGGTTCATCGGCACGATCGAAGGCGCCGCCGAATCGACCGCCGCGCTGCTCAAATTGGCGAGCGGGTGGTGGTCCGATCGCGTGCAGCGCCGCAAGCCGCTCGTCGTCGCCGGTTACGTGCTCGCGTCGGTAGTGCGGCCGCTCGTCGCGATCGCGCAGAACGCCACGCAGGTACTGCTGATCCGCGTGAGCGATCGCGTGGGGAAGGGCATCCGCAGCTCGCCGCGCGACGCGTTGATCGCCGACTCCGTGCATCCGAGCATGCGCGGCAAGGCGTTCGGCGTTCGAAACGCGGCGGACAACGCCGGGGCGTTGCTTGGCCCGGTCATCGCGTTCGCGCTCCTATCCTGGTTTCATCTCTCGCTGCGCGCCGTGTTTTGGCTCGCCGCCATTCCAGGGGCGATCGCGATCGTCGTTGCGATCTTCGGCATTCGCGAAGTCGCACGAACGTCGGCCGCGCCGGGAAAGAAAGCGGAGCTCGCCGGCGGCATGGGCGCGCGCTTCTGGGCCTTTCTCGCCGTGATCTTCATCTTCACGCTCGGCAACTCCACCGACGCGTTCCTGTTGCTGCGTGCGAAGCAGTTGGGCGTGCCGGTGGCGCTCGCGCCGATCATCTGGGCGTTGCTCAACGGCGTGAAGAGTCTGTCCAACGTGCCGGGCGGCGCGCTGTCCGACCGGATCGGCCGCCGTCCGGTGCTCGTCGCGGGATGGGTCGTGTACGCGCTGGTCTATTTCCTGTTCGCGCGCGCGTCGCAGTCCTGGCACGCCTGGGCGCTGTTCGCCGGCTACGGAATTTTCTTCGGACTCACCGAAGGAACGGAGCTGGCGCTCGTCGCCGACGTGGTGCCCAAGGAGCGGCGCGGCGCGGCGTACGGCTGGTACTATCTGGCCCTTGGTGTCGGCGCGCTCCCGGCGTCGTTGCTCTTCGGCGTGCTCTGGGATCGCTTCGGATCGCCGGTCGCGTTCTCCGTCGGGGCCAGCCTCGCCCTGCTCGCCGCGGTGGCAATGCTCTTCCTGCCGCGGGCCGCGCCGGCGACCTGAACCCGCGGCCCAACGGCCGACCTAACTGTTCGTTCGACGGACGTGTCGCTCTGTCGTCGGCCCGTGTGTTGACGATGAGAATTCTAGCAACAGCGCGATCCCGGCTTGTTGTACCGATCGGCCAGCCGCTGGCGGATGAATTCCTCGCGGTCCATCGGCCGGGCGCCTGCGTGGTGCGCGTGCAGGTGCGCCACGTACCGATCGTAGTCGGGTACGCCGATCACGCGGCGTACCACGTATGCGACGCGCTCGATCTTCGAGCGCGCCGAGCGAACCATGTCTCGAGTCGTCATTCGGCCACCTCAGTCTCCCGTCGCCGGGAGGGCGGAGAATGGAACTTCCGACGACACCAGCGGCTTCCGTCCGCCGAGCACCGCGAACCACTCGCGCATACTGTCGGCGAGGATTACCACGACGGACAGCATGAAGAACCCGGCCACGCCGGCGTCGAGATAGTCGTTGAAGATCATGCGGCTCGCGGCCGCCGCCTTGATCGCCGCCGGCAGGGTGCCGTTCGCGATCTGCGCCTCGACGAGATGGGCGTGCGACAGGAAGCCAAGCTTGGGGTCGGGGGAGAAGAGCTTCGCCCAACCGGCACTCATCGTGACGATCGTCAGCCAGGCGAGCGGCAGCATCGTCACCCACATGTACTTCGCCTTGCCCATCTTGATGATGATCGTGGTGCCGAGACAGAGCGCGACCGCGGCGAGCAGCTGATTCGAGATCCCAAATAGCGGCCAGAGCGAGTTGATGCCGCCGAGCGGATCGATGACGCCTTGATAGAGGAAGTGTCCCCACATCGCCACGATGAGCGCGCTCGACATCACCACGGCCGGATACCAGGACACGCGGCCGAACGGCGCCCACAGCTTGCCGCCGAGATCCTGCAGCATGAACCGGCCCACGCGCGTGCCGGCGTCGAGCGTCGTCAGGATGAACAGCGCCTCGAACATGATCGCGAAGTGATACCAGAAGCCCAGGATCGCCTCGCCTCCACCGCCCCGGGCGAAAATGTGCGCCATGCCTAGCGCCAGCGACGGGGCGCCGCCCGTCCGGTAAAACAACGTCTGCTCTCCCACCTGCCGCGCCAGCTCCGACATCTGCGAGGCCGCCACCGGGAATCCCCAGGACGTGATCGTGGCCGCGGCAGCCTCCGGCGTCGCTCCGACAATCCCCGCCGGCGAGTTCACCGCGAAGTAAATGCCAGGCTGCAGCACGCAGGCCGCGATCATCGCCATGATCGCGACAAAGCTTTCGAGCAGCATGGAACCGTATCCCACCGGCCAGGCATGCCACTCCTTCATGATGAGC